>DATKFW010000150.1:0-94933 GCA_035511075.1 Vulcanimicrobiaceae bacterium
GGACTGAGCGAGAGGCGCTCCGGCGCTTTGGTAGGAAAGGAAGAGTTGCTTGATCTCGTCCGCGCTGGCCACCGTGATGGAGGCGGAGAGCAAGCCCTCCCGCTGACGGATGTCTTCGGCAAAAAAAGACTCATCCATGTAACGTAGCACGAGCTTGGCGTTGTCGCGGCTCACCTGTCCGTAGAAGGGCGGATCACCATAGATAAAGTCGATGGCGAAGCCGAGCTTCGTGGTGAAGAAGTCGGTGGATGCTTTGAGGTCGCGAACATACAAGTGCGCGGCCACGGAGTTGAGAATCGGCTGGGATTGTTTGAGTGACTCTGGCATGGCGGTAGAAGCTCCTGTTTTTAGCGCCTGCCATCCATCGAAGCCCTCTTTGCGCGCAACGAGTTCCTGCGCGTCGGCTAAACAAAAATCTGCCTTCAGAATCTCCTGATCGGAAAGCCGACGGAACCGAGGTAAATGTTCCCGGATAATGGCGGCGACCGGATAATACCGCTCGCGATGCCAACGCAGATATTGTTTCGCCTGTTTCCTGAGATTTTCGAAATTAACCATCGGCGCAATTATTGATCACGTTCTGTAGGTGGGCCTTGCCCTTTCGACATGCACCGATGCGCCCTACGTCGCAGTTCCAGATTATCGCGCCGACTGGCCGGTATGTCAACGCGATAGCCCACATTTGAGTTGTTTGGGTAAGATGAATGCCCGTGTTCGAAGTTGCCCTAAAAATCGTTCATGTTACCCGCCGGAGAAGCAGGAGCCGGCCTACGTATTTGGCATATTTTGCATTTTGATGCCAAAAACGACCAAATGTGGAGTCGTTTTTTCGGCCAGACCTGGGAGAGTTTTGCAGAGATCTGACTCGAACAACGGCGCTCTGAATTCTCACGGCGGGCTAATGCGGTAGTAACGGTTGGAGATGTTCGCGCTCAGTGGGTCGGTGAAATAGAACGAACCGTTGGTCAGGGTGAGTGTTATGAGGGGAGTCCAAATGGAACTCGCCAGATCGGTGGTTGCTTCCACCACTATAGGAATGTTGGCCGTGCCGGTGATGTTGAATCCAAATTGATTATTGCTGACGCCAAAGCTGGGTCCTCTGTCTTGGATCAACGGGTTCCATAGCACGGCAGGACGACCGCCGAATGGGGAAGTCCAGCCGCTGGCGCCCGGCATATAATAGACCGTCGCGTCGGTGTCATAAAACAAGACCGACGCATCAGCGGTTGGAGGGTTGCCCTGGAAAAACACACTGGTCAAGCTGGTGCAGTCAAAGAACGCATCTTCTTCGATGCCGAGGACGCTGCCGGGAATCGTGACGCTGCTCAGGTTGGTGCATTCCGCGAAGGCATTCTCCCCGATTCCAATAACGCCGTTGGAGATGCTGAGATTGGTCAGGCTGGAGCATCCGTAGAAAGCAAAGAGGCCAATGTAAGTGACGCTGCCGGGAATCGTTGCGCTGAGAAGACTGGTGCAGTTTGAAAACGCACAATCCTCGAGGATGGAAACGCCGTTGGGAATGCTAACGCCATTCAGGTTGGTGCAGTCTGCGAATGCCTGATACCCGATACTGGTGACGCCATTGGAAATGGTGACGTTGGTCAGGCTCGTGCAATCTGCGAATGCCTGGTCCCCGATAATGGTGACGCTGCCGGGAATTGTGACGTTGGTTAGGGTCCTGCATTCTGCGAATGAATAATCGCCGAGGTTGGTGACGCCATTGGAGATGGTGATGCTGGTCAGGCTGAAGCACCCGAAGAACGCATATTCGCCGATATTGGTGACACTGCTCGGGATAGCCATGTTGGTAATGCTTTCGCATTGGTAGAATGCATAATCCCCAATATCGGAGACACCGCTGGGCACGTTGATGCTACTGAGGCTGTAACAGGAAGCGAAAGCAGAGTCTTGGATACTTAACAAGCTGGCGGGAAGTGTGACGTTGGGCAGACTTATGCACCCCTCAAACGCATTTTCCCCAATGTTGGTGACGTTGTTGGGAATGGTGATATTGAAAAGAACCTGGCGGTAAGCGAACGCATTAGGCCCAATGCTGGTGACGCTTTCGGGAATGGTGATGCTGGTGACGGTGTCGGGAGGGTTGCCGGGGGTCCAGGGCCAGGGGACCGCAAAGGCGTAATCTCCGATACTGGTGACCGGCAGGCCGTTGGTCTCGGAGGGAATGGTCACAGAACTGGCAGTCCCAGTGTAGCCAGTGATGGTGACGGCGCCGCCATTTGTGGTATAGGTGAATTGGGCTTGCACGACGACTGGCGAGGCTAACAGCAGCAGGCCCAAATGGACGAGATATATGTTTTTCATAAAAGAATTTACCTCTGCGCGTACGGTCTGAGGCTTTATGGACCAAGTCAATAATAATCGGCTGATCAGGTACGCCATTGCTTGGCGCAAAAAGGTGGTCGCGCTGTTACCTCGAATGATTTGAATGGAAAATGGTGCGGATCGGGACGGCGCGCCCTTGACATCGCATTTTAGGGCCGTTAACGGTTCGGGCGTGAAACAGCGGGTGAACATCGATTTTTGCAATTTCTGGCCGGGTTTTCAGAAGACGGCGAATTTCTTCTTCAAGCTCCTGAGCGAGCGCTTCGACGTGCAAATTTGCGACCAGCCGGAGTTTGTCATTTACGCGGACGGGCCGACCCAACAGCAATGGCTTTACAATTGCGTCCGCATTTATTTTTCCACGGAGGAATTTGCGCCCGATTTTCGGCGGTGCGATTACGCGTTTACTTGCCGGTACCTGGACGATCCGCGCCATTTTCGGCTGCCGTATTACGCGCTGGCGGTCAATCCGGCGCGGTTGATCAAGAATGACGAGGACCCCTGCGCGCGCATGGCGTCACAAACAAAGTTCTGCGCGTTTGTTGTCAAGAACGTCCATTCCAAGAAGACCCGAAAGCGGATAGATTTCTTTCACCGCCTTTCGAAGTACAAGAAAGTGGACTCAGCCGGGGCCTCGTTGAACAACGTTGGCTTTGCGCTGCCGGAGGGCCCGGCTGCCAAGGAGGCCTTTCTTGCGCAGTACAAATTCAACATAGCGTTCGAAAATTGCTCGGTGCCGGGCTATACGACCGAAAAACTGGTCCAGCCGATGGCGGCCCAGTGCCTGCCGATTTATTGGGGCAACCCGCGCGTCGCCGAGGATTTCAATCCGGGGAGCTTCCTCAATTATTTCGACTTTCCGAGCGAGGATGCGCTGGTGGAAAAAATCATCGAACTGGACCGGGACGACGCCAAGTACGCGGAATATCTCCGCCAGCCGTATTTTCATAATAATACCCCCAACGCGGTGTTTGATCGGAACCGGATTCTTGACCAATTCGAACGGATATTCACGACGAAGATTCGCCCGGTCTCCGCCCGGCGCCGCTGGATTCAAATCGGGCGCTGGATCGCAGTCAAGAAGAACATGCCTCATTAACCCGGCTTGTTGCGCCAGCGGGACAGGCGCTTTTGCAGCGACTGATGGAGGTTTAGAAACGGCACGGTGAGCCTGTGTCGAACGTAATAGAACAGATACGACCAACGCAAACCTTTGCCGAAGCGGTCGATGAGGCGCTGCTCACATTCCAGCAACTCCGCAGTCGTGGCGTCGGGGTTTGCGCGGCGCTTGCGGCGCAGGTGCCACAGGAGCGGGAGAACGGCCTTTCGCGGGACCCAGGGCTGGCTTGCGTAATTGGAAAAGAAAACGGCGTGCTCCCTGCGGCCAACGCCGCTGACGGTGTTTACTTCAGTTTGCTGGAGCGCATGGCAGCGAAAGGCGCAGAGCGGTTCGCGGGTGTAGATCAGGTCACCCTTCTCCAGCAAATGAAACCACATCTCGACGTCCACAATCTGGCGGTAGTCCGGATTGAAGCCGCGCCCTGCATCCGCCTTGCGAAAGAGGACGGCCGATGGTTCGCCGACGAGATTCTCGCCGTTTTTCATTAGGCAAGCCTTGATGATTTTGCGACCGTCGTGGCGGCCCTCCGCCAGGGGCCGCCACAAATTCACGACGTTGGACGATTCATCGATAATGATCCGCGCGGACGCGGCCAGAGTCGCGGACGAATGGGAGTCCAACATTGCCGTCATCCTGCCCAGGGCGTTGGGGCTGAAAAGCCTGTCGTCCCCAAATACGAATTTTATGTATTCGCCCCGCGCCCGTTCGAGGCAGTAGTTCCAATTGGCGACCATTCCCATATTCTTGGAATGGACAATGAGTTGAACGCGCGGATCCCGGGAGCAATACGGTTTGACCACCTCGTCCGTGTTATCGCCGGAACAGTCGTCGACGATGAGCAATTCGAAATCCTGGAAATCCTGGGATAGCACCGAGTCAATCGCCTCCGGCAGGAACCGGGCGTAGTTAAACGTCGGAATTAGAACGCTGACTTTGGGCCGATTCAAAGGACCGTCTCCACGTCTTGCAGAAGTGCCAGAAGGCGCCGGCGCCGTCAAACGCCATTCGGCCTTTTTCCGGCTTCGGGGCGATCAACGCGCGCGGCGGTAATAGTCTTTGCGAAGGCGGTCTAATTTCTCCTCGTTGCCCGGCTCCGCGGACACGAGCGTGTGATAGATGGAAAGGGTCAAGTCCTGCCAGGGTTCGCCGGGCGGCCAGGGCAGATTGGCATGATGACGAAGCGCGGGGTCAACCTGCCCGGAGACGGCGGCGGGAACAGGCTGGGCGGCCAGATCCAAACTCGCGGCCAGATGGGCGACCGTCTCAACCGGGGATTGCAGCAATTGATCGTAGGTCGTGAACATGCGCGTGAAACGGCGGGTGGTCCTTTCGCCTTCGAGCACATGCACGGCCCAGACCTTGAGGCCAACGTCGAGCTTGAGTCCGTCACGCTTGCGCAGCGAATAGGCGACTTCCACGGGATGGCGAATGGGCAGGATGAAACGAGCCAGCGGAAACCATTCGTCGATCAACGGAAGCCACAACGGCATGAGGCGGCAGATGCGCGGGTCTTTGATCAGGGGGCGGCCCTGGCCGAATTCGTCGATCAGGAGTTGAAGCAATTCGTCTCGAAAGCGGCGGCCCGCGGCGCTTGTGAAGCGCCTGTTGGGGACCAGCTTATGATCCCACCAAATGGATTTGATGGATGCCAGGAATCTGTCGTGCAGCTCGGTAATGGCGAGGTTTTCGTAATAGCCCTTGGGATTACCGGCCTCGCTGCTGGGCGGCATGACCGTTTTTCCGACGGTCAAACCAAGCGGTGCCAAAGCACCACCCAAAGCAGAGGTGCCGCTTCGATGCATGCCGATGATGAAGACTGGATCCGGACGCAGGACAGGGTGCGGGCGCGCCGGTTTAGGTTTGAAGAATGGGTCCAGAAATTTCAACGGAAGAGAGGCGGTCCTGGCGCAACCATAAGCGTCCGAAAATCATGTGCCAACATTGCCGATTGACGCAAGACAATAAAGCGAGAGAATCAAAGGGAGTCATGCGCAAACAATTGCAAAAGCTGCTGCGCCGAGGTCGGTCTGCCGAGGCGGGGGAAAAACATCAGGCTGAAAACCAATACGGGCGGCAGTTGACGGAGGCGGAGATCGCCGCCGGGGAGCATCGCCAGTTCGTAGGCGGGATGTGGGAAGTCGGTTTGGAGCAATTTGAATTTTTGAAGAAAATGGGTCTGATGCCGCGGCATCGCCTGATGGACATCGGTTGCGGCTGTTTGCGGGCGGGCGTATATTTTGTGCCCTACCTTGAGAGGGAGCACTATTACGGGATCGATATCAACGCGTCGTTGATCGAAGCGGGGCGGAAGGAACTTCTGAAAGATCCGGCGAACGCGGACAAGCAGCCCAACTTGCGGGTGAGCGACCGATTCGACCTGGCTCAATTCGAGACGAAATTTGACTTCGCGCTGGCGGCTTCGGTTTTTACCCACCTTTATTCCAATCACATTGGACGGTGCCTGATGGAGGTCAGGAAAACGCTGGCGCCAGGCGGCAAGTTTTTTGCGACGTTCTTTCCGGCCCCAGGCCCGCTGCACCTGGAACCCATCCCGCGCGTACCGGGAACGAACGTGACGCACTTCGACTGCGACCCGTTCCACCATTCATTGAAGGAAATGGAAATGCTCGCGGGATTCGCCGGACTGTCGGTGGAATATATAGGCGACTGGGGGCCTCCGCGCCATCAAAAGATGCTGTGTTTCACGGTTGCGTGATGGGCGAGGCAATTATCAGGCCGCGACTGAACATGGGCGCGCTTACGTTTTGCCGGCTGCGACTGGTTTCCTTGAGCGGAAATTAGCTTGCGTTCCAAGCCCGGGTGGGTATGTTATCCCCTGCCTGAACGCCGTATGTGCGGCTGTTCGCTTGGGCTGAGAAAAAAAAGTTAACTCGGAACCTAACCTTTAACCTCCGTTGCCAGGCAACGCGGTCAGGTAGGCAATGGAGCCTTCGTAGGCGCTGGCGCGTCCCGCAAGTCTCCCGCAGTTTGTTATTGCGTTTAAGTCATAATCATTATGCTCACGATGGAAGAAGCCCTCAGACAAAGCCCGGCTCGCTTTGTCACAGGCCAGATTGTCAAAGGCACGGTCATTGAAGTACGCCCCAAGGAAGTCCTCGTCGATATCGGCTACAAAAGCGAAGGGGTGATCCCCGGAAACGAATTCGACGACATTAAAACGGTCAAGCCCGGCGATGAAGTCGATGTCCTGATCGAAAAACTCGAAGACAAGGAGGGAATGGTCGTCCTCTCGAAGGAAAAAGCCGAGTTCAAGAAGAACTGGGACAAAATCCTGACCATTTGCAACGAGGGCGGCACGATTAACGGTAAAGTCAAAGCCGCCGTCAAAGGCGGTCTGCTGGTCAACATCGGCGTCGAAGCATTTCTGCCGGCCTCACAAATCGACATCGTGCCGCCTAAGAACCTGGCGCAATTCATCGGCAACTCGTACGAATTCAAGGTCGTCAAGATCAACCAGGAACGCCAGAACATCGTGCTCTCGCGCCGCGAACTCATCGAGCAGCAGCGCAACGACAAACGCAGCAGGCTTCTCTCCGAGATGACCCCCGGGGACATCCGCAAGGGGACTGTCAAGAATATCACCGATTTCGGCGCATTCATCGACCTCAATGGCATCGACGGCCTTCTCCATATCACGGACATGAGCTGGGGCCGCATCGGTCATCCGTCGGAAATTCTCAAGGTGGGCCAGGACATCGACGTGGTCGTTCTGGACATCAATCGCGAGAAGGAGCGCGTCAGTCTCGGCCTGAAGCAAAAGTTGAGCAATCCGTGGGAGAATATTGACGCCAAGTACCAGGTCGGCAACAAGGTCAAAGGCAAGGTGGTAAACCTGGTGCCTTACGGGGCGTTTGTGGAACTGGAACCCGGAGTCGAGGGGCTGGTGCATGTCACGGAGCTTTCGTGGACCAAGCGCATTGCCAAACCTTCGGACGTCCTGAAGGCCGATCAGGAGATCGAAGCGGTGGTGCTGGGCATCAATCGGGAAGAACAGAAAATTTCCCTTGGCATCCGCCAGCTTGAAACCAATCCGTGGGACAAGGCCATGGAGAAATATCCCGCCGGCACCAAGGTCAAAGGCAAGATTCGCAACCTCACCAGTTATGGCGCATTCATCGAACTGGAGGAAGGCCTGGACGGCATGATCCACGTTTCGGACATTTCCTGGACGCGCAAAATCAATCATCCTTCCGAAGTATTCAAGAAGGGGGACGAAGTGGAGGCTATCGTCCTGGAAGTTGACAAGGCCAACCAGCGCATATCCGTCGGTGTCAAGCAATTGACGATCGATCCCTGGAGCAACATTGACAACTTCTACAAAGTGGGCGACCTGGTCACCGGCAAGGTGACCAAGCTGGCCAGCTTTGGGGCGTTTGTGGGCTTGCAGCACGACATTGACGGGCTGGTGCATATCTCGCAGGTAAGCGAGGAACGGACCGACAAGATCAAGAACGTGCTCAAAGTGGGCCAGGAAGTCACCGCGCGCGTCATCAAGATTGACAAAGGCGAGCGCCGAATCGGTCTTTCCATCAAAGCGGCGGCCTACTCGCCCGAACAGCTCAAGGCGGAACAGGCGATTCTGGATTCGCTCAAACCGGGCGAAGACCTCGTGGCGCTGCAACATGCATTCGACGCCGCCGACGAATCGGCACGGCAGCAGGGGCAGTAGCGCGGAACGTGGGGAAATTATGAATTATGAATTATGAATTATGAAATGGGGGCAGGGCAGGCGGCTTTCAATTTCATACTTTGTAATTTATGATTCATAATTCGGATGAGGACCCTGCACCTATACCTGACGCGCCAAATGCTGGCGACGCTGGGGATGACGGTGTTTGTGTTTACGTTGGTCCTCCTACTGGGAAACGTTCTCAAGCAAATTCTTGGACTGCTGGTCAAACGGCAATTGACTCTGGGAGTGGCCTGCCATGGTGTCCTGCTCCTTATTCCGTACGTGCTGGCGTTCGCGCTGCCCATCGGCATGTTAACGGCCGCTTTGCTGGTATTCGGGCGTTTCAGCGCCGACCAGGAACTCACGGCCGCGCGCGCCAGCGGCATCAGTTTGATCAGCCTGATTTCCCCGGTGCTTCTGTTGAGCGTGGCCGTCAGCGGATTGTGTGCGTGGCTGAACTTCTACGTCGCCCCCGCCAGCCGCGTGGCGTATCTGAAGCTGATTTTTCAGGCCAACTCCCGCGATCCCTCCAATGTCCTGCGCGGCGGCGAATCCGTGCAATTGGGCGATTGGACGATCCTGGCCGGAAAAAAGGTGGGCACCAACCTCTACGATGTGAAGGTGGCCCAATTTTCCGGCAGCGCCGGCGAACAATGGGTGGAAGGGCCGACAGGCGACTTCCAATCGGATGTCGCCCACCATGGTCTGATTCTCACCCTACACTCGGCCGACAGTTGGGTCTTGAGCCCGGAAAACGGCTGGCTTCCGCGATTGAACGGAGGCGACGTCACATTTCCCATCCCTCTTGATACGGAGGAGCAATCGATATTGACGGTGGGGATCAGCGACATGACGTACCGGCAGTTGCGCCAGCGACTCAGGGACCTGGAGCGCAGCGCGGGCATCGCGACGACGACACCGCGGGCGGTCAAGCAACTTATAGTTGACGCGACAACGCCGGTGCTGGTATATCTGCATCGCATGGTGGCATTTTCGTTTGCGTGCATCGGGTTCACGCTGGTGGGCATTCCGCTGGGGATACGCGCGCACCGCCGGGAAACCAGCGTGGGTGTGGCGACGGCCTTGCTGCTGATGCTCGTTTATTACAGTTTTGTGGTCCTGGCGCAGGCGTGGGTGAGCCATCCTGAGCGCGCCCCGTTTCTGATCGTCTGGCTACCGAATTTCATTTTCCAGGCGGTTGGCGGTGTGCTGTTATGGCGCGCTAATCGGGGGTATTGAGATGTTGGAATTGCGAAAGACTGTTTTGCAAAACGGTCCAAAGCGAGGCTAGAACAGATTTTACAAGCCGGCGCGAACCCTAAAAAACCTTGCGGCAAATAGCATCGCACCTATTCTCAAAGAAGCGATATGGCCCGCGAAACCCTTCAAAGCACACGCCAGCGCATTCTACGGATTATTGCCGGACTCCGGGCAGCCTACCCCGATGCGCATTGCGAACTGGCGCATTCCAATCCGCTCGAATTGCTGGTGGCGACCATGCTCTCCGCCCAATGCAGCGATCGACAGGTCAATTTGGTGACACCGGGTCTTTTCAAGAAGTATCGCACGGCCGGCGATTTTGCCCGGGCGCGTTCCGCCGAACTTGAAGCGGCCATACGACGGATCGGCCTTTATCGCAACAAGGCGAAAAACATCCAGGCGGCGTGCCGGACGCTGGTGCAAAAGTACGGCGGGCACGTCCCCCGGACGATGGAGGAATTGATCGAATTGCCCGGGGTCGGCCGCAAGACGGCCAATGTGGTTTTGGGCAATGCGTTTGACATCAGCGTTGGAATCGTCGTGGATACGCACGTGGCGCGGCTTTCGGAGCGGCTCCGTTTGACCCGTCAATCCGCGCCGGAGAAAATCGAGGCCGACCTGCAAAGATGTGTGCCGGCCGGCGAGTGGACGCTCTTCAGCCATTTGCTCATCTGGCACGGACGGCGCCGCTGCTTCGCGCGGAATCCGGGTTGCGCAGATTGCGAAATCTCGGCCGAATGCCCGACGGGGAAAAAGATATTGAAAAGGTCCCTCGCGATGACGACTCAGTGAAAACGGATCCGCAATTGGAGCAATCCATCTGGCTTGTGTTGCGCGAGGGCAGACAAGCCTTCGACTACAATATGGCGATGGACGAGGCGCTGCTGGAATCCGCGCCGGATCTGGGTTCTCCCGTGCTGCGGTTCTACGGATGGACGGAGCCGGCGGCGAGCTTCGGCTACTCGCAGAAATTCGAGGAAATCGAAAAATTGACGGCGTTGCGTCCGCTGGTGCGGCGTCTGACCGGCGGCGGGCTGGTGCCGCATGACAGGGATTGGACTTACAGCCTGATTTTCCCGCCGGAACACTTTTGGCATCGGTTCAAAGCGGCGGAGAGCTACCAGGTCCTCCACGAATGGCTCCGCGACGCTTTCGGCCGGATGAATGTGCCCACGTCACTCTCGCCGCTACGTCAAAAGGAAATTCCAGGGCAATGTTTTGTCGGCGCCGAAAAGGACGATCTTCTTTGGCATGGCCGTAAAATTGCGGGCGCGGCGCAACGACGAACCCGGAACGGATTGCTGATTCAAGGGTCTGTCCAGCCTCCGCCCGTAACGTTGTCGCGCGACCGCTGGGAATTGGCGATGTGCCAGGTCGCGCGGGAGCGACTGGGGATGGAATGGAAAGGGCTGGAGCCGGGAGTGGAATTGCAAGATCTGGTTGAAAGAATTCGGGCCGCGAAATACGGGCGGAAGGAATTCAATGAGAAGCGATAAGCTCGTTGAGCTTGACGAGCGCCTTGCCGGAATCGATCACTTGCCCGGCCCGTTCCCAACCTTCGGCCAGCGAACGGCTCTTTTCGGCAACGAACAACGCCGCGGCGGCGTTGAATAACACGGCGTCGCGCTTTGGACCGCGATCTTCGCCCGTCAACACCCGGCGCACAATCTCGGCGTTTGTCTGGGAGTCTCCGCCGGCCAGGTCCGACAGGGTGGCGGGTTGGATCGGAAAATTCTCCGGTAGAAGCGACGACTGGGCCAGAGCGCACGGATGGTGGAACTCCACGACAGTGTTTTCCCCCAGCGTGGACAGTTCGTCCAGATGCCGGAGCGAATTTCCATCGGGCGGAACCGAGCCGCTGACAACCATGCCGCGCCGCACCTCCAACGATTGCAATACGGTCGCGATTGGCAGGCACAAATGGGGATGCGGCACGCCGATGAGTTGGAGCGCCGGACGCGCGGGATTAAGCAGCGGTCCGAGATAATTGAAAATCGTTTTTTGGCCGCGCTCGCCGCACAGGCGCCGCGCCGGAACGATCTGCCTGAACGCCGGGTGATAATCGGGCGCAAAAAAGAACGCGAAATGAAAATCGCGCAACGAGCGGGCCGCCTCCTCCGGCGGAAGATCGATTTTGACTCCCAGCGCCCGGAGCACGTCGGCGCTGCCCGCCTGGGATGTGACGGCGCGGTTGCCGTGCTTGGCAACAGGAACGCCGTCAGCCGCGGCGATAATCGCCACTGTTGTCGAAATGTTGAAGGTGTTGAGACGGTCGCCGCCGGCACCGCAAACGTCCAGGATTTGCAGGGCGCGCGTCTGGGAATCAATGGGCGGCTGAATCGCCCTTGCGCGCATTTCCCGGGCGAAGGCGGCGATTTCCCCGACCGTTTCACCTTTGCGGGCCAGCGCGGTCAGAAAATCCGCCTTGATTTCGCTAGTGACAGCCGCGTCGGCGAGTTCCTCAACCGCGCCTGAAACCTGGGCGTCGGTCAACGATTCATTATTCGCCAGTTGTCTGGTCAGCGCGTCGAGCATCTGGAAAGTGTAGGAAGAGTTGGCCAATTTTGCTAGTGTCCAAATGGAACCAATGCGTTCGGAAATTCTTTCAATTCATACGGCGGCGCTTTTTGCCGAGGCGGTGGGGCGCGCGGCGGAACTGTTGCGTTGCGGGCAGTTGGTCGCCCTGCCCACTGAAACGGTGTATGGGCTGGCAGCCAATGCGTGGGACCCCGGCGCCGTGCGGCGCATTTACGACGTTAAGGAAAGGCCGCTGGAAAATCCGGTCATTGTCCACGTCGCCGGCATGGAATTGGCGCGGCGATGCGCATCGAACTGGCCGCCTCTGGCGGATAAAATGGCGGCGGCTTTCTGGCCGGGGCCTCTGACGCTGGTCGTGCCGCGTTCGGAGGAAATCCCTGCGGTTGTCACGGCGGGGGGTGGGACGGTCGGGGTGCGCTGGCCCAGTCATCCGTTCATTCAAGCTGTGATTGGAGCCTGCGGCTTTCCGCTGGCAGCGCCGAGCGCGAATCGAGCCAACCAGCTTTCGCCCACCACTGCCCAACACGTCTGGAAAAGCCTGGGGGACAAGATCCCTCTTATTGTGGACGGCGGCCAGTCGCAAGTGGGGATTGAATCTTCGGTTCTGGACCTTTCGAGTTCGCCGCCGCGCTTGTTGCGGCCGGGAATGATCCACGCCGAATCGCTCCTGGCGGTCATAGGCGGGGGCGATCTGGAGGTTGGCGGTGGCCCAACAGGCGCGTTGCGCAGCCCGGGCCTGCTGCCCAGGCATTATTCGCCCAGGGCAAAATTAGTGGTCCTGGATTGGACGGACGAGGCGGATTTGGCGGCGCGAGTTTCCGGGTTCGGTTTTCCGCGCCAAAAAATCCACGTGGTGACGCACACACGGATTCCGTTGCGGGAGAAATTCGGACGCGTGGCGATCATTGCACGCGACGCGCAAGCCTACGCGCGCGCGATCTACGCCGAACTTCATCAATGCGACGAAGCCGGCGCGGAGTTGATTATCGCCGAGGTGGTGCCCGAGGGCCGGGAGTGGAGGGGGATCGCCGACCGTCTGCGAAGGGCGGCCCACGGCCATGTTCCAGGGGGCCGCTGAGGGCGCCGTGCACAAATACCCGCAGCTACAAACGGGCTTTGCCCCGATTGCGCGCCACCCCGGTTTCTGGTTGAGTGGAAGGAGAAAAAAGCCAGCGGTGGCTGGCGCCAGGTAGGAGAATCGCGCGTATGTCAATGGCCATATTCTGCATCGCAAACAATGAGTTCCAGGCTGAAACGATCGTGACCGATCTAAGGGGGGCCGGTCTTGCCGACAACGACATCTCGGTGCTGTTCCCGGACAAAGAGGAGAGCCGGGGTTGCGGTCGCGAGCGTCGCGCAAGAGCGCCGGCATGCGCCCTGATGGGCGCCGGCGCGTTGGGGGTCATTGGCGGCATAGCGGGGCAGTTAGCCGCGATCGGGCCGGCGGCGGCATTGGCGGGAGTTGCGCTGGGAGCGGTCCTTGGCGCGATCGTCGGCGCACCGCTGGGAATGGGATCTCCTGAATACGTGGCGAAACGTTGCGAGGGCAAGGTGGAAACGGCCACCATCCTTATATCGGTTCATGCGGACGGCGCCCAACAGGCAACGAGAGTCAAGAATATTTGTTGCGATGCTGGAGCGCAGGACATTGCCATGGGGAGCGAAGCGGAGGTTCCCGCAAAACGGTTCGTCCAGAGGGCGCGAGGAAACGCACGCTCCGAATTAACCGTCACTGGGCCGTGGGAACCACCGAGGGTTGGTCCGCCGGCGGGGGAAGGGCACGTTCCGCGCCCTTGGCAAGTTCAAGTATAAAAAGAATGAGAAGAACCAGCAGCACGCCGGCCAGGCAAGCTCCCCAAATCAACGTCGATTTTTTCGCGTGCCGGCGGCGTCGATGGCGTTTCCTCCGTTTTAATCGAACGTTCCCGGATTCTTCGGACGGAGCCTCGGAGGCCGCGATGTTGCCGGTGGATTCCTCCGTTAAATCAACGGCGGGTGTGACTGGGGTTCTTCTCGCCGCGCCGGTGCTTTCCCAGCAGGGCGGCAATGTCCCAAAATCACTTCTTTGATGGGGCCGTTCCAACCCCGCGGGCACCAACAGGGACAATGCCGATTGGGCCCGGATTTCCTGCACCGAGTCCCGATACTCCTCGATTCGCCCGGCTGGAACTGCGTCGATTAGAGTCCAGAGGCTCGATTGGACAGCCCAATTTCCGGCCATCATTTTGCGCGTCCAGGTGAATTGGAACCAGGGATTGTCAATCGTCCTGTCCGGCACAACTCCCGGCACCAGAGCCATGCAATAGACCTCGAATGTGTGGGTGGCGTCGCATGGGTACGGGAGCGCAAAAGGCGCGCGGCGCGAAGTTGATTCCGGCAGCTTCAGGAGGCCGGACATCACGTCGTCCCCCAATTCGATTTTAAACCAGCCCGATTTCGCATCGGCCTGCAGGAAATCCTTGATCTCGAAAATCTCGGCCAAAAAGAACTCGTTGGCTTTGCGATCGTCCCTGTACTCCAGAGGTCCGACCCTTGTGCCGGCGCCAAATCGATCGATGCACATTTGCAGGCGGCGCCGGGAAACCGCCTCAGCACCCAGGCTTTCAAAATCCCCGCGGAAATACTCGGCGTGGCTGCCGCGCGCGCTCACGACAATGCCCAGCAAGGATGGCGAGCCAGTAGTATCCAGCAGAATGGATTCCTTAATTTCATAGGCGCTGGCGGCAACCGACGGAGCGGGCGCCGTGACCAAACCTGGCGAACCCCGGGAAACAGGAAGGCCAACGCCAAAGTCCCGAACCACCCGATTTAAGAGCCCGCCGCCCTGTCCTTTGACGGTGGCATCGATCCAACGCCGGTCCGGGCCCACCTGCAATTCTACAAGGACATGATCGAAGAGGGCCGGGTCCGGAAGCAAATCACGGAGGGACCCGCGCAGCGTAGTATTGACAAGAATCAGCCGGGCGTCAATCCCCAGTCCTCGCAGGGACTGAACCAGGAGAAAGGAGAGGTCTTTGCTGCTCCCGAACCGGCGGCGGGTCACGATTTCCGGGGGGGCCGGGGGTTCTCCGTCCAGTTGACTGTCCTGGCCCAAACAGCGGTATTCGTCCTGCACCAAATGGATCGCCTTTTCGGCCTGCTCCAAAATGCCACTCTGCGCCGGCGGTTCCTCTGGGACGGCGTTAGCGGCGGCGCCTTCCTGGGAATCGTTCCAAGCCGTGGCGAACTCGGCGGCCACCGTCCCCCAGTCGGGGCAATCCGAAACCTGGATCCAGGGACGCGTCACGTGCCATTCGGGAGTGTTTTCTTCACGGAGCAATCCGGGAATATTTTCACGCGCCCAAACCCAGTGGACTTCGCTTTTCCCCTGCGCTTCCACCGGCGCCAAATCCTTCGCGGACGACTTCCATTTCATCATGCGCGAGCCGTTGAACCGAAGGGAAACGAAGAGCTTTCCCAGAGGCGCTCCTTCGGGCAGGGCGAAAAAAGAGGCGCATTGGCCGGCCATCAGAATGGGACGGTCTTCAACCGTGTAACACCACTCCAGAATGTCTCCAGCCCGGACATCCTCCAGCAACAGAAGCAACGTCTGGCGGCCGTCGCTTCCGCCCGGCGCGGCGCGAAGGTTATCGAGTCGCGTCTGGTCGAATTGCTCTTCGCCACGGTGAATCCTGATCCAATGCACCGTGACCCGTTGGCGGCGCGGATCGAAGTCGATTCGCCATTCGGACTGGCGTTGGATCGCCTGGATGGTTTCCAGTCGCATGGCCACGTGGGTATATTCCTGGCGCTTCTCGGCGTGCAATTGCCTTGCCCACAGCAGATACGTAATCTGTCCCGGCGGTTTTGCCGTGAAATCAGCCGGGAAGGAACATGGCACGACCCAGTCCGGGACTGGCCCCTGTTGGATGCGCTCTTTGGCAGCATCGACGGGAGTCCCTGGCTGGGTGACAGTGCTGTCGGCGAGCATTCCAACCTGAATACTTCCGGCGTCCGTCGTTTTCAACTCAAAAATGACGGCGATGTGGCAGAACGCTCCGGATTTCATGGACGATTCCCTATCGGCAGAGGCTGCGCCGGTCAGGTTGACACGGCGACATGGACGGCAAAAACGATGGAAAACGGGCGATTCCATCACGGACGCTTAGTGGTGGGATGCCTGGCGCTTGGCGCGTTTGCGGCTGGTTTTGACCTTGCTGACGGTGCCGATTCGCAGGTAAATAGACTTGACATTCTCGTAAGTGGATTCGCGCCGGTCATACAGCCGTTTGAGCTTCCTCGGGGCATGGCGATTGAGGGCGTAAGCGGTTAGCAACGGCAATGCAATCGTCGAATCCACGTAGGCGACGACGCAATCAGGCAGGCTGTCCGGGTCCACCTTGCCCCAACTGACAGCCTCGGCGGGGGTGGCCCCGCTCAAGCCGCCGGTGTCGGGACGCGCGTCGGTGCATTGAAGGAAATAATCGTGCCCCTTTTCCGCAATGCCCATGACTTCCTGGATTTGGGGTTCGGTCTGCAACATGAAATTTTTCGGCGACCCGCCTCCCAGTATGAACACGGAGGACTTGCGCCCGGCCGATTTGGCCTCGTAGACGATGGCGGCAGTTTGATTGACATCGCGGTTGACGTCGAAGAGCAGCCTGGAATCGCGCATGGCCATGGCCGCGACGTTCATGCCAATGGAACTGTCACCCGGGCTGCTGGTGAAGACCGGCACGCCGCATTCGTAGGCCGCCGCCAGGACTGAACTGCCGCGCACTTTCAATTTTCTTTCGCGCTGGGAAACGTACCGGCCGAGCCTGTGGTGAAATTCGTCCGTGCCCATTGTGCGTTGAAATTCGGCCCCCTGGATGACCTCGCGGACAAAAGCGTCGGTGTCCAGCAGGACATTGTAGTCAAATAGAATGTCGTAAATGCGGATGACCCCGCCGCGATGCAACTCGACGTCGTCCAGGAACGGAGAGCCCTGGTAAAGCGCCATGTCCAACCCGTAATGGAGGTCGTGATAAAGGTTGGCCCCGGTGGATACGATCCAATCGACAAATCCGGCGCGCAGGAGCGGGATCAGGCAGGATTTGCCCAAGCCGGCCGGCGTCAGCGCGCCCGTCAGGCTCATGCCGATCAAGCCGTCACGAGGCAGCATTTTTTCTGTCAACAGTTTTGCGGCTTCGCGCAGACGTCCGCCGTTGTAGGCCAGAAACGTCTGGTCGACCAGATCGGCCGCGTAAATTTTCCTGGCGATGCCCAGGGGATTCAACCTCGGGTACGCCGCGAATTTGGAGGCATTGCTCATGAGCGGCATCTTTGCGGAACGGCCCGGAAAGGCAAATGGAAAAACTGCGCGCCGGTCCGCGGGGCATGGCGGCCCGAGTCCCTGGACAGAACGACTGCCGACAGCGAAATGATCCGAAGCCGCGAACGCGAGAGCGCCGGGCTTTACACCCGCCAAGAAAACCGTTACTTCATCCGGATCATGAACACCGTAACGTCTCTAAAGACCCTCAAACGCAATGTGGCATCACTCGTCGAAGGCGCGCTGGCGGAGAGCGGCGGATTGCTTCGGCTTGCGCCCTGCTGGGTGCCGCGATCTTTTCTCCACCCCGGCAAGCGTCTCAAACTCCATCCCGACGATCTTTACGCCTTCGGACTCAATCGCGGCGGCATCGATGAGCGCTGGTTTTCCTCGACGACGCCCGCGGCCAACGAGAATCGCACGCCGGACGAGGGGCTAAGCTACGTGGTGGCGGGCGGGCAGCGATTTACCTTGAAGCAAGCCGTCGAGGAGTGCGGAGGGGCGCTGATCGGAGACAGAATCTGGCGCAAATACAAGCGATGGCCGGTGTATTCCAAATTCTTCGACAACATGGGGCCGATCCCGCATCACATGCACCAGAATTTCAAGCAGGCGGCCCTTCTCGGGTTGGAGGGCAAGCCGGAGTCCTACTATTTTCCGCCGCAGCACAACAACGTCGGCAACAACTTTCCCTATACGTTCATGGGCCTGGAACCGGGGACGGCCAAGGCGGACGTCCGCCGCTGCCTGGAGAACTGGAACAGGGGCGACAATGGGATTCTGGACCTGAGCCGCGCGTATCGCCTGAAGCCCGGCACCGGCTGGCTCATTCCGCCGTGTATTTTACACGCTCCCGGTTCTCTTTGCACGTACGAGCCGCAATGGGGCAGCGACGTTTTTGGGATGTATCAATCGTTGGTCGAGGGGCGGGAAGTGCCGTGGTCGCTCCTGGTCAAGGACGTGCCCAAAAAATATCATCGCGATCTGGATTACCTGGTGGACCAGCTCGATTGGAAAGGCAACACCGACGATCATTTCAAGGACAACCATTACCTGGAACCGGTACCGGTCAAAGGCGCGTGCGGGGACGGCTGCATGGATCGGTGGATCGTGTACGGCAAAGTGGAAGGCGAACAACTCTTTACGGCCAAGGAATTGACGCTGGAACCGGGGGCAAAATGTGCCGTCAAGGACAACGGGGCCTACGGTTTGATCATCGTGCAGGGCAGCGGGCGGATGAACCGGCTGAAGCTCGATTGCCCCAAACTCATCCGCTTCCACGAGTTGACGGACGACGAGGTGTTTTGCACGGAAAGCGCGGCGCGGGCCGGTGTTGTTTTCGAGAACACCAGCGATGTCGAGCCGCTGGTGGTCCTGCGATATTTTGGCCCCGAGGTAAATCCCGGCGCCCCGGAGCTTCGCGGCTGAGGGGTCAATACATCGAACTGTTGCCCAGCCAAAAATGGACGCAGTCGCTGAATGGATCGCTGGTAGTGGTACAGTTTGATGGATGGAAGTTGAAATCAGGCTTGAAATCCACGAAAACGGCGTAATGTCGCGCCGTACCTAAACAATCAAGCAAGGATGCGTCGGCTTACCCGGCTGACAAATGCTTTTCCAAGTAAAGTTGAAAACCACGAGGCGGCGGTCGCGCCCCATTTTATATTTTGCAATTATTCCCGCATTCAACAGACTTTACGGGTAACACCAGCTGTCGAAGCGGGGATTCTAGATCACGTCTGGACTTTGAAGGAAATTTATGGGCTGCTGGGTTGATATTCACGCAGCAACAAGTTAGGTTGAGCCGTCCAATGCGCTTTCTATGAAGGGTATGACGAAAGCAGTGATTTGCGCCGCTGGATTATCTCTGATGATTACGGGTTGCGCTTATTTTCGTTCTCCTGATCAGGACCCGGCGCATATGGAGAAGGAACGCCTGGATGCGGAAGGTCCGATCTCCCCCCGCAGCCAATGGACGGCTGATATGGTATCTAACGTGTGGATGGCCGGGTGGACGCGTTAGCGCAGAATGTTACTGTTTTCAACCGTACCACTGCCGGATCGTTACTCTGCTTGACTCCAAGTCCGACTTGAAGCAGGCTGTACACATGAGTGTTATCGGGAAAATCGTTGACGGTTCCGTTGTGCTTCCGCCGGGGATAAGACTTCCGGAAGGGGCGACAGTAAAGGTTGAGACGATCGACCCGGCCGCTGGGGACGATCCGCTTGTGGTGGCAATCCGAAAACTGTCAAAACCGCGGCCCCACCTGTCGGCGGATTATGCTCTGAACCATGGCCACTACGTCCGGGGCGAACCGAAGAAATGAGAGTAGGGTTCGCGGACACGTTTTATTTTCTCGCGTTGCTCGATTCAACCGAGGAAAAACACGTGCAAGCCGTTGAAGCGGCCCAGGATCAAGGCACACGGCTTGTCACCACCGAGTGGGTGCTGACAGAATTTGGGGACGCGTACTGCCATCCGAGTGATCGGGGGATTTCGTGTCATTTTACCGCTTCTTGATCAACCATCCGCGCGTTAAGATCGTCCCCGCCGACAGACGCCTGTGGCGTCGACTTTTTTGGGCGACATCTCGATAAGAGTTGGTCCTTGACCGACTGCCTCTCCTTTATTTGCATGGCGGACGAGGGAATTAGCGAGGCTTTGACGGGCGATAGGCATTTCGAATAAGCGGGCTTTGTCGCGTTGCTGAAGTGAAGGGGAGAAGTCACGTCGACGGCGTCGGTAACTTGAGCGCCGCCGCGCCCGTCAATCGAACCTGATGCCGAGCGTTCCACCGCTTGCAACTGCAATAAAGGCGCGCCAGGTCAGATGCCGAGGCATGCCTGTTTGTTTGCCGCCCACGCCTTATAACCATGCACAAACATCTGCCATAGGAAGGGATTGGCGCTCTTTGGCTCTTCTGTCGTCATGCGGGCGCAACTCAGGATCAGGCATCCGTCCATGTACCTTGCCGCCGACACGTAGTCCGGCAAAGATATCAGAAGGTTTATCGCCGCGGAAGTGCGGTATTCCTTGTCAGCCAAATACAGGATGAGTTTGCGCAAGTGCTCCGCTAAATTATCCTTCGGGACCGCCAGGGGAGATCCCGCATGGTCGAACGCGCGCTGGAGATCCCGGGGTGAGAAACGCAAGGGCGCGAAGCGATCTTCGGCAAAAAGCAGCTCAATCCGGTCCTGGTACGCGGGGTTGTCGTTGACGAAATTGTCGAATTCCTGCCGATGCGGCTCCAGCGCCTGCGAAGCGGCCTCGATTTCCAGATTCCGACTCAGATACGCTTTCAGCGGCGCCGTCCGCGCCAGGAGCCGTCCGATTTTCTCCTGTTGTTTTTTGTCTCCTTTGTTTTGCAACTCCTGCAAAACGCGTTCGGTCTGTTCCAGGTTTTCGGCGAGGGTCGGAGGAGGACTAGTTTGTTCAGACTTCATTGCCGGGGTCTGACGGCGGGCCGCGGCATCCGAAGGGAGGTGACAGTGTTTGTATTTCCTGCCGCTTCCGCAGTGGCAACGGTCATTGCGTCCGATTTTCGCGCTCATGACAGGGTCGCGTAATTCGGCGTACCGGCACCCATGGCCAGCCGGCGCCACGCGCGCCATATTAGGACCAGTTTTTGGCCGCGGCTCAATCGGACGGGGCGCCCGTTGAACACGTCAAACTGACGTCGCTCCATTTCCTGCAACAGACGCCAATAAACCGAACCCATCAGCTCGGCGGCGATCATCGAGCGCCGGTCCACCGCCGGCAATGTGCGGCTTGCTTCGGCGTAAAACTTCCTGGCTTGACTGGCCACGCTGGCCGCCAACCGCTCGTAACGCCCGGAGTATTCCAGCCGCAGGATTTCGTCCGGGCTCACGTTGTGCCGTTCCATTTCCGATATTGGCAAGTAAATGCGGCCTCGCTCGGCGTCACCGCGAACGTCGCGCAGGATGTTGGTCAGTTGGAGCGCCTTGCCCAGGGCAATCGCGTACGGACGGCACTCCTGACTCTGGTAGCCGAAGATTTCGATGCTCAACAAACCAACGACCGAGGCGACACGATAGCAATAGAGCTCAAGTTCCCCGTAGGTGTTGTAACGATTGATGTCCAGGTCCATTTCCACGCCTTGCAGCAATTCATCAAAATAAGAGTAGGGCAGGCCGTACTGGGCGATGACCGGCTGCAACTCGCGATTGACGGTGAATTTCGGAGCGCCTCCCTCGCACGCGAGGCGCACATCCTCGCGCCAGGCGGCCAATTCGGCGCGGCGCGTTTCAAGCGGAGTGATTTCCTCATCGGCCACGTCGTCCACCTCGCGGCAAAAGGCGTAGAGGGCTGACATCGCGTCACGTTTGGGCTTGGGCAGGAGAACGAAAGCCAGGGCTAAATTAGACGCGCTTTTGCGTGTAATCGTTCGGCTTTGCTGGGTCATGGAAGTGTTGCGGCCGGGCCGCTGCGCGTCGGTCCGTTGCGTCAATTGACCAGCCGGGGGATTGCGGTCGGGCAAAGAAGCCACTTCATCTTGAACGCAATCATAATATTAGTCTTCAAAGACCGCTAGGATTCCCTGGCTGGGGGCGGCGGCCCTTCTTCGTCCGGGCCCAGGGAAATATTGAGGCGTTGCATCCGGTAGCGCAGGGCGTGGCGGCTTATTTTGAGTTGCTCGGCCGTCTTGGACATATTGTAGCGGCTTTGTTCCAGGGCGGTGTTGATTACTTGGCGCTCGAAATCGGACATCAATTCATCCAGGGACTCGTTGCCGGTGATCATGATCGAGTCGCTCTTGCGCAAACGACCCTCCAATTGGAAGTCCGGCAGGCTGCCCGGCTGGATTTCCTGGGAATTCTCCAAAATGACCGCGCGCTCGATGGCATTGCGCAATTCGCGCACGTTGCCGGGCCAATGGTAGGAGAGCAGTTTCTGGCGGGTCGCAGCGGCAAAGCCGCGGACGTGCTTGTTCATCGTTGCGTTGAAATGCTGGAGGAAACTGTCCGCCAGCAGCATGACATCGTTGCCGCGCTCGCGCAATGGCGAGGGGCGGAATTGAACGACGTTCAAACGGTGAAACAGGTCCTCGCGAAAATTGTGCTGGCCGATCGCTTCGATGATGTCGCGGTTGGTGGCGGCGATAAGGCGGACATCGACGCGCAGTTCATCATTGCCGCCCACACGTGTAAAAGTGCCGTCTTCCAAAAACCGGAGCAGCTTGGCCTGCAACGGACGGCTCATGTCTCCTATTTCGTCCAGGAAAATGGTGCCGGTATGGGCCTCTTCAACGCGTCCGAGTTTTTGCCGGACGGCTCCGGTGAAGGCCCCCCGTTCGTGTCCAAAGAGTTCGCTTTCCAGGAGGTTTTCGGGAATGGCGGCGCAATTGATGCGAATGTAGTTGTTTTGGCGCCGGTTGCTCAGGCTGTGCAAAGCCCCGGCGATCAATTCTTTGCCCGTCCCGCTTTCCCCCAGGATCAGCACCGTCGCGTCCGTAGGCGCAACGCTCCGAATCAACTGGCGCAATTCGTTCATTTTTGGCGATTCGCCGATGATCTGGTCCAGTTGATACGGTTCGGCGACCCTGGCGCGCAACGCAGCGTTGTCCCGCAGCAACCGGTGAGTCTGGGCGCAACGGGATACCGCGTGGAGTAATTCTTCGGGGGCGAACGGCTTGGCCAGGTAATCGATGGCGCCCGCTTTGATCGCTTCGACCGCAAGCTTGGGCGTGGCATAAGCGGTGATCATCAAAAATGGGGTGTTGGGCCAGCGCTTGCAGGCCGTGGCCAGAAACTGGTATCCGCTCATGCCGCTGCCCAGGCGGGCGTCGGTGATGACCATCAGGAACTCGTCCTTCTCCAGAGCGCTCAACGCGTCTTCAGCCGATTCGACCAGGCGGAACTCGTAACCCTCGCCCGCCAGGATCGATTTGAGCGACAGGCGCATGTTCTTCTCGTCATCGACGACGAGCACGGGAGGAAGGGGCCAATTCATTTGGATAACCTCATTAAGATTCTTGCAGGAAACTCTAACGCAAACTGAGTCCCTTTTCCAAGCTCAGATTGCACCTTGACCGTGCCGCCGTACATTTCCGTATTATGTTTGACAATGGCCAGGCCCAGGCCGGTGCCCTTCTCGCGGGTGGTAAAATAGGCTTCAAAGATCTTGTCGATTTTGTCGGGGGCTATCCCGGGGCCATTGTCCGCGATAAGAATGCGGATGGAATCGTTTTCCCCGTATTTGGTCGAAATCTCAATTTCACCGCGACCGTTCATGGCTTCGCGGGCGTTTTGCAAAAGGTTGACCAGGACGCCGCCCAGGTGGCGCTTCTGCATCAACAAGGCGGGAAGGGCAGCCTCGTAGTTCTTGTGAATTTTCACGGGATATTTGGCCGCAGGAGGAAAAACCTCTTGTACCGCATTGTCCAGCTCCTCGGTCACCACCAGCCGTTCCACCTGCCCCTCCGCCAACTGAGCGTAGCCCATCAATTCGGTGATGATTTGGTCGGCCCGGTTGACCTCCTCGCGGATGATCTGGATTTGTTCATCAACGGCGGCCTCTCCCTCGCCGACGGTGCGCTGGAGGCAAAAGGCGGCGTTGGTGATGATGCCCAGCGGATTCTTAATCTGATGGGCGATCTCGGCGGCCAATCGCCCGGCGGTTCGCAGCCGCTCCTGGCGGACGGCGAATTCGGTGGCTTCTGCTTCAGCGAGCTTTTGCTTTTCAAAGAGCACCTGGATGCCGTAGCAACACAACGCCCAGGCGATCAGGACGATCATCCGTTCGACGGGGTTTTCATGCACCTGGCCCTCGACGTCCATTGAGGGCGGCCTGATATTGATCCTGTGGTCAAGAATTCCACCCACCAGGAAAGCGCCGCTGACGAGAAAATTCAGCAGGAGCTGCGGAAAAGCGACGGGGATGGAGATCGCGTTATGCACGATCAAGGCGGGGAAAACCCAATAAAGATTGCTGTCGAACCCGCTCGGGTTGGTCAGGAACGTCAGGGTCCCCATCATCGCTCCGTCCATCACGCCTAGGAGAAAGACCATCCACTGTATCTTCGCCAGCGAGAGGTGCCGCGCCCAGATTAGCGCGACGGCCATGGCGGCGTTGAGAGAGGCGTAGGCGATAAACCCGGCCTTGAGCGCACTGGCGTTGTGCAAACCCCAGTCCGATGCGGTGGCGGCGCCCGGCGTGTCAAACCACTGGGAAAAAAAGAAATAGTAACCCAGGATGGCGACGATCAGGAACCGCAACGGCAGCACAATGTCCCGCTCGACCGCTTGAATCCGCGCCGCCCGCTGGCTCGGTTCAATAATCGGCGCGGCAAGAAGGCGCGTGAGTTTTTGAATCGGGCCCCCGGCGGAGCGTTCTATTGTGGTCTCGTAGTTCACCGGAGGAGCGCGGCAGCCCTTCGCGCGATTTTTTCCACGGGCCACAACCGTCCGATACCCTCGTAGCCGCACGAGAGCAGGCCCTTTTCCGGGCCGATGAATTCCGCGCCGCGATTTTTGAGGATGGACACGTTGGCCTGTGTGGCCGGATGAAGCCACATTTTGCCGTTCATCGCGGGTGCAATGAGGACGGCGGCCTGGCTATTGAGCGCCAAGGCGATGCAACTCAGGGCGTCGTCCGCCAATCCGTGGGCGAGACGGGCCAGCGTATTGGCTGTCGCCGGGGCGATGAGCAATAAATCCGCTGTATCGGCCAAATCGATGTGGGCAGGTTTCCATCCTTCCTCGACGTCATAGAGGTCGGTAACGACCGGATTACGCGAGAGTGTCTTGAATGGAAGCGGCGTGACGAACTTCTGGGCGTCCGCGGTCATCACGACGTGGACAGCACAACCGTCTTTGACCAGCAAACTGGCCAAATCAACCGCCAGATGCGCGGCAATCGAGCCGGTGACCCCCAGGATGACGGTTTTGTCTCTCATTACATTTTGAGGAATGCTACCCCGAAGGGCAGTATGTAAACAAGGAATCTCGCGGGATGACTTCGCTTGCCCAGTGCCTTTGCCCGGCGTTAAATTGGGTTTATGGCGCACGCCGAGTTTGTTCACCTGCATCTGCACACGGAGTATTCGCTGCTCGACGGGGCTTGCGGGCTCGACCGCTTGATGGAAAGGGCGCATGACTTGAAGTTCCCCGCCCTGGCCATCACCGACCATGGCGTTCTCTACGGGGCAATTGATTTTTACAAGGCGGCGCGCAACAAGGGAATCAAACCAATCATCGGCTGCGAAGTTTATGTGGCCCCAGGCAGCCGCCTGGAGAAAAAGGCCGCCACTGGCGGACGGGACGCTTATCATCACCTTGGACTTCTGGCCAAGGATGAAACCGGCTACAGGAACCTGGTCCGTCTGGCCACCTCCGCGCAACTGGACGGCTATTATTACAAGCCGCGCATCGACAAGGAATTGCTGGCGGCGCACAAGGACGGCTTGATAGCCCTGTCCGGGTGCCTTGCGGCCGAAATTCCTGAACTCATTCTCAAGGATCAGTTGGACAAGGCGCGCCAGACCATTGACTGGTTCAAACAGACGCTCGGGCCGGATAATTTTTACCTGGAACTCCAAAATCACGGCATCGCGGAGCAGGCCAAGGTCAATCGATATCTCATCGCGTGGGGGGCGGAATTCGGACTCAAGCTTGTGGCGACTAATGATGTCCATTATGTGGAAAAAGAACATTCGCACGCTCACGACTGCCTCATTTGCATCGGCACACAATCGCTGTTGAGCGATAACAAGCGGATGCACTATCAGCCGGAGCAGTTTTATTTGCGGTCGGCTGAGGAGATGAAGGAGCGATTCAAAGAAGTGTCCGAAGCCGTCCTAAATACTCTAGAAGTGGCCGAAAAATGCAATCTGGAAATCGAGTTCGGCAACTACCATTACCCGCTCTTTCACCCGCCGACAAACGAAACGCGCGAGAGTTACCTGCGAAAATTGGCGGCGGAGGGGCTGGCGAGGCGTTACACGATTCGCGCCCGCGTGGAAGGCGCCAGATTTATTGTTGACGGAATCGATGACCCGGCCAAACTGCCCAACGGGGGGCTGGGCGGCCAATCCGGCCTTAAAACGGTCATGGACCGGCTGGAAACCGAATTGAAGGTGATCGAGAAGACCGGATTCATCAGTTACTTTCTCATTGTCGGCGACTTTGTGCGTTATGGCCGGAGCAAGGGCGTTTCGTGCGTGGCGCGGGGATCGGCCGCCGGTTCGCTGGTCACATACCTGCTGGAAATATCCAACGTGGACCCGATTCGTTACGGGCTGCTTTTCGAGCGGTTTCTCAATCCCGAACGGGTCAACCCGCCCGATATTGACATTGATTTTGCCGACGACCGCCGCGGCGATGTCATCGAATATGTGCGCCAGAGGTATGGACGCGATTCGGTGGCGCAAATCATCACGTTCGGCACGATGGGCGCCAAATCCGTCGTGCGCGACGTGGGCCGGGTCATGGGTTTGAGTTACGGAGAATGCGACCGGCTGGCCAAAATGATTCCGAACGAGCTGAAGATGACGCTCAAAAAGGCGCTCGATCAGTCGCCGGATTTCAAACAGGCCTACGAACAGGAGGAAACCACGCGCGAACTGATCGATACCGCCTTTGTTCTGGAGGATTTGACGCGCAACGCATCCGTCCACGCCGCGGGCGTGGTCATCGGCGACCAGCCCCTGGTCAATCTGCTGCCGCTCAAGAAGGACGAGGACGGCGCGATTGTCACGCAGTACGCGATGGACCCGGTCGGCGACCTGGGCTTGCTCAAGATGGATTTTCTCGGGCTCAAGACTTTGACCGTCATCCGCAACACGTGCGAATTGGTGAAACAGGGCCGGGGAATCGACATTCCAATCGAGAACCTGCCGCTGGACGACGCCGGCGCCTACGACCTGCTCAACAAGGCCAACACGATCGGGATTTTCCAGTTGGAATCCGGCGGGATGCGGGATTTGTGCCGCAAGTTTCAGATCAGTTCCATCGAACACATCACGGCGCTGGTGGCGCTCTATCGCCCCGGCCCGATGGACCTCATCCCCGATTTCATCCGCCGGCGTCACGGGGAAGTTAAAATCGAATACGAGCATCCGCTGCTGGAGCCGTTGAGCAAGGAGACTTACGGCGTACTCATTTACCAGGAACAGGTCATGCAGGCGGCGCAGGTCCTGGCCGGCTATACTCTCGGCGCCGCCGATGTCCTCCGGCGCGCCATGGGCAAAAAGAAAGTCGAGGAAATGGCCAAACAGCGCGAGAGCTTTGTCAAGGGTTGCGCGCGTGTCAATAATATTGCCGCCCCGAAGGCGAACCAGATTTTTGATTTGCTCGAAAAATTCGCCGGGTACGGATTCAACAAATCCCACGCCGCGGCCTACGCGATGGTCGCCTATCAAACGGCCTATCTGAAGGCCAATTATCCGGTTGAATTTCTCAGCGCGATGATGACCAACGATCTGAGCGACATCGGCAAGCTGGGGATTTTGATCGGTGAGGCGCGGGCCTTCGGCATCGAGGTCCTCCCGCCCGATGTCAACGAAAGCGGCGTCTTTTTCACTCCCAGCGGAAATTCGGCCGGGGAAAAGGGCGGCGCCATTCGTTTTGGCCTGGCGGCGATCAAAGGGGTCGGGCAGGTGGCCGTCGAAACGCTGCTGGCGGCGCGGCAGGCGGGGAAATTTGGGTCGCTGGCCGAATTGTGCGAGCGGGTTGATGGGAGGGCCGTCAGCCGCAAGGTGCTGGAAGCGCTGGTCAAGTCGGGCGCGTGCGATTGTTTTGGCGAAACCCGAGCGACGATGTTCGGGAAAATCGACCGGGTGGTGACACGGGCCGCCGGCATCCTCCAGGACCGGCAACGCGGCCAGGATACGCTTTTTGGGAAGTTGGAGGAGCGCGCCGAAACCAAGCCGGAGCCTGAAAAGCAATTGCCCGAATGGCCGCAGCACGAATTGCTTGCGCACGAAAAGGAGTTGTTGGGTTTCTATGTCACGGGTCATCCGCTGACGCCGTACGCGCCGATTCTGGAAAAGTACACGACGCATGACACCAGCCAGCTATCGCAACTGGCCAATCGCGAGATGACTCGGATCGGCGGATTGGTAGTAGAGGTGCAAAAGGGAGTTTCCAAGAAGACCAACAAACCGTACGCGACAGTCACGCTGGAGGATTTGAAAGGATCGGTGCAAATCCTTTGCCTTAACGAGAACTACGAAAAATTCGGGAACCTGCTGATTCCGAAAAAGGCATTGCTCGTCACCGGCGAAGTCAATTTGTCCGAGGACAAACCGAAGATTTTCCCACAACAAATAATTCCGCTCGAAGAGGCGCCCCACTCGTACACGAAACAGGTCCATCTGCGCCTCCAAATGGCGCATTTGAAAGCCGGGGATTTGGCGGCCGCCCGGGACCTGGCCAGCAGTCATCCGGGCAAGTGCCCTTTGTTTCTTTGCCTGAAATGGCCCGCGGGCGAGATCGTCTTCATCGAGGCCCATGACAAATATTTCGTCGAACCGGCGCCTGAACTGCAACAGGCTGTGGACGCCCGCTTCGGGGAAGAAACGTATTACGCGAAAGTGGATGCCGCGCTCCCGCCGCGGACTCCGCGCCAATGGGAGAAAAGGAGCCACGGCGGAAATGCCGGGGAATAATCCCGGTGTTCAAAAGCAAAAAAGCCGACAGTTGAGGGTGTCGGCTTGCGATGGAAAAAGTTTGTTTAACTTCCCTTTTCAGTTTTCTCGCCGGCGTCCTTCCAACCCATGATGCCCGCGGTGAGGTGTTTGATATTCTTATAGCCGAGTTGTTGGGCGGCGACGGCGGCGGCGCGATAGGCCGGGCAACTCGGATTGGCGCAATAGGCCACAATCAAGACGTTTTTATCCGACGGCAAAAGGCTGGCCAGATGGTCCCTGTTGGCGGTGAAATCTATGGCGCCAGGGATATGTCCCGCCTGCCAAGAGTCCGTGCCATTGGCGTCCAGGAGAACGATTTTCTGCGATGACATGGACGACTTGAGGTCGCCAATGGTAATGGTCGGAAATTCAGCCGCGTAAACGCTGGCGGCGAAAACCAACGCAAAAGCAAGTATCAAAAGTTTTTTCATGGTATTCTACCTTTCCGTTGTAAATAACCACAATTGCCGCTCCGACGCAACCCTCTTTTGTGCCTCGTCCGTCGCATCAGGATGTTGCTTGACACAGTCCGCGCCGGAGGCGGTAATTCATGGGGAATATGAAGAGTTCCTATGGCATTCGTCCGGCGACCGAAGCGGACCTTGTCGCGATTAACGACATTTACAATCATTTCGTGCTGCATTCAAGTTGCACGTATCAGGAAGAACCAGAGCCGCTGGAGCGTCGGCGGCAATGGTTTGGCGGGCATGGCGCCCAACATCCGGTGATCGTTGCTGAAGCGGGCGGTCAGGTGGCCGGATGGGGATCGCTTTCGACTTATAACGCGCGTTGCGCTTACAGACACACGGTCGAGAATTCTATTTATGTCCATCACCAACACCACCGGCGGGGCATCGGATCGATTCTGCTGCAAGAACTGATTGTTCGCGCCCGGAGTCTCGGCCATCACGCGATCATCGCTGGTATTGACAGCGAGCAAACCGGCAGCGTGGCGCTGCACGCGAAGTTTCACTTTGAGAAGGTCGGTCATTTCAAGGAGGTGGGTTTCAAGTTCGGCCGGTGGCTCGATGTGATCTACATGGAGCTGAGCCTGGACGGTCCTTCGCCCTTAATCTGAGTGAATCGAGACGGGCGCGGGGAGGGGAAGTTTTACGCGCCCTGGCGGACTTTCTCCTTCTTTTCCTCCAACTCGGCGTGAAGGGACTTGCGGGTGCTGACCAGTTGTTTCTCCAATTGCGCGACGGCCTCGAAATCTCCCTTGGCGGCGGCGGCGGTGCGCTCGTCTTTGAGAAAGATTTCGCGCTCGGCGATTTTGGCGGCGTACCTGGAGTCCAGGTCGGCGAGTTGTGTTTTTTGTTCGCTGGTGAGTTTGACGGTAGGAGCGGATTTGCTCAATCGCTCCATGGCGAGTTCGTAAGCGGATTTCATGGTTTGCTTTTTTTCCAGGGCATGTCGGGGAATTTTTCCGGTGGCGGCTTGGGTTTTGCCATCTGCAGAGCGGAGTCAGTGGCGGGCGCGGGGGTCATGTTGCCCCGCCAGGAGGCGATGCGCGCCTGCAAGCCATGATGTTCGGCGGTTGTTTTGTCGCCAGCTTTCATGTAGGCGCGCGAGAGGTTAGTGTGGACGAGTTGGTCGTGGGGCCTGATTTTTTCCGCTTTGTGGCCTTCGGCGATGGCGGCGGGGTAATCGCCCCTGGCGTAAAAAGCGCCGCCCAGGGAGAGTTGGGCATCGAAATACGCGGGGTCCTGCGCCAGGATGGCCTGCAAGCTTTGGATGGCGCCGTCAATGTTGCCGGTGCTGAATTCAAACATGGCGTCGTCGAACTGGTCTTGCAGGCTTGGCATGGCGCTAATCCAACATATACGATTTGGCGGATACGGAAAGTCGAATTATATACTGCGCATGGCGATAAAACTTATATCGACCGATTTTGACGGGACATTGTTCGCGGAATTTGAAAATCCGCCGGTGCCGGTGAAGCTGCAAAATCTCATTGGCAAACTGCAAGCCGGGGGGGCGACATGGGTGATTAATACCGGGCGCGATTTGTCGAGTCTTTTGGAGACGACAGGCCGGGCGCGCCTGACGGTCAAGCCGGATTTTGTGGTGATCGTCGAGCGGGAAATCTACCGGCGCGATGAGTCGGAGTACGTTGAGGACGGGGCGTGGAACCGGGCGAGCCGGAAGGCGCACGCGGAGGTGTTTCGGCACGTGCGCGGCGATGTGCCGCGGCTGCGCAAGTGGGTTGAGACGCGATTCAATGCGACCATTTACGAGGACATTTATTCGCCCTTTTGCTTTATCGCGGAATCCAATGCGGACGCGGAGGCCATTCACGGATATCTCGACACGTATTGCCGGGACGTGCCGAATCTGACTGTGGTGCGAAATGACATTTACGCGCGCCTGAGCCATGAAGCGTTCAACAAGGGGACGGCGCTGGGGGAAATTGCCCGGCAATTGGGGATCGAGGCCGGCGAGACGTTTGCGGCGGGGGATCATTTGAATGATTTGCCCATGCTCTCGCGGCGGCATGCGCATTGGCTGGCGGCCCCGTCCAACGCAATCGAAGCGGTCAAGGCCGTTGTGCGCAATCAAAAGGGCCACGTCAGCCAGCTCCATTGCGGCCATGGGGTGGCGGACGGGCTGGAGGAGCTTTTGGCGAAGGCCAAAGGCTAACGCGAAGGCGTTGCGGAGTTTTGTTCGCCTCGACTTTGCGGGGGGCTGGGGTACTTTGGGGCGATGTCGCAAACCCTGACGCTTGGACATTCACCGGACCCGGATGACGCCTTCATGTTTTATGGGCTGGCCAAGGAATTGATTCCGACGGGCGGCTTCAAGTTTACGCATTTCCTGCAGGACATCCAAACCCTGAACGAACGGGCCACGCGCGGCGAGCTGGACATCACCGCCATCAGCATCCACGCCTACGCCTACATCGGCTCGCGCTACGCGCTGCTGCCCAGCGGGGCAAGCATGGGGGACGGTTATGGCCCGATGCTTGTGGCCAAAGAGCGGCTGAGTCGCCGGGAAGTGTCAAATAGAAAGATCGCGATTCCGGGCACGATGACCAGCGCGTTTCTGGCGCTGCAACTGTGGCTGCAGCGGCCAGGGAACCAGCTCGATTTTATCGTGGTTCCGTTCGACAAGATTTTCCGGGCGATCCGACTGGGGCAGGCCGACGCCGGCTTGATCATTCACGAGGGGCAATTGACTTATCAAAAGGAGGGTTTGGCCGTGTGCCAGGATTTGGGCGAGTGGTGGAAGCGTGAGAATGACGGCCTTCCGCTGCCGCTGGGGGGGAACGTGATTCACAAGCGATTCCCGGCCGGGACGCGCTCGCAGATCGCGCGAATCCTGGCGGCCAGCATTCAATATGGGCTGGACCATCGCGCGGAGGCGGTGGAGCACGCGTTGCAATACGCGCGCGACATGGGGCGCGAACTGGCGGATCAATTCGTGGGGATGTATGTCAATCATTGGACGTTGGATTACGGAGAAAAGGGGAGGGAGGCGATCCGGCGGTTCCTCGGGCAGGCGCATGAGCATGGGTTGATTCCGCACAAACAGGAACTGGAGTTCGTCACTTGATGGGAGGGGAGGAATTGCCGGCATGAAACTTCTGCCGATCGTCGGACGGGAGTTGCGGGAGGGTTCGCGGCGCCGGGGAACCTACTGGCTGCGGGTGCGCGTGGCCGCCCAGGCGATCCTCATCGGAATTGTCGCCTACGTGACCAGTGTGCTCAACCCCGCCAGGAAGCTGGGGACGGTGCTTTTCTGGGGATTGGCCGGGGTGTCGATGCTTTTTTGTCTCCTGGCCGGGCGGCGCTCGACGGCCGATTGCCTGAGCCAGGAGAAACGGGAGGGGACGCTGGGACTTTTGTTCCTGACGGATTTGAAGGGTTACGACGTGGTGCTGGGAAAATTGGCGGCGACCTCGGTGACGGGCTTGTACGCGTTGCTGGCGGTTTTTCCGGTGCTGGGGGTGCCGTTGTTGACCGGCGGGATGACCAGCGGGGAAGTCGGGCGCATGATCGTGGTGCTGACGAACACGTTTTTTTTCTCGATCTCGGCCGGCATTTTTGCGTCGGCGATCAGCCGGGACTACCGCACGGCGATGGCTGCAAACTTCTCGCTGTGGCTGGCGCTGGTGTGCGCGCCAACGGCCTTGGGAATCGGGCTGGGGATCGCCGTGTCGCGCCATATTTGGCCGCTATTCTATTCGTGCCCGATCTTTTCATTCTATATGAGCGCGGACGCGATGTATGCGGCGAGGCCGGATAATTATTGGTGGTCAATCGTGGTGACAGACGGGCTGGCGTGGGTCCTTGTGGTGCTGGCGTGCCGGATCGTGCCTCGCACATGGGGCGACAAGCCGGAGCGGGCGGAGGCGCGGCGGTGGCGCTGGCGGGATTTGGGGCGGTTGATCACTTACGGCAACGCGGACCGGCGCGCGGCGTTCCGGAAAGAGGCGCTGGACAGGAACGCATATTTCTGGCACGCGGCGCGCGCACGGCTCAAGCCGGCGCATGTCTGGCTGTTTTTGGGATTGTCCGGGGCCTGGTGGATTTGGTGCTGGGTGGATAATGGGCCCATTTGGCTGGACGTGGTGACATTTGTCGCGACGTCGGTGTTCCTGAATTCCACCTTCAAACTCTGGATCACGCTGGAAGCGGGCCAACGCCTGGGGGAGGACCGGCGGTCCGGCGCATTTGAATTATTGCTGGCCACGCCACTGACCGTGGCGGATATCTTGCGCGGACAATTGCTGGCCTTGCGCCGGCAGTTCTTCAAGCCGCTGGTGGTGGTGATCGTCCTAGAATCAGTCTTCATTGCGGTGCTGAGGGGCAGACATAAAATCGAGACTTTGGAAGTGACGGCGGAATTATTGGTCCTGCCGACGGACATCGCGGCGTTGATTTGCGTGGCGATGTCCGCCGCGTTGAGGTCGAAAAGCCAGACGCAAGCCACGGTCATGACCGTGTCACGCATATTAATTCTGCCGTGGATCATAGTCGGGGCAATCCACGGGTTGGGTGTGGCGCTTTACTGGCTGAATCTTATGACATGGGAGCCGAGTGAGCGTGCGGAAATTGCGGAGTGGCTGTGGATTTCCGTGGCGGTGGATTTGATTTATGGTTTGCCGGCGTGGTGGTCTTTGCGGCAGCACTTTCGCCGGCTGGCCACCCAACGGCCCACGCCGATGGAGTGGCGGGCGTTGTGGAGGTGGACGTTTGCCAGGGTGGGAGGGCTGGCTGGACGAATCGTTCCCCCGCGCTTGAGAATAGCCGCGGTGGCAGTCGTGGGAGCGGCGGTGACGCTGGGGGTCGTCCATTACGCGCGGCCCAGGCACTCTGACGCGCGGCCGCCCGTCGATGTGTCAATAACACAAAGCAACGCTCCATTGAGTATTATTCTAGGAGGCGGCGGGGGTGTGTTTCTCATCCTGCCGGACGGAACGCTGTGGCGCTGGGGCGCGACGGGGGCGCCGCTAACGGCGCGCGCGGCGATGCCGGAGCAGGTGGGCACAAACCACGATTGGCTCAAGGCGGATTCCGAGGGGCCGCGTTGCCTGGGGCTTCGGGGCGACGGCACGGTTTGGGAATTGGGACTGAGCAATGGGACGAATTTGATGATGCCCCGACCAGCCATTGATGGCTCCAATTGGGCGGATATTGGCGCAGGGCGCCAGTCGACGATTGGATTAATGAGAGACGGAACGATCTGGGAATGGGACGGCGTGTTGCCCACTGCGACCCGTCCGGTCCGAGTTGGAATGGGGAGCAATTGGGCGGCGGTTTGCTGCCGGGACAGTTCGTATATTGGTCTGCGAGCCGACGGAACGTTGTGGGCCTGGGGCGCGATCAGGGGCACCCGGAACGGTTCGTCCTGGTTCAATACAAATATAGACGAGCCAGCGCGGCTCTGCGCGGAGACCAATTGGATTAGTCTTGACGGCAACGGACAGGCGCGAAATCGGGCCGGAGAATTGTGGTACGCCGGATCCAGCCTGCCGGAGCCGGACGCCAGCGTGGCGACGGTGTGCCGGCGGATAACTTCCAGGCGGGTGATGTATCGGGTGGACACGGGGCAAAATTGGATGAGGTGCGAGATACGATCCGACGGAACTCTCTGGACTACGACGATGACCGGCTGGAACGCTCTAACGGCGTCGTCAGCGGCAGGGAGCGAGATCGGAACGCGGTCCGATTGGGTCGCGTTGTGGGGATTCGATGGAACGGCGTTCGGGCTAACGGGGGATGGAATACTTTGGGCCTGGGGCGTTGATCTGGGGTGCGAACCGGTCGCCAGTGTCAGGACCCGAATTCGTTTGGTACAATCGCTTTTCAACGGGCAAGCGCGAAGCGCCGGCGGGTGGTGGCCCGGCAGCCTGCCGCCGCCGATTTTGGAGGAGCCGATGCCATTGATGAAGCTAGATTGGAGCAAAGGAAGCGCGGGACCGCCCGAATCGTCAACGACGCCGGAAATCAAATGAGAGTTCTCGCTGAGAGCGCGTAGAACTCGCAATCCATTGACGCCCAATAGGGTCGGGTCAACGTGTGCGGGCTTGAGTGGGCGGTCAAACTTTCGTGGCACCTTCCCCCGCGGCATTTCGTTTGTATAGATGGGATGCACGCAAGGTCTCCGTCCGAATTCAGTGTCTGGTGCGAGCGATTGTGGCTCCCGTGGATCCAGGCGCACAGCGCCTGGTGAGAATCTGGAATTTTATGGAAAAGATCATGAAATGCCGTCGTTGTTTGTTCGTTGTGCTGCTCGTTATGTCCGGGGTCGATCGCGCATCCGCCCAGGGCACGGCCTTTACGTATCAGGGCAGCTTGAACGCCGATGGCACGCCGGCCAATGGCTTGTTTGACTTTGAGTTTTCCTTGTACCCGAATGCGGAGGCCAGCGGCGTCAAGGTTGGCAGCACAATAACTGAGACGGGCATCGGCGTGACCAACGGCCTGTTCACCGTCACTCTTGACTTTGGGGCTGTCTTCACCGGCAATGACACGTGGCTGGCCATCAGCGTGCGCAGCAACGGCGTTGGCAGCTACACGGGCCTGATGCCGCTGCAGGAGCTTACGCCCACGCCATACGCGGTGTTCGCCAATACGTCCAGCAATGTTTCCGGGACGGTCGCGGCCGGACAATTAAGCGGGATAGTTCCGCTGGCGCAATTGCCGGGCGCCTTGGTGACGAATAATGAAGCGGGCGTGGCATTGGTGAGTTTGACCCTTAGCAGCAATTTGACTCTGCCCTCGCCGGCCACGGTTGATTCGGGAGGCAGTAGCCTGTTGCGCGTTGACGCCAATAACAATTTCTACGCGGGTCCCGGCGCGGGCAGTCTGAGCAATACCGGCGGGGCCAATACGGGGATAGGGTATCAGTCGCTGCAGAACGCGGCGAATGGGAACAACAACACGGCCATTGGCTATCAATCGCTTAACAACGACACCAACGGCTCCGACAATACGGCCAGTGGCGAACGGGCACTTTTTGCAAACACGAGCGGCAATGACAACACGGCGGACGGACGCCATGCGCTTTTCTCCGACACCAACGGCAACGACAACACGGCCAGCGGCTATGAGGCGCTTTCCTTGAGTACGGGAGGCTCGAACAACATCGCGTTGGGGTATCAGGCTGGCAACAATTTTGCGGGGAACGAAAGCAGCAACATAGACATCGGCAATCCTGGAGTGTCGGGTGATAATAAAACCATCCGCATTGGAAGCGGGGAGACCAACACATTCATCGCGGGTGTCATCAACGGCGACGGCGGGGGCTTGACCAATCTCATCGCCGCGCACTTAAGCGGCGCCGTTTCGCTGGCGCAATTGCCCTCGGCAGTGGTAACGAACAATGAAACGAACATTACGCTGGGGAATTTGACGCTGGGGGGCAATCTGACGTTGCCGTTGCCAGGCACTATTTATTCCGAGGGCGTCAGTCTTTTCTACAATGACGGGAACGGAAACTTTTTTGCCGGTTTCCAGGCGGGAAATCCGGGCACAAGCGGTTCCTACAACTCGGCGACCGGATCCAGCGCGCTTTCGCTCGACGAAAGCGGCTCCTACAACACTGCCAATGGTCATTCCGCCCTGAGCGAGAATACGACCGGCGGCGCAAACACGGCCGTGGGGAACTTTGCGCTATACGACAATACAAGCGGTTCTCAAAACGTGGCCATTGGCGCATCGGCGCTTGAAAACAGCAAGACCGACAGCAGCCTGGTGGCGGTTGGTGATCAAGCCCTGCAGAACGACAATGCCAGCGGCAAAGGTTATTTTTCGCAAACGGGCGAGAATACGGCCATTGGCTATCAAGCCCTCCAGGCGGACGCGGTCGGCGCAGGCAATAGTGGCCTAGGGTATCAAGCCCTACAGGAGAACAAGTCCGGCGACCTCAACACGGCCATCGGCGATCACGCCCTTCAGACCAACATGTCCGGTACGGCGAGCACGGCGGTTGGCGCGGCTGCGCTGGCCAACGCGATTGGCTCCGATAACACGGCGCTTGGGATTTCAGCGGGCCTCGACGTCACCAATGGCGAGCATAACATTTACATTCGCAACTTAGGCGTTGACGGCGACACCGGAACCATCCGCATCGGGGAACCGACTCTTCAGACTGGCAACACCCTAATCGCCGGCATTTGGGGCACCGTACTGCCTGCGGATGGGATGGCCGTCTATGTTGGACCCGACGGCCACCTTGGCACGACGGTCGGGAACAATTCCTACACTCCAACCATCGGCGACGGGACACATAATTTCGCGACGACGACGCAAATGGGTTATTACACGAAAGCGGGCAATTTGGTTTACTTCGAGATCTGGCTTCAATGGTCAGCCGGCCGGGGATCAGCCACATCCGGGGATGACTTGCAAATCAGCCTGCCTCCGGGTTTGTCGGTGGTATCACAACGGGTCGCTTTCCCGATGGGATTTACCAGCGGCATCACCTTTGGCAACCAACTCACGGCCGGGGCATATAATGGGCAATCGGATCTCCAATTATACAGTCTTTCCAATTCTGGCGGGACAGCGTCGGTTGTGACCGTGAGCGATTGCTCCACCAGCGGCGAGCTTCAAATCTCAGGATCTTACCGATGGCAATAGAAGCCTAACGCGCCGTCCCCTACTTATCAGATCGGTTCCAACCCTTTTTTGAGCGAGGCGCGTACCTGCACACGGTTTGGATCGGTGGCGCGGTTGACGGCGGCGAAAAATGCCTGCGCGCTTTGGCGGAGTTCACGATTGACTCAATCAAGACCGGTGCTATAAAGCGCGCACCCGCTGTGAGGATCGATAAACGAATCGTGGAGAGCCGCACCCCGTCATGGAAAAATGAAGGTGGGGTGTTCGCGTTGCAGATCGCTGGGCTGATCGTGGCCGGATGGTTTTTCCGGGAGGCGCTCAACCCGGATGGGGTGGCCTACTTGCAGATTGCCTCGCACTACGGGCAGGGCCGGCTCGGGCTGGCCATTTCCGGGCACTGGGGGCCGGCGCTTTCGTGGTTGATGACGCCGATGTTGATGGGGGGCGTTCCGCCGCTTGCCACGGCGCGCGCGGTGATGGCGTTGTCAGCCATCATTTTTCTTTTGGGGTGCCGGCGGATATTTTGCCAGGCAAAACTTGGAGGATTGCATTATTGGGGCCTGTACACGATGGCCATGCTTTCGATCCCGTGGTCGGTGGAGATGATCACGCCGGATTTGCTGCTGGCTGGCGTCATTCTATTCGCGTTTGCCGAAATGGTTGACAGCCGGTGGTGCGTCCGGCCTGGAATGGCGTTTGCCAGCGGTGTGTTGTGGGGGCTGGCGTATCTGGTCAAAGCGGTCGGCTTGCCGCTGGGAATACTGACGTGCCTGGGAATGGCTGTCTTGTGGCGGCGGAAAAATCCGGGGGCGCAATCGGAAATCGCGCGCGGCGCCGGGCTGACTCTGGCGGGCCTGCTACTGGTGGCCGGCCCCTGGGTGGCAGTGCTGTCCTGGCATTACGGGAAGCTGACCGTCTCCACCAGCGCCAGCCATAATCATGCGCTGGTGGGGCCGTCGGTGGCCACAGCAGTGCATCTGCTGGATGAGGGATTTCGCAAGCCGGAACCGGGACGCATCACGACATGGGAGGATCCGTCGCTGCCGTACCCGGATTGGTCGCCATGGAAGAGCTGGGGAAACGTGGAGCACCAGATAGAAGTCATTTTGCATAACACGCCGATTGTCCTGTACATTCTGACCCGTATCAGCCTGGCCTTTCCGATCGTGGTGGCGGCCGTGCTGGCGCGGCGGGGGAAGTTCCAAACCAATCCGGACGATGGCGTCCGCCGCATTTGGTTCCTGTTGCCGGTGGCGGCGCTGGGCGTGATCTATCTGCCCAATTATCTGATGCCGGAAGAGTTGCGATATTTTTACGCGGCGGCGCCGCTGTTGTTCGTGGGCGGGGCGGCGCTGCTGTTGTGGGAGTGGTCGCGTCGGCGGTCGTGGAAGCATCGCTATGGCGCGTGGTTGCTTGCCGGTTCGCTTTTGTTTCCGGCGTTTGCGCGGTTCGCTTTTTACTCGGGGCAATCGTGGTTGCCTGGCGGATGCGCGGAAGTCCTTGCGCAAAGGATGAGCCGCGCCGGTCTGGCAGGCCCTTTGGCGGGCAACGGCTGGTTCGCGGGAGGGCGGGCGGGGCTTTACACGGCTTTTTTTCTGGGCCAGCCGTGGCTTGGCGACGAAATGACACCGAGCGCCGCGGATTACGAGAGGAGCGGGGCCAGTTTGATCGTCGTCAATCGCAGAAGCGCGGTCGCGCAGGAGCTGGCGGAGGACGGGTCATTTCGGAATCTGGACGGGCTTTTGTTTTCAGAGTGGGAATCCAGACATTTCCCGCTCCAGGTGTTTGGACGGAAGTGAAGCGGCTTCGGGTGGGTTTGAACGGCTCTGATTGAATTTGCCCGACAGGGGAATGTCCGTTACACTAAAGGCAAAGCAAGGTTATGTTGGAAGAGACGATTTCAAAAATTGAGACCCGGATTGAAAATTCCGCCGCGATTGACGATTCGCATCGGGTCGAATTGCTGAAATTGCTCGGACAACTCAAGACCGAAGTCGGCGAACTCTCAAAAACCCACCACGAACAGGCAGAAAGCATTGCATCCTTCGCTGAGATTTCGGCGCGTGAAGCGACGCGCGAAACGCCGAATCCCCAATTGATTGGACATTCCATCGGCGGCCTTGAATCGTCGGTCGATGGATTTGACAAGAGCCATCCGGGCCTGGTGGCGGTGGTTAACCGGATCGCCAGCATGCTGGCAAACATGGGAATATAAGAGAGGGCCGGCGGGGCAACACGAAGGAGCGGATGAAATTTCTCAAGGTTATTTGGATGGGCATCTGGAGGGTGGTGTTCGGCATAAAAAGGGTCTTCGCGGGCAAAGACCGCGACACGACGCGAAACACGAAGCTGGTCCTCAAGGGGCACCACGCGCAGATGCTCGCCGCGGCGCGCAAAGGCAGTGTCGAGGCCCAAATCCAATTGGCAACCTGTTATTCCGATGGGGACGGCGTCGAACAGAATTATGCCGAGGCCGCACATTGGTTCGGCGAAGCCGCCCGACGCGGAGACCAGCGTGGACAGTTTAGTGTCGGGATTTGTTACGCCAACGGCCAGGGCGTGGCGCAGGATTACGAGGAAGCCGCCGAGTGGTTCCGGCTCGCCGCCGAACAGGGCAATACCGGCGCGCAAGTCAGCCTGGGTCTTTGCCTGCAAAAGGGCCTCGGGGTCTTTGCCAGTATGGATGAGGCTGCACGATGGTTCCGACGCGCGGCCGAGGGCGGCGACCCGGCCGGGCAGGTCAGCCTGGCGTCATGCCTGCAAGCGGGCCGGGGCCTGCCCAAGGACGAAGTCGAAGCCGTTAGTTGGTTTCGCAAGGCGGCCGACCAGGGATTGGGCGAAGCGGAATATAATTTGGGCAAGTGTTGCCAGGACGGCCTGGGCACCGACATCGACGCCGAGCAGGCGTACAAATTGTTTCGCGCCGCTGCCGAAAAAGGGCTGGCGCAGGCGGAATTTGAACTGGCGCTTTGCTGCTTTTATGGACGCGGCACGGAGATAGATCTTGTGGAGGCCTACACGTGGATGAGCCTGGCCACCCGTCGCGCCATTCCCAACGGCGCGGAGATGCTGAGGGAATGGAAGAAGGAAATGTCTCCCAAACAAATCGAGGAGGGCGACCGCCGCGTCGCCCGATGGGCGTCCAGCCAGCCAACAGGCGGCGCGGAACCTCTCGATCTTGAAGAGGAAGTGGAAGCGAAATTTCCGACGCCGTGACTTGGCGCCATCGGGCCATGCGGATAAGCTCTTAGAGTCCGATCACCTTCAGTACCGCGTCCTTTTGCGGCTCGACAACGATTGCCTCAAAACCGGCGGCGCGGAACGCGGTGTCCGGGTCTTTGAGGCCGTGTCCGGTCATGGTCGCGGCGATGACGCTCCCTTCGGGGATTTGGCCCGCCCTGGCGCAATGTATCAGACCTGCAAGGCACGCGGCGGATGCCGGTTCGACAAAGATGCCGTCGGTTCGCGCCACAAGCTTGTAGGCGGAGAGAATTTCTTCATCGGTGACCTTGTCAATAAACCCATTGGACTCCTGCAACGCCAGTGTGGCTGCCTGCCAACTTGCCGGATTGCCGATGCGGATGGCGGTGGCGATCGTCTGGGGATCAGCCACCGGCTTGCCCAACACGATCGGCGCCGCGCCCGCGGCTTGAAATCCGAACATGCGCGGCAGTTTGTCAATTTTCCGGGCGGCATGATATTGGCGGTAGCCCTTCCAATAGGCAACGATGTTGCCGGCGTTGCCGACGGGCAGAAAATGAAAATCGGGCGCGCGCCCGAGTTGGTCGCAAATCTCGAAGGACGCCGTTTTCTGGCCTTCGATGCGCACGGGGTTTATGCTGTTGACAACTTCGACCGAGGCCTCCTGGCCGACTTCGCGCACGATGCGCAAGGCGTCGTCAAAATTGCCCTTCACCGCGATGGTGACTGCTCCGTACATCAACGCCTGGGCCATTTTGCCCAGGGCAATATTGCCCTGGGGCAGGAGCACGACGCATTTGAGTCCCGCGCGCGCCGCGTAGGCAGCCGCGGAGGCGGAGGTGTTGCCGGTACTGGCGCAGATGACAATCTGGGAGCCGCGTTCCCTGGCCTTGGAAACGGCCACCGTCATGCCGCGGTCCTTGAACGAACAGGTCGGGTTGAGTCCCTCGTACTTGAGCCACAATTCAAAATTGCCGCCGATGGCGCGCACGAAATTGTCCGCGCGCACCAGAGGCGTGTTGCCCTCGTTGAGGGACACGACCGGGGTGGCGTCGGAAACGGGCAAATGCACGCGATAGGCGTGTATCACACCGCGCCAGCCATTGCCTTGTGAGGGGAGGATGGAACTCATTAATCAAAGCTTTCCACTCGTAACATCACCGGGGGTTCTTTGACCACGGGCAATCTTGCGATTTTTGCGAGCGCCTTGCGCATCGCGGCATTGGGCGCCTGGTGGCTCATCAAAATCAGCGGCACACTTTGTTTCTCGTGACCTTCTGGCTGGATCACGGAGGAAATGCCAATGCGGGACGCGGCCAGAATCGAAGCAACCCTGGCCAGGGTTCCCGGCTTGTCCACGACATTGAGGCGGAGATAGTAGCGCGACACCACCTCCGCAATGGGCAGGACCGTTCCCTGGTGATCATGCGGGACGAAAGGCGGGATTCGCGCGCAAGTCCCATGCTTCAAATCCAAGGCGGCGTCCGCGATGTCGCTCATCACGGCGCTGGCCGTGGCGTCCTTGCCCGCCCCGCGCCCGTAAAAAAGAGTGTCGCCCACAACGTCGCCACGCACGAAGACAGCGTTGAAAACATGATTGACGCTGGCCAGAACATGCGCGTCGGGCACCAGGGCCGGATAGACGGAAACCTGAATTGTCTTGGGCTCGCCCGCGGGGCCGCCGTCCGCGGCTTTGACGACACCGAGCAGCTTGATGGTGTAACCGAGTTTGGCGGCGAATTCGATGTCGGCGCGCGTGATGGAACGGATGCCCTCAACATAAATCCTGCTCGGAGGAACCCAAAAGCCGTGCGCCAGGGAGGCCAGGATGCCGATCTTGTGCTCGGAATCAAATCCGTCGATGTCCAGTGAAGGATCGGCCTCGGCGTAACCGAGACGTTGGGCCTCCTGGAGAGTTGGCGCGAAGTCGGACATTTCGAGCTTCATCCGTGTCAAGATATAATTACAGGTGCCATTGACGATGCCGTAGATATGCGTGATGCGATTGCCGACAAAGCCTTCGCGCAAGGCCTTGATGATCGGGATACCGCCGGCGACGCTCGCTTCGTAATACAGGTTCGCGCGATATTTCTTGGCGGCCGCGAAGAGTTCCTCGCCGTGCGCGGAAATGAGCGCCTTGTTGGCGGTGATGACGGGCTTGCCCAATTTGAGGGCCGTCAGGATCATCGTTTTGGCCAGGCTGGTGCCGCCGACCAGCTCAATGACGACATCGACGTTCGGATCGTCGATGAGACCGGCCCAATCGGTGGTCATCAGGGCCGGAGCAATGGGATAAGGACGCGGTTCGTCAAAAGCCTTGACGGCGACCTTCGTCAAACTAATTTTTACGCCCAGGCGCGATTCCAGGAGGGGGCCGTTGTGGCGGAGGTGATGGAACACCCCGCTTCCGACCGTGCCACCGCCGATCATGCCAAAATTGACCTGACGCATAAGAGCGGAGACTCTGGCCAAAAGCCAGCGCTTAAACAACTGAAAAACTCCAGTTCGCGGGTCGTGACGCCGCGGTTCTAGACCCTGCGCTTGTGAATCATGATCTTGTTACCGTCCGGGTCGGCGATCATCGCACAGCGGCAGACTGGGGTGTCGAACGTGTCCATCACAATAGTGACATCGCGGGATTTCAGGCGCGCCATTTCGGCATCCAAATCATCGACCTCAAACGCCACGAGCGTCCCGTCCGCGGACGGCTTCCAATTCGGGTAGGCGCCGATGGCGAAAGTCGCCGCGCCAATGTCGTATTCAATCCAATTGCCGCCGGCTGTTTCGCTCGTGGTTTTGAGTCCGAGCGTCTCCTCGTAAAACTGGCGCGCGCGTTTGATGTCGGTCACGGGCGCGCCGACAAAAGCAATTTCAGTAATCATCCGGAGACATTCTGTCCAATAATCGGGAATGTCAACCCGGTCGCGCCACGGGGCATCCAAACGGCGCCAATTTATGCTGGAAAGTCGCCCGTCGAGACCGCCGAAAAAGGGCGGCGGGACGGCTCGGTGTTTGCTTCAATTCGGCTTGCAACTTTTCCATTGCAAGGGGTTTAATGTTGGGTGGCGGTTGTTTGATCGAATTATGGCCCAATTCCAATACAAAGCGCGGCGCCGCGATGGCCAGACGGTCACCGGCATCCTGGAGGTCGCCGACCGGGGCGCGGCCTTGATGCAGATTGAACGTCTGGGACTTTTTCCCATTGCCGTCGAATCGCCCAAAGGGGGCGTCGCCGGCGCCGTTGCGGCCGCGGCCCGTCCCGGTCCGGGCACCGGATCGTGGACGGATTCGCTGCCGCCGGGCTTGCGCCGTTATTTCAACAGACAGCGCCCGCCCAAGTTACAGGAGCTGGCGACGTTCACCAACCAATTGGCCAATTTGATCAAATCGGGTATGCCTCTGACGGTGGCCCTCGCCAGCATGGGCCATCTGGAGACCAAAGGAATTTCGGCGGAAGTCAGCCGGCAGCTCAAACAGGATGTCACGGAAGGGAAAGGTCTCTCCGAGGCGATGGCAAGACAGCCGGTGATCTTTTCCAACCTGTACATCAACATGGTAAAAGCCGGGGAGCAAAGCGGGGCGTTGGTGGATGTATTGCGGCGAATGGGAGACCATTTCGAACGGTTCGCCGAAGTGCAGGCGAAGTTCAAGTCAGCCATGATCTATCCGATATTCGTCTGCTGCGTGGGAATCGCAATCAGCATTTTCTTTATGACAGTGATGCTGCCGAGCTTCCTGACGCTCTTCGACGGCCTGCACGTGCAGCTCCCGTTGACGACGCGCATTCTGATCGGAATCAACGGGTTCTTTAAACATTGGTGGTGGCTGCTGGTCGGGATCGTCATTGCCATAACCATCGTTTTCAACCGTTTTCGCGCCTCGGAACGGGGGCGCAGAGCCATCGATGGATGGCGAATCAACGCGCCAGTCTTCGGGAAAGTCATGCGCCTGCACCTGTTCGGACAATTCTCCCGCACACTTTCGACCTTGCTCCACAACGGCGTGCCTGTGCTGACGGCACTTGAAATCACCGAACAGATCATTACCAACAGCATCATTCGCGAGGCCATCGCCAAGGCGCGAGTGGACGTGACCGACGGCAAGACGCTTGCCCAGCCGCTGGCGCGCAGCAAGATATTCCCGCAGTTGATGGTCGATTTGATCAAGATCGGGGAGGAAACGGGGGACGTGCCCGGGGCGCTGCACAACCTGGCCGAAACCTACGAGAGCGAATTGGAAATCGGCCTGCGCGTGATGACCAACATGGTGGAGCCGGTGATCATTTGCATCATGGCGCTGGGAGTGGGATTCCTGCTCATCAGCGTGCTCTCGGCGCTCTTTGCGATCACTTCGAGCATCTCCATGAAGTGAAGGCCAGACGCCACAGCCCGCGCGGGTTCACCCTCATCGAGATCATGATGGTGGTGGCCATCATCGGTTTGACACTGACGATGGGCATCCCGTCCTTTGTCCGGGTCCTTAGAAAGGAGGGCATGCGCAAGGCGGAATCCGAAATGGTGGAGGCCTGCCAGGACGCGCGGCGCGCCGCGATCATGAACAATCAAACCACCGATCTGGTGCTCCATCCCATCGACGGCAGTTTTGAAGTGCCAGGCGCTTATGAAAGGAAGGCGTTTCCGAACGATATTATCATTGACATCCTTGGGGTCAATTTCATCCAACTCGAAAAGGCGGACGAGGCGCGGGTGCATTTCTTTCCCAACGGCACGAGCGATGAATTTACGATATTGATCCATTCGACCTCGGACGGCGCCTACCGAAAGATTTCCCTGGATACGGTGACCGCGTTGACTGTGGTGGAGGACATCAAATGAGACTTGCCGCGGAGAGCCGGACGGACGGTCCGGAGGCATTCACTTTAATCGAGGTGATGCTTGCCATCACGATTTTTTTCATGGCGATGTTCACCATATTGGGTGTTCTGGGTTCCGGCGTGCGCGCGGCAAGTCTCTTGCGTAACAACGGCCCCAGCGCGGGAATGGTGGTCGCGCAATTGTCCGCCACCAACAAGCTGGAGGAGGGAAGCGAAGCGGGAACGTTCGAGGACATTCCCATTTACCAGGGTTACCGATGGGTTTCAAATTCTCGCGAGGTGGCCACCAATGGTCTCTTCCAGATCGACGTGGTGGTGGTCGATCCAAATGGCACTCAAAGCTCAATGCTGAGCGTGCTGCTCTACCGGCCCGATTCGGACAACGGACAATTGGGATTGCGTCCATCGCACTGATCGATGAAGACAAAACGCGCCAATCAAGGGTTCACGCTGATCGAGGTGATGGTGGCGTTCACGCTTTTTTCGCTGGTCATGATGAGCGTCATCGCCTGTTGGAAGGCGGTCGTCGCCGGAAAGATCACCGCGGAAACGGCCGCGGCGGCGGCCCAGCGGGCGCGCATCGGCATGAGAACCGTCGAGAATGCGCTCTCGTGCGCGGAAATATCCGCCCAGAACATTCAGTTTTACGCCTTCCTCAACGACACCAGCGGGAAGTTTGCCACGTTGAGCGTCGCAGCCCGGCTGCCGGCGGAGTTTCCCGGCTCCGGACTGTTTGGCGACGACGTTATGCGGCGGGTCTCCTTTGATGTCGAACCCGGGGCCAACAATGAGAACAATCTGGTGATGAACCAATGGCCGTTGCTGGAGGCATTGGACCAGGCCAACACGCCGTATCCCATTGTCCTGGCCCGCGATGTCAACGTTTTCATGCTGGAATTCTGGTCGAAGGAGAACGGCGACTGGGAGGTGTCTTTCGATCCGACCAACGCGTTCCCGCCGCTGATTCGCGTGACGTTGGGAGTCGGGCACTCGGCGGAACATCCAGACGCGCCGTATGACGTGATTGTCCGAACCGTGGCCATGGCGTCGGTCGCCCATTGAGGATGAGAATGAGAATCGAGAAGAAAAAATCACGCGGTGGATTCGCCTTGATATTGGTCATGCTGACCATCATCACGCTGACGGCATTGGTCGCCTCGCTGGCCATCTCGATGAATACGGAGATGCGCCTGGCGCGCAATTCCGATTACGACGTGGAAATGGAGTGGATGGGGCGCTCGGGCATCGAACTGGCGGAGTTCGCCCTTGCCAACAAATGCGCGGCGCAGAAGGGGATCGACGCCCTGGACCAATTCTGGGCCGGTGGAACGTCGCCGTGCAGCAATGACATTCCGCAGATTTCCCTCAAGAACGTGCAACTGGGTCGCGGGGAGATCTCGGTCACCATCACGGACATGGAGCGGAAATGGGACATCAATTTGATTGCCAACCCGCACCAGCCCCAACTGGCTGTGCTGCAAAAGGCGCTGGCGGAAGTCGGGGTGACCGACGCCTCCCTAAGCTCGACCATCAGTGATTCAATACTTGACTGGTGTAACCCGGCTGACACGCCGCGGTTCAGCGGCGCCAAGGACGATTATTACACGCATTTGAAGCCGCCGTATTTCTGCAAGGACGGGCCGATTGATGATTTGAGCGAATTGCTCCTGATCAAGGGAATGACGCCGGAGATTTATTGGGGGTCCAATGCGACCAATCATCCCGTTTCCGCCTTTCAGCAACATGGCGGAGGCGCGTTCGCCGAGCCGACCGGCGGCGGCCCGAGCGGTTCTGGCAACAAGGATGAGCCGGTGTATCCGGTCGGTTTGCAGCAATTGTTTTCACCGATGGGCGGCAAGCTCAACATCAACACGGCCTCCCTTCAAACCTTGCAGCTCATTCCGGGAATGGATGAATCCAGCGCCGAGGCGATCATCCGGCAACGCGCGGGGCCCGATGGAATCGACGGCACGGACGACGACGCGCCTTTCCAAAACATCGGTGAGATCAACAGCGGAATGCCCGGAGGCGGGGCGCCGCCCAACGTGCAGGGAGCGCCGCCGGCAGGCGTCGCCGCCCAGGGTTTGGGCAGTTATATTGACGTGCGCAGCTACGTTTTTGAAGTGAAGGTGGACGCGGAGATCAACGGCTACAAGCGCGCCTTTTACGGAATAGTCAGCCGCGCCGGCGCCAGCGGCCAGAAAATTCAATGCGTGAAGTTCTACTGGGAATAAGCCCCGGCTAGGGAAATATTAGGCGGATTCCAACGGGATTGGTCGGGCCGTTCTGCACTGTGATTTTTTGCATCGAGGGTTTCAGCCAGTTCGCAGAAAAATTCCCGGACGTTGTTTGTTGAGCGCTGCCATCGCCGAGCATGATATTTCCTGCGCCGCTGGAGTTCCCTTTTGAATGCATCTTCAGCGACCAGCACACCGGACCCGTGATGATCACGTCGTTACCTTTGCCGTTAGACGGAGAGTAGCCATATTCTGGATCGGGTGTGGTTCCGGGTCCCAGGTTGCGATCGCCGCCAAGGAGTGCCTGCGGAAAGGTATCGTTTGCGCTGACGCCGACGAAATAGGAGATATTGGTATTGGCCACGAGGTTAACGAAGGTCTGGGCCGGCTTCCGTTCATCGGTGGGGCAAACGAGCACCAGCGGAGATGGCCCAAGGTAGCTGGACATCGCAGCATAATTTGTCCAGGCATAAGCGCTTTCGTCCGTGAGGTAAAGAAAGTCACGCCACCCGCCATTGGTTACTGACGCGGAGAATGGATATCTGTCGCCATTATCGTTTGACCAGATGCGATATGCGATGCCGATTTGCTTGAGGTTGTTGATGCAGGCGATGCGAGCGGATTTCTGACGCGCCCGGTCGGTCGCCGGGATGAGCATGACTAGCAAAGCAGCAACCACGGCTACAACGACCGCCAGTTCAACACGGGTGAATGCTTCCGCCCGACCAGCGACAGCTTTCATAAATATATTCTACACCAGGGCCATCATAAAAGCGACTTTTTGATTGCGGTTGCGCTCGGCCCGGCTTGGCCGTAGGTTGCGCCTCCTTTATGGAACATGTTGTCATCATCGGCACCGGTTGCGCGGGCTTGACCGCCGCCCTCTACGCGGCGCGGTCAAACCTTTCGCCCCTGGTCGTGACCGGACTCATGCCGGGGGGCCTCCTGACCACCACCAGCATTGTGGAGAATTATCCGGGCTTTCCCGAGGGAATTGACGGACACGAATTAATGACGCGGATGCAAAAGCAGGCTGAACGCTTTGGCGCCCGCGTGCGCACGTTGCAGGTGGTGGAATCGGCCGACTTGTCGAGGGCGCCGTTTGTATTGACGGTGGACGGCGAGAGGGTTGAGACTGAAACGGTCATTATTGCGACCGGAACCAGCCACCGGCATCTGGGAATTGATAGTGAACGGTTGCTGGAAAGGAAAGGGGTCACGTTTTGCGCGACGTGCGACGGCGCGTGGCCCATGTTCCGGAAACAGCCGCTGGTGGTTGTGGGCGGGGGCGATTCGGCGTGCGAGGAAGCCATATATCTGACACGATTTGCGTCCCGGGTTTATCTCGTGCATCGCAGGGACCAGTTGCGCGCGTCAAAGATCATGGCTGATCGCGCGATGGGCCATGAAAAGATCACAATGGTGTGGGACTCCGTGGTCACGGAGATTCTCGATTTGAAAGCCGACAAGGTGACTGGTGTTGCATTGCGGAACCTCAAGAGCGGCGCCCAAAGCGTGCTGCCGTGCGCGGGCGTGTTTGTGGCCATCGGCCATGTGCCCAATACGCACCAGTTCAAAGGCGTCATCGACATGGATGAAAACGGATACATCATACCGAAAAAGGGAACGGCAACGAACATTCCTGGAGTTTTCGTGGCCGGCGATTGCGCGGACCACGTCTATCGCCAGGCGGTGACTGCCGCCGGAAGCGGTTGCGCCGCGGCGATCGACGCGGAACGATATCTGGCCCTGCGGGGAGGTTAAGCGATCCCTTTCGTTCCGGTCGCGGATGACGGCGCTTGCGCACGCGCCGGACTGTGCGGACTCGTGTCCACATATTTCCACTTTGTCCGCAGACAAAGATTGCGCTTTGTTTTGGACCCAATCCCGCCTTTAATCTTTGAATGAGAAAACGTCAGGCGACCGTCCAGCGCGCGACGCGCGAGACGCGGATTGAGTTGACGCTGAACCTGGATGGCGTCGGAAGGGCATCCGTGAAGACTGGCATACCGTTCCTGGATCACATGCTGGTGCTCTTCGCCAAACATGCGGTCATGGATCTAAAAATGCGTTGCGAAGGGGACCTGGAAGTCGATGCGCATCACACCGTGGAAGATTGCGGGCTGGTTTTGGGAACGGCTTTCGCGCAGGCGCTGGGCGACAAGAAAGGCATCCGCCGATACGGAACCGGGTTCGACCCGCGCAATCCATTTACCGGCGAAGCGTACGTGCCCATGGATGAATGCCTTGCGAGGTGCGTCGTGGATTTGAGCGGGCGTCCGTACCTGATTTGGCGGGGAATGGAAAAGAAATCCCACAAGAAGATCACGGCGGATGAAAAAGCGCAGGATGCGTCGTCGACATTTCGTTTCGGCCTGGCGCGAGAATTCTTCCAGGCATTTGCAAATGAGGCTCGATGCAATCTGCATTTGGAGCTGCTTTATGGGGAAGAACCCCATCACATCGTTGAAGCGCTTTTTAAGGCCTTCGCGCGTGCGGCAGACGTTGCCTGTCAACGAGATGCGCGAATCGCCGGGCTCCTTCCCAGCAGCAAGGGAAAGTTGTGATATTTGCTGAATAGTTGCAAACCCGCCCCGTCCAATCCTATGTCAATGGACCAAGATCATGCGGCCTCGGCGGAGGCGGATTTGGTTCGATTGGCCCAAAGGGGCAGTATGACTGCCTTTGAGGAATTGGTGGCGCGGCATCGGGACAAAATTTACGCGCGTGCGTACAGCATGATGCGAAGTGAAGATGAGGCGCTTGATCTTTCTCAAGACGCGTGGGTAAAGGGGTGGCGGCGGCTGGCGCAATTCCAAGGGGATTCCAGCTTCGTCACTTGGATGACGAGGATCGTCATCAACCTTTGTCTGGATCAGTTGCGCAAACAAAAGCGCCAACGAACCGAGTCAATTGAAGCCTTTGAGGAGGAGAGCGGCGGAGTGGAGCGGCAAATGCCGGTCGTCACGCCCAATCCGACAGAAGGATTGGAACGGGTGGAGTTGCGGCAGCGGATTGACCGGGCGCTGGCCCAATTGTCCCATGAGCATCGGACCGTGTTGGTCTTGCATGAATTTGAGGAACTGGAATATAAGGAAATCGCCAAACAGATGAAATGCTCGATCGGGACGGTAATGTCCCGGCTGTTTTATGCGCGGCGCCGCATGGCATCGCTGTTGGCAGGATTGAAACGGGAGAATTTGGAATGAAGCACAAATTGGAATTGAAAATTCAGGCGTGGCTTGACGGTGAAGTGACGGACCGGGAGGCGGCGCGAATTGCCGACTGGGTGGTGCGGGATGCCGAAGCCGGCGATCTGGCTGCCCAACTGGGGACTCTCCGCAAGACGATGGTTGACAATGAGCTCATCGCGCCACTGGCCGAGACGCGCGAATTTCACTGGAGCAAAATCGAGCGTCAAATCCAGCGCGAGGCCCTGACCCCGCGCCGGTCCATGCCGTGGGTTGCTCGCTGGCGAGGGCTGCTGCTACCGGCGGTCGGCGTGGCGGTGCTGGCGTGCGTGTTCACACTGGGTGTCAAAGAAATGCATCAGCCCACTTTTGATGAGATTTCCGCCACGGATCAGGGCATGGAGGCGGTCACTTTCCACGATCAATCCGCCGGGATGACCGTGGTCTGGCTGGAGAACAGCAGCCCGGCATCCGGAACCGCGCAGCCCGTGAAAACCTCCGTCCCGGATGACGCCAATTCCGACGTTGAAATGGAGTAGGGGAGCCGTCCGATCAACGATCAATGCACTCCATGTTTCGCTCGATCCTATTGGTTTTTCTAGCAAGCGGGGCGTTTGCGGCTCGAGCCGGCGACGTGGAACTGGAAGCCCGGCTGGTCTGGGGAACCAGCGACGACAAATGCGACGCCAAATGCAAGCCTGTGGACGCGGACTTGGCCGGAAAGCTACACGGGATGTTCAAGTGGAAAAACTACTACGAGATCACGAATGAAACGGCCAGCCTGACGCTGAACAAGATTCGCACGCTGAAAATGAGCGACCAATGCACGCTTGAGCTCAAGAATTTGGGGGGTTCCCGCATTGAAGTCAATTGCATTGGCCAAGGCAAGCAGGTTCATAAGGGAGCTTATACCCTTGACCCTCCGAAGTGGCTGGTCCTGGGCGGCAACTGTGACAATCACACAGCCTACAACACCGCCTGGTTCATTGGCCTCCGCGCCATCGATACCAAAAAAGCAATCGGCAAGAATTGACCGGCGCGGTCAGGAAATCGTCGGCTGATTTAATCCCTTCGCGGATCTAGTGTGGTGTCACAGAAGTTCGTTTCAAAACTCCGTCGGCGGGACGCCGACCGAAGCGGTCGAGACGACCGCGATCCCCGCGCGTAGGAATTATGCAACGAATTTCGATGACACCACACTAGAAGGAAATCCCAAGAACCAGCGGATCCAGCAAGCACAAGGGATTCCGTCGGGCAATCGCGGTGACGATCGGGCTGTAAATCTGGACGTGGCCCACGTGGATGATTTGCGGCCTGAATGCCGCGGCAATATTGCGCTCGACATCGCTGGTATACGTTGCGCCTTGAGGCTTCAACAAGCCCTCCCGATCAATCCGGTCAAACACTGCGCTCTCGGGCGAATTCCAGGCTGAACGCACTTGACTCGACGAAGCGGCGGTTTGGGGAGGCAAAGGGTGGCTCACGCTTTCCGGCCTGAAAGGCAGTTGCTGAAACTTCAGCGCAGGAGGAGGGAAGACATGGCCCGCAGGTGGCGCGAGTTGCGTTTGAACGGAAACATCGGTCTGCGCCGCGCCGCTGGCGGTGATCGCGAGCGTCTGGGAGGGTCTTCCCCGGTCGTTGCGACGAAGAGCAGAATACAGGGCGGGCGATGAAGGAGCGTTGGCCTGCAAGGATAAGGCTGGCAATTCTGGCGCCGGCCCCGGCGGCAAATTCAGCGCTAGAGAAGGAGACGGCTGAGCCGCCGTGACTGATGAGCTGTTCTGTCCGAAACATGCGGACCAAGGCAAAAGCAAAACCCAAGCTGCCAGAAGGACCCGGTTCATAAATTATCCTCCGATGCTCTGTAATGTCTCACAGTGCAATGGACTCCCGGTTTGATGCCCCGTCAAGTCAGGTGCTTTACCCATGGGGCGCGGGAAGAGGGCGCCGCCGGAAGGGCAATTCCCGGCGGCGCCGTGGGACTGGATTACGAGCCGACGTTGGCCAGTTCCTCGTTGGTGGCCGCGTTGACGATTTTGAACTGTTCGGCGTGAAAAGTCGGTTCCGGTCGGAACGAAAGTTTGCCGAAGTACCGCTTCTCCATTTCAATGATGAGCTTCTCGTCCTCGGTGCGGAGGCGTTCCAGAACGGTCGGGTGGACGGCGATCCGGAGCTGGAAGTCGGAGTCGTCGCGAGAACGTTTTTTGAGGATTTCGTTGAGCTTACGCTGGATTTCCACGCTCATGGTGATGGCACTCTTGACCTTGCCGCGGCCCTTGCAATAGGGACAGTCGTCATAAACGGCCGAGCGGACGCTTTCAGAATGGCGCTGGCGGGTCATTTCCATCAAGCCAAGCTGGGAGATCGGCAGGACGTGGGTCCTGGCCTTGTCGCGGCGCAATCCATCCTTGATACGCTGATAGACCAATTGCTGGTCGCGGCGGGATTTCATGTCGATGAAGTCGAGAACGATCAGGCCGCCCATGTTGCGCAGGCGCAATTGCCGGCAAATCTCGTCGGCGGCCTCCTGGTTGACGCGCAGGATGGTCGATTCCTGGTCGCGGCTGCCTTTGTGGCGGCCGGTGTTGACGTCGATGGCGACGAGGGCCTCGGTTTCATCCATGACGATGTAGCCGCCGCTCTTTAAATGGACCTGGCGGGAGAAGGCGTTCTCCAGTTGGCGCGAGATATTGAAGTGATCGAAAATGGGGCGGTGCTCGTTGTAAAGTTTGACCTTATTGGCAGCCCGGGTTGAGACGCGCGAGATCATGGCCCGCATCCGATCATAGGCCGAGGTGGTATCGACGACGACGCGGGCGACGTCCTCGGTGAGGAAATCGCGGACGGTCCGTTCGATCAAATCCGGCTCCTGGAAGACACAGGTGGCGGGGGACTGAGTTTTGATCTTCTGCTGAATTTCGGTCCATTGGTCCATCAGCAAGGCGAGGTCGAGGATGAAGTAACGTTTTTGCTGGCCTTCCCCGGCGGTGCGCATGATGACGCCCATGCCCTCGGGGATATTGATTTCGCGCAGGATTTTTTTGAGGCGCTGGCGTTCCTCGGGGTTCTCGATTTTGCGTGAAATGCCGCTTTGATCGGAATTGGGAAGGAGAATGAGGTAACGGCCCGGCAGGGTGAGATTGGTGGTCACGCGGGGCCCTTTGGTGCCGATAGGGCCTTTGGTGACCTGCACGATGATCTCGCTTCCCGGGGGGTAAAGGCGCGGGATGTCCTTTTGGGTGACCCGGGGGCGGTCGCGCCGTTTGGGTTCGGCGCGCTCGACGACTTCGACGCCGCTGTCAAAACTGGGAACAATGTCCCAATAGTGAAGGAAGGCGTTTTTCTCGAAACCGATATCGACAAACGCGGCCTTAAGGCCGTCCTCCAAATTGCGCACCTTGCCCTTGAAGATGCTGCCCACGAGGCGCTCTTCGGTGGTGCGTTCGATGGTGAATTCCTCGAGGCGCCCGTTTTCCTGCACAGCGATGCGGGTTTCCAGGGATTCGGCGTTGATAATGATTTCCTTGTGCGTTTTTTCCTCGGGCTTGATGAACCGCTGGACCTTTCGGATGACTTTGTCGGCGGCGTGCCTGATGGAATTGACCAGGCCCTGGGGCTGGGCCTGAATGGGAACGGGCTCGTACTTCTCCTCCTGGACTTCAGCCGGCGTCTCCAACCGCGGTTTGCGGAAGGCGCCGCGTTTGTTGCGCCCTTCGTCTTCGGCGGGCCGGTCCGGTTCGGCGGGCTGCGGGGCCTGGGGCGGCAAGCCGGCGGCGATGTTTTCGGCCCGTTCGATTTCGTCATCGTGCCTGCCGCGTTCGAAAATGTTTTCGGTTTTTTTTTCGCCCGTGGCTTCGGCGCGGGCCTGCTGGGCGGAGCGGTCCGGCTTTTGGTTCAAGCCGCCGCTGGGGCGAAAGCGCATGCCGCCGCGGCGGCGCCTGGAAAAATTTCTATCACTCATAATTTAATAAGACCTCCGATAAATGTGGACGTTGTGCAAAATGCCGATGGCGATCAGAGAGCATACCACCGAGGACCCGCCGTAACTGAGGAGAGGCAACGGGATGCCCGTCACGGGCATTAAGCGAATATTCATACCGATGTTGATAAAGACGTGGCAAAACAACAGCGTCACCACGCCTACTGCCAGAAGTTGGCCAAGGCGATCGCGCGCCTGGGCGGCAATTTTGATCCCGCAAAACAGGAGCGCCGAATAGAGCGTCAGGACCACGACGCTTCCCACAAAGCCTTCCTCCTCGGCAATGACCGAGAAAATGAAATCGTTGTGTGCTCCTTCTATGGGCAGGAAACCAAGGGAATGTTGCGTTCCCTGTCCCCACCCTTTCCCTGTCAAACCCCCGGAACCCACGGAGATGAGGGCCTGCTCGACATTGTAGCCGGAGCCTCCCTGCGCTTTGTCGCGTCCCAAATAGGTCAGGACGCGGGTTCTCTGATAGGATTCGATGATCTTGAATTTGGCGGGCAAGAAGAGGATTGCCGCCACGATCAAGACCACCAAAAGGCCAATCCCGCCGGCCAATCCCGCCAGCATGCGTTTGGGCACCCCCGCCATAAACATCATTGACAGGCTGACGGCAAGGAAAACCAATGCCGAACCGAGGTCCGGCTCCTTCAAAATCAAGACGAACGGCAACAGGGTAAATCCCACTGCCGCAAAAAACACCCTGGCCGAGCGCAATTCCTCCCTTGGCCGGCTCAAAAAACTGGCCAGCCATAATATAAAGGCAATTTTTGAGAATTCCGAGGGCTGCAAGCTAAACCCCCCGAGGTTGATCCAACGCTTGCCCCCGTGGTGCATGGTGCCGATTGCAAACAACGCCACCAGGACGACGATCGATCCCCAATAATAAACCGCCGCCCAGCGCGCTATTCTGGTGTACTCGACCGCGCAAAATGCCACCGCGGCGCCCAATCCGAGGACGTACCAGATAATCTGGCGCACATATTCCTGGCGGTACCAGGCCACCTGCGGCACGCGCCCGGCCGTGACGCTGTAAATGAACGCGGTGCCGATCAGCATCAAGCCAATGGTGGCGCCGAACAGCGGCCAATCAAACTCACTCTTTTTTTCGTTGAGACGCGGGTCGTACATTTCAGTTGTGGGCCAGGGTTGCCGGCCTGGGCAAACCGGATTGCTCCCGTTTTAGAATTGCCTGATAAATCTGCCTTGCGACCGGCGCGCACGTCGGGCCGCCAAAATCCCCGTCTTCAACCATCACCACCACGACATACCGCGGGTTCTCGAACGGGCCGTAGGAATCAAACCAGGTAATTCTCTTGTAATTGCTGCCGGGCGATTTGACTTCCGCCGTTCCAGTCTTGCCCGCCACGCGGAAGTCCCCCAAGTAAGGCGTCCCGCCGTCGTGGTGAAACCAGTCGTACGCCGTCCCGCCGCGCGCCGCGAGGCCGGTCCCCTCGGACGGACGCTCCGTGTCGGCGAGCATCGCCCGCCGAATAAGATCGAGGTGCCGGGGATCGATTTGCACGCGGTCGCGCAGACGGCCCTGCGCAACCAGTTGCGCGATCTGGCCCGTGTCGGGGGAACGATCATGGCTGACGACGCGCGGCCAGTAGAGGGCGCCGCCGTTGGCGATGGCGGAAATCACGCAGGCCATTTGCAACGGCGTCGTTGTGATTTCCTGTCCAATGCAGACATCTGGCGTGCTGCTCAACGGAAACGAAAGGCCGGCGCTTTCCGGCAGGGGGACATTCCCCGGGGTGGCCTCCTGTCCGGTTGAGATTCGGGTCCTCTCGCCCAAATGGAAGCGACGGGCCACCTCGAGGATTTTGGCCAGGCCCGCCTTCATTCCGTAGTGGATGAAATAGGTGTTGCTCGAACGGTAAAACGCGCGCTCGAAATTGAATTTTCCCGCGCCCGCCGTGTCGCCAATAAAACTGGAGGGACCGGTGCGATATTCGCCAGGGCTGTCAAATACTTCCTCCGGGTCCAGGCCGCTCTCCAGGCAGGCGATGGCGGTGATGATCTTGAAAGTGGAACCGGGCGGATAAGCCCCGCTGACGGCGCGATTGACCTGCGGGGTGAATATCTTGTCCTCCAGACGTGCCGCTTCGGCGGGCGTCGTGGGGGGATGACCGGGCACAAATTCATTGGGATCGAAGGTTGGGGCGGAGGCGATGGCCAGGATGTCTCCGTTTCGGGGGTCCATGACAATGGCGGCGCCGCGGGTTTGATATTGGGCGGAGGCGAGGGCCTTTTCGGTGGCGCGCTGCAAGGCCAGGTCGATGGTCAGAAAGACATCGTCGCCGGGCTGGTTTGGAGATTCGATGTTTTCGCTCTGACGGTAGTTGAGATTGTTGACAAGAACAGAGGTGACGCCTGGCTGGCCGCGCAATTCCTCGTCACAGACCCGTTCCACGCCGCTGACTCCGACGTAGTCCGGCATGTCAAAGGAGATTTCCGCTCCCACGGAGTCATCGCGCCGCTGGACGTAACCCAGAAGGTTGGCGGCCAGTGAGCCGTAGGGATAGACGCGCACCGGCTGGGTCTCCAATTCCAGTGCAGGCTGGCCGGACAATTGCTCGGCGAAGATGGCGATCTGTCTCGGGGCAAGGTCTGGAACGATTTGAAAGGGAACATAAGGATAATCGTTGTAATGCCTGAGAAAGCCATTGGTGTTGAGCACGCGCGGTTCCTTCAGGGACGTGCTGACGCAGTAGGTGATGTTGCTGACAACATCGCAATCGGCCGCCAATTGGAGGGAGCGCCGCATTGCGGGCGAGAGATTGATTCTGCCCCTGGCGGTGACGGCTTCCGGGTGCTCGTTGGTGTAGAGTCTGGTCAGGCGCCGATTCTGGGCAGTGAACTGGTCCTGCAAATCTTCCAGGTAGAGAATCGCGTTGTAACGGGGCTGGTCTTCTGCCAGGACCTGGCCGTTGCGATCGAGAATTTTTCCGCGGATGGCCGGGGTGTGGACCGTGCGATAGGATTGGCGAATGAGATTATTCTGGAAGCGTTTGGCGCAAACGATTTGCACGAACCACAAACCGGCCAGCAAGATCAGCATCCCCGCAGCCACGGCGACGGCAATCGGCCGCAATCGCCGGTCGTCCTGCTTCAATATATCGAATACAAACATGGCTACATGCGCCCCCGTTTTATTTCGCGGTCGGGCCGGAAACTCGATTGCGTCTCGCGTGGGTAATCGAAAGCGTGGTACAGCCGGTCAAACAGCACGAAGCACAGCGGCGTGAGAAAGCCTCCGGCCAACGCCATGACCAGCCATTGCCAGAGGGAAATCCAGCCCAATAGCGGTGCTGCGCCGAAGTTGAGCAGAATGAAGAGCGTGCCCAGCGGTTGAAGCGCCGCGGCCGAAATCCCCAGGACCACCTGGGCAAAGGTGTGTTCGCGCAGGAGAAGGTCGCGGCAACTGTAAATAGCCACGCCAATGACCAACAACGGCAAAACGCTGGCGCCCAATGGATTCAATGACAGGGAATCAAACCACAATCCACCGCAGACGGCCAGGAGTGTGATTGTGGCGATGCCGTTGGTCAGGGCCGTATAGACCATCAACGCCGGGAGGAGGTCAATTTGCGCCCCCAACCAATGGCGGGGGAGATCGCAGGCGCCTTCCAAAAACACGGCCACAAACGCCACCGCCAAAATAAAAATGGAATGCAGCCGGTTCATGGAAGCATCACCCAGACCTCCTCCAATGCGCCCAGGTTTGCGGCCAGCTTAACCCGGGCTTCCATGGAAAGGCCGTATTCCTTGGGGCGCGTATCGACAATCCTTCCGATTGGAATGCCGCCGGGAAACACGCCGCCGGCGCCCCATGTGACTACGGCTTGTCCCGGACGCACGGGACTGTTGCCGGAAAGCAAATCCAGATCGATCATCCCCTGTTCCTGCGGCAGTGATGAACTGGCGGTGATAATGCCGGTTTCCTCATTTGTTTCGACAAGGGCGGCAACGCGAAGCTCGGGATCGCCAAGGACGATGACTTGGGAACGGGTTTGGGAGACGCTTTGAATGCGGCCCACCAGTCCGTCGGCCGTCAGGACGGGCAGGTTGGTGCGGATGCCGTCGCGCGCGCCCAGATCGATCTGCAAACTGCGCCACCAGTTGGCCGGGTCGCGGGCGATAACGCGGGCGAGTTTGACCCTCCATCGGGTTTGGCGTTGCCAGCCGGCGGCGGCGCGCAATCGGTCATTCTCCCGCCAGAGGTTGGAGTCCTGCTCCAATTGAATTTTCTGTTGCTGATTTTCAGATTGGAGTTGGTCGATTTGCCGCAGCAAATCGCGTTTCGGGGTGAGGCCTTCCTGTGCTTGGCCGATCAACTCGTGAGTCGATCCGGCCAGGCCGAAGAGGGGCAGAAAAAGCCCGCTGACAGCCAGCTTGACCTTTCCCATTGTTTCCGCCGGCAGCTTGAGCAACGCCAGGACTACCAGGACCACAATGACCAAAATAATATAATGCGGCTTCTTGAGCATCTCGCCCTGTCCGCGCTTTGCCGGCGCGCAGGTTTTCTATTTTCCGGGCGAACAGGAATCAACTTCTCGAGGAAGCAACTCGTTTAAGAAATGCAAGCTCCTGGAGAACGCGACCGGTCCCTTCGGCGACCGCGCTCAGGGGATCGTCGGCGACATGCACCGGCAAACCGGTTTCTTTTGAGGTCAGACGGTCGATGCCGCGCAAAAGCGCGCCGCCGCCAGCCATCACGATGCCGCGCTCGATCAGATCGGCTGACAATTCCGGCGGGCAGCGTTCCAGGGTAATGCGAATACTTTCCAAAATGCTTGAGAGGGGTTCCTTCAAGGCTTCACGAATTTCTTCCGAGCGGATGGATAACGTTCTGGGCAAACCGGCGCTTAAATCGCGCCCTCTGACTTCCATCGTTAATTCCTGCTCCAGCGGAAAGGCCGATCCAACACGGATCTTGATTTCCTCCGCTGTGCGTTCGCCAATCATAAGATTGTAGGCCCGTTTCATGTGCGCCACAATGGTTTCATCGAACTCATCGCCTCCGACGCGCAAGCTGCGGCTGAAAACAATTCCAGCCAGGGAAATGATCGCGATTTCACAGGTGCCTCCTCCAATATCGACGATCATGTTTCCCGCCGGTTCATGGACAGGAAGACCGACGCCAATGGCTGAAGCCATGGGCTGCTCGATCAAGTAAACTTCGCGCGCGCCGGCATGAGTAGCAGAATCCTTAACAGCCCGTTTTTCCACTTCGGTAATTCCGGAAGGAACGGCGACGACGACCCGGGGAGCAATCAATTTGCGGTGATGCACTCTTTGAATGAAGTGCCGCAGCATCGCCTCGGTGATCTCGAAGTCGGCGATAACGCCGTCTTTCATAGGACGAATGGCGACAATATTGCCCGGGGTGCGTCCCAACATGCGTTTGGCTTCCTCGCCCACCGCCAGCACATTAGTGGTGCCGGCCTCGATGGCCACAACGGAAGGTTCGCGGAGCACGATTCCCTGGTCTCTTACGTACACGAGGGAGTTGGCCGTGCCCAAGTCGATTCCGATATCGTTGGAAAACAGGCTTTTAAGTTGCGCTAACATGAATCTTGCCTAGCAATGGCGTTAACGTTACAAAACGGTGCCCCAGGGTCAAGATTATTAGAACCCATCTCATAAATAGGGGACGGGTGCGCTGGCTTGGAACGGGCCTCTCTCATCTGTTCTAACTCGACGAGGAAGCATAGTCAGGATTACTCTGTGACCGGGGAGCAACGCGGCCAGAGGCCCGTTCCAAGCCAGCCCGGAGGGTTGCCGGTTTTTGGGGCTGCGGCGGCGTTGCTCGTCAGTCGAAGATCGCCGCGGATTTTCTCCTTCCTCGAGTCAGTACAGAGAAAAGCTGCCCGCGTTGCGGGCTGCCTTGCCGCAGGCCCAAATCCCTGGCAACGCACCCATCCCCTGTTTATGAGATGGGTTCCAGAAGGACTGCTGAAATCCATTGCGACGCTACTATTTGGGATTGGGAAATGCGCGGAGATATTGCACGGGTGGCGGACCCACCGCTCCGACCACTTGCGCCGCATGGAGCGGCCAGTATGGATCACGCAGGAAAGCGCGCGCCAGCAGCACGAGATCCGCTTTTGCTCCGCGGATAATCGCGTCAGCCTGTTCCGGCTCGGTGATCATTCCCACCGCTCCCGTGAGAATGCCGGCCTGACGTTTTATGCGCTCGGCGAAAGGCACCTGATAGCCGGGCGCGGCGGGAATCTGCGCGTACGGCACCAAACCGCCCGACGAGCAATCGATCAGATCGACCCCTTTGTCGCGCAACAATGCCGCCAGCCGCACCGAATCATCGGCCGTCCAGCCGCCATCCACCCAATCAGTTGCCGAAATACGCACCCATAACGGGAGGCGCTCCGGCCAAACAGCACGGACGGCGTCGGTCACTTCCAGCAGAAAGCGGACACGATTGTCGAAAGCGCCACCATAATCGTCGTCTCGCTGATTGGCTAAGGGCGAGAGAAATTCATGGAGCAAATAGCCATGCGCCGAATGCAGTTCCAAAACCTCGAACCCCGCGGCAAGCGCCCTGCGGGCGGCGGCTGCGAATGCCTGGGTCAAGTTCCCGATCTCTGTCCGGCTTAACGCGGCTGGGACGGGGTTGCCTTCGGTAAAGGCAATGGCGCTGGGTGCAACACACTGCCAGCCGCCCGCGCTGGGCGGTATGACACTTCCCCCATCCCACGGAACGTGGCAACTGGCTTTCCTGCCCGCATGGGCGAGTTGAATGCCGGGCACGCTCCCTTGCGATTTAATGAAGGCTGTAATGCGGGAGAGCATTTTTACGTGTTCGTCCTTCCATATTCCATGATCGCCAGGCGTGATGCGGCCACGGGCTTCAACGGCGGACGCTTCGACCATCACCAGCCCCGCTCCGCCGACGGCGCGGCTGCCCAAATGGACCAAGTGCCAGTCATTGGCGAAGCCGTCTTCGCTGGAGTATTGGCACATGGGCGAGACTGCGATGCGGTTGCGCAATGTGATTTCGCGAATGGTGATTGGCGTAAAAAGATGCGGCACATCCATCATGGTCCACGATAGGCCAGGCTCCGAAAACTTCCAGAACACTTTTGCGCCTCGAGTTCACGGTTTCGCGGCGCCGGCAAAAGAACTTTAAAATTCTGCGCGCAATCCTTACTCTGCGCCGGAATGACTTCCGCTGAAATACGGCAATCCTTTTTGGAGTTCTTCAAGTCCAAGGGCCACTCCATTGTCCCGTCGTCCAGTTTGATGCCCGATTCTCCCGGCCTCCTTTTCACCAACGCCGGGATGAATCAGTTCGTCCCGATTTTCCTCAATCAACGGGCCCCGGACGTCGACAAATGGCCCGGCGCCATCCCGGGCAAACCCACGCGCGCCGCGGACACCCAGAAGTGCATCCGCGCCGGGGGCAAACATAACGACCTGGAGGACGTGGGACTGGACACCTATCACCACACTTTTTTCGAGATGCTTGGCAATTGGAGCTTTGGCGATTATTTCAAAAAGGAGGCCATCGAATGGGCCTGGGAACTTGTCGTCGGGGTTTGGAAGTTCCCGGCCGATCGCTTGTATGCCACCGTCTATTCGCCCGACAAATCGAAGGGCGACCCAAGCGAATTCGACCAGGAAGCCTACGATTTTTGGGCCGTGAAATTTTCCGCCGCCGACCTTGATCCAAAAATCCACATTGTTCACGGCGGAAAGAAGGACAATTTTTGGATGATGGGAGAAACGGGACCGTGCGGGCCTTGCTCCGAGATACACATCGATTTGACGCCGGCAGGCGACACCCAAGGCTCCCTGGTCAACAAGGGCGATGCCCGCTGCATTGAAATTTGGAACCTGGTTTTTATTCAGTTCAATGCGAATTCGGACGGCACGTTTTCCGCGTTGCCAGCGCGGCACGTTGATACGGGAATGGGCTTCGAGCGCGTCACCGGAATTATGCAAAACACGCGGAAATTCACTGATTTCGCGCGAGTCGTATCCAATTACGAGACGGACATTTTTCGCCCGCTATTTGACAAATTGGAAAAGTTAAGCGGCAAGAAATACGGTTCGACCCTTCCGGGAAGCGCGGTTTCCCCACAAATCCAGACCGACATCGCTTTCCGCGTCGTCGCCGATCACATTCGGACGCTGGGTTTTTCCATCGCGGACGGGATCCTTCCCGGCAACACGGATCGCAATTATGTTTTGCGCCGCATTCTGCGCCGGGCCGTCCGGTATGGCCGCACGCTCGGTTTCCGCGAGCCGTTTTTTTACAAGCTGGCGGACGTTCTTGCGGAAACGATGGGCGATGTTTTTCCAGAAGTGCGCGCAAAGAAAGGCCACGTGCAGGAGGTCATCCGTGTCGAGGAGGAGGCTTTCAACAAGACCCTCGATCGCGGGATTGAACTTTTTAATGATGAGGCGCGGAGAAATGGCGTCAAGTCGATTTCCGGCGAATTCGCCTTCAAACTGTACGACACCTATGGTTTTCCACTCGACCTCACCGAGTTGATGGCGCGGGAACAAGGCTTGACCGTCGATACCGCCGGGTTCGAGAAGCTCATGGAGGAACAGCGGGCGCGCGCGCGCGCGGCGCAAAAAAAGGAAATCGTCGCCGCCTCGAATATCGATGCTTCCAAACCGACGCGCTTTGTCGGCTTCGATCAACTTCAAGCCGGCGCCACTGTGCAGGACGTTGTCAAGTTAAAGGATAAACTGGCCGTAACGACGGACGTTTCGCCGCTTTACGCCGAAATGGGCGGGCAGGTTGGCGACACCGGGGAAGCCCAGGCCGGCGGAGCCGTCTGGCACATCGCCAATACGCAAAAAACCGGCAATACATTCCTCCATATTCTCGCCGGCGATGACGCGCCCGAAGCGGGGGCGAAAATCGAGCTGCATGTCAATGCGCCGCGCCGCGCGGCCATTCAGCGGCATCATTCCGTGACGCATCTCCTCCATTGGGCGTTGCACGAGGTCGTCAGCCCCGACGCCGTTCAGAAAGGCTCTTATGTGGGGCCGGACAAATTGACCTTCGATTTCAGCAGCGCCGCGCTCACGCCGGCGCAAGTCAGCGACGTGGAAAAACTGGTCAATGAACGCATCGTGGAGAACGGCCCGGTCTTCTGGACCGAAGTCCCGTATGCGCAGGTCAAGGGGCGCAAGGAGATCATGCAATTCTTCGGGGAAAAATACGGCGAGGCGGTTCGCGTCGTCCAAATCGGAGGCAAAGCAGGCGAGTTGGACGGTTATTCGATGGAGCTTTGCGGCGGGACGCATGCGCGCGCAACGGGTGAAGTTGGACTTTTTAGGATTGTCAGCGAGAGCGCCGTCGCGGCGGGCATTCGCCGCATCGAAGCCGTCGCCGGCTTGCGCGCCTACGACAAGACACGCCAGGACGCCGCCCTGCTTTCCAGCGTATCAGAACGGCTCAATGCGCCTGTGTCGGAATTGGAAAGGAAGATCGAATCGTTGTTGGCCCAACAAAAGGAATTGGAAAAGCAACTCCAGGCGAATCGCCAAAAGGAAGCCGCGGAAATCGCGCGCGGCCTTGTTTCCAGGACCCAGCCGCGCGGCGCGACCCCCTGGCTCGTCGAAAATCTCGGCGCGGTCGATGGCGATTTCCTACAAGCGGTGACGGACGCCATCAAGAGCCAATTCAAAGGCGTGGTTGTGCTGGGCGGAACGGCCAACAACGCGGTGTCGCTTGTGGCCGCGGTTTCCCCGGAATACACGGCCGCGTTTCAAGCCGGCAAGATCATCCAGGCCATTGCCCCGGTTGTCGGCGGCAAAGGCGGCGGCAAACCGGATAACGCACGCGGCGGTGGCAGGGAGATTTCAAAACTGGATGAAGCCCTGCAAAAGGCCAGGGCGATGCTCGGCGGTTGACGGCGTTGAAATGACAAAGATTTGCCTTGTCTGGGGGCGCTTTCTTTGACACAAGTCAGGTTGCAAGCATGGCAAATATACAACAGACATGAAATTGACAACCAATAGCCTCGCCCAAACGGCGGTTTTGCTCGGTGTCTCCTCATCGATCGCGCTATTGCCCGGCTCTGTTTTCGGTCTGGGAATCGCGCTGCCCGACCAGGACGCGTTTGCCACCGCGCGCGGCAACGCATTTGTCGCCACGGCGGACGACCCCGCCGCCGTTTTTTACAATCCGGCGGGTATTTCGCAGTTGGAGGGGATGAACATGTCGATCGGCGCGTATGGGATCGTGTACGGTTCGACATTCAAGGGCGACGGAACGTCGATTGACAGCAAGACCCAGTTGGAAGTCCTGCCGCAGGTGTTCAGTACGATCAGCATTCCGAAATTTCACTTGACGCTGGGACTGGGCACCTACTCGCCCTACGGGCTGAGGTATGAATGGCCGGCGTCCTCGCCCTTTGTTGGGGACGGCGAGACCGGACAAATCAGTTATTACACCGTCAACCCGGTGGTCGCCTACCGGATATGCTCGACATTATCCATTGCCGCGGGGCCGACGATCAATTACTCGGAGGCCGATCTCAAGGAGTATCCGACCCTGCCCCCGCCGCTTCCGCCGCTGAGCTTTGTCAATCATTTTCGCGGGCGTGACATCGATGTCGGGTATAACGCCGGCATTCTCTGGCATCCCTTGGAGCAGCATTCCTTCGGGGTGACTTACCGCAGCGCCACGGACATGAATTACGAAGGACACGCCACTATTCCGCCGACGTCTGTCAACACCAGCGCGCAGGCTAATTTCCACTTCCCGCAGACCGTCGATTTCGGCTACTCCTTCCGCCCGACGAAAGCGTGGAATTTCGAGGCCGACGGCGTTTGGTCGGACTGGAGCACGCTCAAGACGGTGACCGTAAATCCGCTTGGGCCCTCCGGAGACGAAGTGCCTTTCAATTGGAAGCCAAGCTGGATGGTGGATTTTGGGGCCACGCGCTACCTCGGAGACGGTTGGCGGCTGAGCGCCGGTTATATATACAGCATGAACACGGTGCCCAGCGGCAATTTTAATCCGCTTGTGCCTGATTCGGATCGGCATATTTTCAGCGTCGGTGTGGGAAGGAAATACAAGCGATTCAGTTGGGACGCCGCTTATCAGTTGGCGTGGGGACCGTCGCGCTCGGTCAGCGGGGACGCTTATCCTCCCGCCGACGGCAGTTACGAATTTTTAAGCAATGCTCTCACCGTCAATTTTGGGTACCGCTTCTGATATAGGAAGCGATCCGGGAGACAAAGGGCGCCGGACTTTGCTCATCGTGGATGATGAGGAAGGGCCCAGGCAATCGTTGCGGGTTGTCTTCAAGGACGAATACGACCTGCTGCTGGCGTCCAATGGCCAGGAGGCCATCGAATTGGCCAGGAAAAATAGGATCAACGCCGCGGTATTGGACATCCGCATGACAGGGATGAATGGCACCGAAGTGCTCGAAAAGCTCAAAGCCATTCAACCGTCCATCGAGGTCATCATGCTCACGGCGTACGAGACGGTCGACACCGTCCGCCAGGCGCTGCGGCTGGGCGCTTGCGATTATCTCAACAAGCCATTCGATGTCTCCACGATCCGCAAAGCCGTCGCCACCGCGATGGAACGGCACTCGTTCGCAGACGCGGTCCGGTCCAACAACGAGAAACTAGCCGCGCTGCAGGTGGAGTTGCAGGACCAGAAGCTGCAGGAGGAAATAATCCGCACCCGGGGCGAAATTTACGCCAGCATCATCCACGACATCAACGGCCCGCTGACTATCATTTCCGGCTTCATTCAAATCATTAATCAGCGGATGGGCGATGCGGATCGGTTGGAGGGGGAAGACATGGAGATGGTCAAGGACCGACTCAAGCGCATCACCCGGCAAGTCGGCAACTGCATCGAGATTTCGCATCGTTACCTGAGTTTCATGCGGCAGCAACCGACGGTGCTGGCGCCGGTCAGTGTGAGGCAAGTCCTGGACGACCTGCGCGAGTTGTTAAACGCCCATCCAAGCAAAGGAGCCAACACCCTCAAGGTCCACGTGCTGGCCCAGGACGTCGAATTGCAAATCAACGGGACGGACTTGATTCAAATGCTGCTCAATCTGGCCATCAACGCGTTGCAGTGCTCGACGGACCCGCACATGGTCGATATCGCCGGCAAGTTGTTTGACACGGGCGTGGACTTTTCCGCGCTGCATGACGGACCGGCGGACCGGATTCTCTACGGGCAGGGATTTGTCAATACGCCGCCGCTGCTGCAACTTTCCGTTCGCGACGACGGCCCTGGGATTCCGACCGACGTTCTGCCCAAGGTATTTCAGCCCTACTTCACGACCAAGCCACCCGGCAAGGGCACGGGGCTTGGCCTGGCCATCGTGCATCGCCTGCTCAAAGAGGCGCGAGGGTGCCTGCATGTGCATTCCAAACCGGGCGAGGGGACGACGTTCAATATTTATCTCCCCGCGACGGTCAAGCGTTAGGATTCGACCGGCTTGCGGCGGCTTGACCCAGACTCGCGCCTATGGCGCATAACACTCGTGAAGATTGAGAGAATTCGACGAAGACTGAGTGGAGGATTTCGGCCGTTTGTCATTCGCACGTCGGATCGGCGGGCGTACGAGGTTCCGCATCCGGAATTCATCGTGGTCGCACCGCACGAGATCGGCGTTGTCAGCAAGAACGGTTACGTTGACACCTTGGCGCCGCTGCATATTGTTTTACTTCGAAGTGTCGCCGCCAGGAACGGAAAGTAGCCCGCAGGCCATCCTGCAAGTCCTGTTCATTCCGTCAAACTTCATTGCTTTAGCTGTTGAGAAGAGTTTTCAGAGCGGCGGAGAGCGCTTGGTAGTCCGCAGATTCGTTGTACAATTGCGCGCAGACGCGCAGGAGGCGCTTTGGGAATCCGGGCCAGTGGATGACCGGCACTTCAATGCCGTGTTGAAAGAGCAACTGGTCCTGCAATCGGTCGATGTAGAGCGGCGGGCCGGGTCTTTGGTCCTCGCGGGCGTCGGGCAGGGGAACCGAGGCCATCGCGCCAATGCACTCGTCAGGACAGGGTGGTTTGATTTGCAGGGTTTGACAGAGGATTTGCCGGGCTTCCAAGGCAAGGCGGCGATTTCGGGACTGGATTTCATCCCATCCGCCCGGCAGCAGTCCGCCGAGGAAGCGCAACGCTTCCGGGACGCTCAGGCAAGCCGTTGGGTCCCATGTTCCGGGCCACCCGAACTCAATCAAGAAGCGCGAGCAATCCGTCCGGGGCGAAGTCAGCCCGTGGCTGATGGAGAGAGGATGGATCAGTTGCTGGCGGTCGGGCCGAACGTGCAGGAGCGCGGCGGTTTTGGGGGCGCACAACCATTTGTGGCAGTTGCCCGTGTAATAAGCCGCGCCAAGTTCCTCCAGCCGGAGGGGCACCATGCCCGGCCCGTGGGCGCCATCCACAAGGGTGTCCACGCCGCGCGCCGCCAATTCGCGCACGATGCGGGCAATGGGCAGCACCATCGCGGTTTGACTGGTGACGTGATCGATCAAGGCCAGGCGCGTGCGTGAAGTGACGCGGCCAAGGATTGCTTCCAAGAGCTGGTCCGCCGATTCAGCGGGGAAAGGAAGCGCCGCGACGACGACCGTGGCCCCGGTCCGTGTGGCCACGTATTGGAGGGCGTTTCTGCAAGCATTATACTCATGGTCGGTCACCAGCAATTCGTCGCCGGATTCAAAGGAGAGCGAGCGTAAAACCGTGTTGACGCCTGTCGTGGCGTTCGGGACGAAAACAAGGTTGTCGGGATGCGCGCCCACAAACCGCGCCAGGGTGACGCGCGCGTCATTGAGCAAGGGTTCGAGGTCGCGGACCAGGAACTGCACCGGCTGGCGTTCCATGCGGTCGCGCAAGGCCCGCTGGAATTCCAGCACAGGGCGCGGACAGCTTCCGAAGGAGCCGTGGTTTAGAAAGATGACCTTGGGATCAATGGACCAATGTTCTTTCATGGGAATTGTGATAGTCCATCAGGACGGGAGCCGCTTTCTGAATTGGAGGCAGGCCTGGGCGATATCCGGGGCGTTGAGGATCGCGGAAACGGCGCAGACTCGTTGCGCTCCGGTCGAAACGACTTCGTCCAGATTGCTCAAATTAATTCCGCCGATGGCAAACCACGGGACCTTGACGTTGGCCGCTGCCCAGCGCACGTAATCCAGGGAAACAGGACGAGCGCCGGGTTTTGTGGCGGTTGCATGAACCGGCCCGACTGCGATGTACGCCGGACCCGCGTCAAGCGCCCGCAAGGCCTGGCCCGGGGAATGGGTGCTCAGGCCGAAGGGCGTTGCGGGAGGCCTGGCGGCCGCGAAATCCTCCTGGCCCAAATGACAGAAGTCGGCGCCGACTTCCCGAGCAATGTCGGGATGATCGTTGATGACCAATCCGACCCCTGCGCCGCGAAGGATGGGAAGAATCTCGCCTGCCATGCGCAGGATTTCCTCGCGAGTGGAGTTCTTGGCGCGGAGTTGGACCAGGTCCGAGCCGCCCGCGCAAAGCTGGAGCGCGACGGAGGCCGGAGGGCGTCCACGCAGATATTCGGCATCAATAAAGGCGTAAAGGCGGCATTGCGCGAGCGGTTTCATGGACGGTGGCCGGACCGCTTACTCGATCAATTCGCGGCGCGCGCTGCCGAGGAGTTGCTCCAGGAAGTTGGTGGAATAGACGCCCCTGCGAAAGTTGGGGTCCTGCAAGACGGCTTGCTGGAAGGCAATTGTCGTTTTGACACCGGTGATCATGTATTCGGAGAGGGAACGGCTCATTTTATCCATCGCTTCGCGGCGGTCTTTGCCGACCGTGATCAGCTTGCCGATCATCGAGTCGTAGTAGGGCGGAATGGTGTAGCCGGCGTAGACATGGCTATCCACGCGGGTGCCGCGCCCGCCCGGCGAGTAATACATTTCGATGCGTCCAGGACAGGGAAGGAAGTCGTCGAAGGGGTCTTCGGCATTGATGCGGCACTCGATGGCGTGGCCGCGCATGCGGATGTCGCTTTGGGAGAGGCGCAACGGTTCGCCCATGGCGATGGTGATTTGAAGTTTGACAATGTCCAGTCCGGTGACCTCCTCGGTGATGGGATGTTCGACCTGGATGCGTTTGTTGACTTCCAGGAAATAGAAATGGCCCTGCTCATCCACAAGAAACTCGACAGTTCCGGCGTTGGTGTAGTGCGAAACCTCGGCGATGCGGACGGCGGCCTTGCCCATTTTCTTGCGAAGGTCCTTGAACTTTCCCTCGATGAGCGGGGAGGGCGTCTCTTCAACCAGTTTCTGGTTGCGCCGCTGGATGGAGCAATCGCGTTCGCCCAAATGAATGATGTTGCCGCGGCTGTCGCCGAGGATCTGGAACTCAATGTGGTGGCAGTTCTCGATATATCTCTCGATGTAAACGCCCGAATTTCCGAAGGCCTTTTCCGCCTCGCTCCGCGCGGTGTGGTAGCCTTTGACGAGTGAAACATCATTGTGGGCCGCGCGCATCCCGCGTCCGCCTCCGCCGGCGATGGCCTTGATCATGACGGGGTAGCCGATGCGCTTGGCGTTGGCGAGGGCGTCCTGTTCGTTTTCGACCGGCCCCTCCGAACCCGGGGGGGTGGGCACGCCGGCTTTTTTGGCGAGGGTGCGGCTTGCGGCCTTGTCTTCGAGGGCATTCATCGCGCGCGAACTGGGTCCGATGAAGCGAATGTTGCAGCTTTCGCAAACGTCGGCGAAATGGGCGTTTTCGGAAAGGAAGCCGTAACCGGGATGGATGGCATCGACATCGGCAATTTCCGCGGCGCTGATAATGCGGTCGATTCGCAGGTAGCTGTCACTGCTGGGAGGTTTGCCGATGCAAATGGCCTCGTCCGCCATTTGGACATGCATGGAGTTGGCGTCGGCTTCGGAATAAACGGCGACGGTCCGGATGTTCAACTCCTTGCAGGCCCGGATAATACGCACGGCGATTTCGCCGCGATTGGCAACGAGAATTTTCTCAAACATGCTGCATTGATCCCACCCAACGACTAGGTGGGCCGGATTCGGAACAAAGGCTGGCCAAACTCGACAGGTTTGGCGTTTTCGACAAGGATATGGGTCACGACCCCTTTGACTTCGGCCTTTATTTCGTTCATCACTTTCATGGCCTCGATCAAACAAACAACTGTCTCCGGCGTCACCTCGGTGCCGATCTCGACGTAATCGGCAGATTCAGGCGATGGCGCGCGATAAAACGTGCCGATCATGGGTGACTTGATTTCCAGCAGGATTGGAACAGGCGCTGCCGTGATTGTGGGAGGCGCCAGCGCCGGTGCGCCGGTGGTTGTCGCCGGAGGGGGTGTTGCGTACGGTTGGGCCAATGCGGCCTCTTCCGCGGCAATCGGAGCGCCTGGCCCCCGCTTAAGCTTAATCTTAAAATCCTGACGCTCCAACTCGAATTCCGAGAGGGAATTCTTCCGCATCAGATCGATGATCGCCTTAATATCTTTTAGGTCCAAAGGGCCTCCGGTGGAAGCGAAGCCGAACCGTCGATGTTGGTAAACATGCTCATTGACGCAAAAAAGCAGTAGTCGAATTGACTCTGCTTTTGTTACGCTTTCGTAATGACACGGCGACAATACGCAGTTGACCAACCGGTCGTCAAGCTTAAATATTTCGGATATTTCCGGTGAAAACACATAAAACGGTCCATAATTGCATAGCTATAACGTTAATCTAAGCGGCTGGCGAGCCAGCCCATCAAGAAGAATTGCGTCCAGGCCAGAGCGGGAATATATAGATGGAACTCCACCAGGCTGTGCAGACAGAGTCCGAATACCCCCAGCCAAACGGCAAAAGCCATCCAATCGCCAGATTTTGCATTTGAGCTATAACGATACAGTCGATATAAAATCACCAGGATCATGGCCGAATAAATAATAAACCCCGGAATTCCGGAGTCAGACGCTTGTTCCAGGTAATCATTGTGGCAAAGCTTGGTCGGCTCGTCCTCGAAACGTTTGACTGTCTGGTATGGGACTTGGAATGTGCCTGGCCCCGTACCCGTCCAGGGGTGTGACCTGACTACAAGTAGTGCGGCGCGCCAATAAGCGAAGCGCGCCCCGACGCTGTTATGCTCCTTCTGAAAGAAAGCCGCATACTTAACGGCAAAGGCTGCCACTCCCAGAACCAACAAACCGCAGATCAACCCGCGCTTCCATTTCAGCGGCAGCGCGGAATGTCCCAAAGCGATCAATCCGACCGTCAGTGCCACCAGCCAGCCCGCCTTTGAACCCGACCAATACAAACAGGCCAGACCCGTTCCGCCCAGAATCATTACAAACGCGATGCGCCCAGCGAGGCGGACTTTAGGTGTCAACCGCCACATAAACACGAGCGTCAGCGGCAACATCAGCACCAAGCCACCCGCCAGGGCGTTGGCGTAGACGAATGTTGAATAGATTCGGTTGCTGGCGATTCGTTTGATAAACTCCGGGTTCTTGAGCGCATCCGGTGGAATATCCAGCGCGTTGTGGCCGGCATAGATCATTAAGCGGGTGGCTTCCAATCCCCCGAAATGCTGATCAAAGCCGGCGCGAATGACCCAGCATAACGCCAGCGAAATCCCGGTCCAGACCGGCCATGTCCTGGACGTACCTTGCAGCGCGAAACATCCGAGGTAAAACAAGGCGACGCAAATCGTAAAATGCGCCATCGTTTGAGCTGTCAGTTCCCGGCTTACCGATTGAGCCGAAGCGATAAACTCCCATGCCAGCCAGAGTGTGGGAAGCGCCAAAATCCGGTGAAATTTCAACTGGTTCCACGGAATCGCCAGCAACCCGGCCACGATCACGGGAACGGACAGCCAAAAGCCCCATTTCGACGGCCACGATTCGTAGAATACCTCCGATAAATTTGCGGGCGGGGTAGAGACGTTGTCCAGGATGACCGGGTCGCCAAACTTTATGATCGTGACGAAGAAGAACAGCCCGGCAACCAGAGCGAAAGCGAGGGGCGGAAATGAATGGTCCCGATCAGGTGTTTGTATTGAGGCCATCCGGGCGATCCACCTTTACAATTTGAGTTTTAGCAGGCCCACTTCCAAAGCCAGGGCTTCCTGAACGTTGGTGTGGAGGTGCCGCTGCATGCGATCCATGACCTCCAGATTGGAAAGCGCGTCGGACGAAGAGAGCCGCCCGGCAACCGCGCGTCCCGCCGGGGCCAGACCTGGAAAAGCCAGCAGGTCGGCGCCCGAAATCAGGGTTTGAAGCCAGACATCGCGCAGCCACCATTGGAGCGCGCCGACCAGATCGGTGCGTTGGCGGCGGTATTCGGCTTCGACGGCTGCCGCCAGTTCGTCCTCGAGTTTTTCGCGCATCCTGGGGTCCAAATCCTCGTAACGTTCCAACGGCGAGCGGGCGCCGAGGATTTTCTCAATTTCGTCCTTTTGTTCGGCGAGCTTCTTGAGGATCAAGCCGAGCAACCGGTAGCGCGACAGCAGACCGCCGGAAGCGGCCGCAGCCATGCCGCCGAAAGCGGACAACCATTCCACCTGGTCCGGTTCAAAGTGCGTTCCCTCGCCGGCAAAACAAAGCCGCAGGCACCGGGAGAGGATTGTCTCGAGAATCCGTTGCGGCTCAGTTGTCAGCAATATCAAGATCGAATTGGCAGGCGGTTCTTCGAGGGTTTTCAAGAATGCATTTGCGGCGGCTAGGTTCAAACGGTCGGCGCAGACGATGACGGCCACTTTGAACTTCGCCGAAGTGGGCTTGAGGTTCATGGTCTGCATCAAGTCCCGCATTTGCTCGATGGTGATGATGCGCGATTTGGATTCGGGCCGGACCCAGAGAATATCGGGATGATTGGCGTTGTCGATGCGGCGGCAACTGTCGCATTGGTCGCAACAATCCAGGGGCAATCCGTTGGGGGCACGCTTTGAGGGTGATTGGCAATTGAGGGTTTTGGCCAGTGTCCGGGCCATGCCCTCCAACTCGGCGCTCGAATTGCCGGTGAACAGGTAGGCATGAGCGAGCCGATCACGATCCAGGCTGCGTTGGAGCAGTTGGACGACCCTGGTTTGCTCTGGAAAATCCGAAAACATGGCTGAATCGTGTTACTGCGCGACTTTTTGATCGATTCGTTTGACCGCCAGCGGAATGCTCGACAACGGGCGGCCATCGAATGACAAATCAATCGAGTAAAGCCCTGTTTTTTCCAGCTTCAACTGCTGGATGTTCAAGATGAAATTGCGTGAGACGAACGTGGCGTCCGGCGGAAAAGTCACGTCCACCGGGACATCCATGCTGGACATGATAGGCTGGCCGTCCTCATCGACAAAATTCATGACCAGCATGTGCTGGCCTTCCTCCATCCGATCAAAGGCGATGCGTGTGGCTATCGAACATTGGGGATGGTGGGCGGGCAATTCGGGCGTATAAATGGTATCGAAGGTTCCCAGCAGATTGAGTTTGCCATTATAGTCGGTCGCCGCGTCGCACAAAACCGCCACCTGAATCGTCATAGTAATGTTGTTCCCCCAGTGTACGGGGGCGGCGGAATTAAAGCAGCAATTATTTCGGAGGGCGCGCCGCGGGATCAGGCTGGCTTCGGGGGATTCTCAGAAACAGGCGCGAACGACGCCGCCGTCCACGCGAAGAGCCGCGCCGCTGATGGCTGAAGCGACCGGACTGCACACAAATGTCACCAAACTGGCAATTTCTTCCGGCGTTTCAAACCGCTTGATCAGCGAACTGGGCCGGACGCTCTCAAAAAACTCCTTCTCGAAGATCGCGAAGGGCTTGCCTCCACTGAGCTTGGTCACAAATTCCTCCACGCCGAAGGAGCGAGTCGGCCCCGGGAGAATGGAATTAACGGTGACGCCGGTCCCGGAGCAATACTCCGCCAGGCCGCGCGAGACGGCGAGCTGGGCGGTCTTGGTGGTGCCGTAGTGAATCATCTCCACGGGCGTTTGAATGGCGCTCTCGCTGCTGATGAAAATGATTCGCCCCCACGTGCGCTGCTTCATGCCGGGAAGATAAGCGCGGCTCAGGCGCACACCGCTGAGCACGTTGACATCGAAGAACCTCCGCCAATCCTCATCGGGAATTTGCTCGAACGGTTTGGGTTCAAAGATGCCGAGGTTGTTGACGAGAATGTCCACCGCGTCGAACTGCTGGAGCAAAGAGCCGACCGCCTCCACCGTTGAAAGGTCCCCCGTGAACCCTTCGACTTTGGCCTCCGGCGAAGCGTGCCGAATCTGTTCCACCGCGCCGGCGACGGCTTTGTCAGAACGTCCGTTTACGATGACATGGGCGCCCTCGGCGGCCAATTGGCCTGCAATAGCGAAGCCAATTCCTTTGGTGGAGCCTGAGATCAGTGCCGTCTTATCAGTAAGCTTTAGGTTCATAAGTTACGGTGAGAATTTGCACCAGGAATGGGAGTCAGACAACCGGAGAATTAGGTTGGCGAAATCGGGCTTGCGTGTATACAATAGAATAACTTATGCGAGGAATAGCGTGAACAACAACTTGCACTGGTTCGCGTTCGGCGTCAGTCGCCACGGGTATTGTACATTCTATGGGCAATGATCCCATTTTGCGATTCACGCTTTTAGTTCTATTCCAGGCACAGCAAGATCGCGCCACGGAGCTTGTTATCGATCCCTTCGAAACGGAAGGCACTCCTATCAGATACAAAGTTGGGGAGGCCTGGTATGGCATGTCGCCCCCTCCTCTACACATCCTGCCTGGCGTAGCGGCTGAGCTGGGGAGGTTGGCGGCCTTCCCCGATGGAGCATTTCCGAAGGAGGGCCCCATTGACGTGTCCTACTCGGGTGCTCGTTTGGGTTGGAAAATCCGGATGGCCAGCCCGCGTGCGGCGTACATCCTTACTCCTATCCGGGAATGATACAAAGAAATCGTTCAAGCATTCAGGCTGCTTAGTTCATAATTGATGATCGAGAGGGTGTATACGGCGGCGGTCTCGCTGCGCAGGATCAACGGGCCAAGCGTCATCGGATGGGCGCCGGATTTTTCTATCGCCTCAACTTCGCCGGGCGAGAAATCTCCCTCGGGACCAATCCATGCCACGACGCTGGCCGGACGGCGGCGATGCTCGCTCTCGTAACTCAGAAAATATTCGCGGGGATGCCGCGCGCGTTCTTGCAGGGAGCCGATCAATGCCAAATCGAACGTCTCGGCGCGGGAGAGGAGCGCCGGCAGGGGAATGGGCGGTTCCACTCTCGGAAGCCAGCGCTGGCCGCATTGTTTGATCGCTTCCACGGCGGTCTGCCGCCATTTTTCGGCCTTGCGCTCCACCGATTCGCCTTCCAAATGCGTTGCCACCCGCTCGGAGAGCAGGGGGATGATGCGCCAGACGCCCAGTTCGGTCGCTTTCTGAATTATGGATTCGAGGATTTTTCCTTTCGGAACGGCCTGCACCAACGTGATGAGGCAGGCAGGCGCGGGAGAGTTACTGGTTTGAAGTATTTTGAGCTGAATGGCTTTCCGTTCAACCTTCTCGACGCGACAAAAAAATTCACGGCCCTCACCATCCAGGATGGCGGCGTCTTCACCCGGGCGAAGACGCAAAACCTCTGCGGCGTGGCGCGCCTCGCCGCCGGTGAGAGTGAGTTGATCGGACTGGCATTGGCGCGGCGGGAGATAAAAGCGGCGCATGAAGGATCAACCAAAAAGGTTCCGGGCCTTCTCGAAGAAGCTCTTGCTGATGGGATGGACCTGTTCGTCGCAGGACTTGGCGAAGTCCTCCAATTTTGCGCGTTGGATGGAGTTCAGATGCGTGGGAACTTCGACCTGGACGCGCACCAGCAGATCGCCGTGTCCATAGCCCTGGACGTTCTTGATGCCTTTGCCTTTAAGGCGAAAGACCATGCCGGCCTGGGTGCCTGGGGGCACCTTGACCTCGGCAGACCCTGTCAGAGCCGGGACATTGATGACGCCTCCCAGCGCGGCTTGCGCAAAACTGATGGGCACTTCGCATGTCAAATCGTCCCCGTCGCGTCCGAATATCTCGTGGCGCTTGACGTGAATAACGACATATAAATCGCCGGGCGGTCCGCCGCGCGCGCCCGCCTCTCCATTGCCCGAAGAACGCAGCCGCGCACCGCCATCAACGCCGGGCGGAACCTTGATTTTGATCTTGGAAGTGCGGTCACGGCGTCCGACGCCGCCGCAGACCCGGCAGGGCTTGTCGATGACGCGCCCGCGTCCCTCGCACCGCGGGCAGGTTTGCGCGATGCTGAAGATGCCGCGGGAAGAAATGACCTGGCCGCGCCCGCCGCAGACGGCGCAAGTCTTGGCGGTGGCGCCCGGTTCGGCGCCGCTGCCGTGGCAGGATTCGCAGGCGTCGGGTTTGGTGACGGTGATTTCTTTTTCGCTGCCCTGGGCGGCTTCCATGAAAGTCAATTCCAGGTCGTAGCGCAAATCGTCTCCACGCTGGGGGCCGCTCGCGCGCTGTTGGCCGCCGCCGAAAATATCGTCGAAAATGCCGGAGCCTCCGAACACCTCGCGAAAAATGTCGGTGGGATCGTGAAAACCGCCGCGGCCGCGGGAGCGCGAACTAAAGGCGGCGTGGCCGTATTGGTCATAGGCGCCGCGGGAGACCGGATCGCTGAGGGCTTCGTACGCTTCGCCCAGTTCCTTGAATTTTTCCTCGGCCGTTTTGTCGTGCGGGTTGCGATCGGGATGAAATTTCAAGGCCAGCTTGCGGTAGGCCTTTTTAATCTCCTCCATATCGGCGGCGCGATCCACGCCAAGGACTTCGTAATAATCTCGTTTTGACATAGGGGCGGATCAGGGCTTCCTGGCGACAACGACGCCGGCGGCCCGAAGGAGGCGATTGCGAAACCTGTACCCCTTGCGAATTTGGCGCAGGACGCGTCCTTCGGGAACCTCGTTGGTTTGCTCTTGTGAAATGGCTTCGTGGATGTTCGGGTCGAAGGGTTTGCCGGCGGCATTGATTTCTTCAAGGCCGGAATCGGCAAGGATGGTTTTCAATTGGTTGGAAACCATGACAATGCCCGCTTGAAGCGATTGGGCGGCGGCCGGTTCTTTGGGATTGGCGTTGGCGGCAAGGGCCATTTCAAAGGCGTCCATAACCGGGAGTAATTTGGTCAGCAAACTTTCGTTGGCGTAAGCGACGGCGTCCTGGCGTTCGCGGACCGCGCGTTTCTTGTAATTTTCCAGGTCGGCAGTTTGGCGGAGGAGCCGGTCCCAATACTCGTCGGCCTTGGCGGCGCGTTCCTTTAGTTGCTCAATTTTTTCCGGGGTCGAAGGCACGACGGTGGGCAAACCCTCCGCTTGTGCCTCGCCTCCGCCAGAATTCCCGCTCTTTTCATGATCTTCCATGCCTTAAGGAATAAAGCACATCGGGGAAATCTTCAACCTTGACGCGAGTTTTCTTTACAGCGCAACGGTGGGGCTGGGAACATCCTGCGAAGTGGATTCCAGGCAAACGTGCGTGCCTCCGAGCCGCGTCAGGCGAGCCGCCACGACCTGGCGCGCCAATTCGGGCCGGTTGCAATCGCGGCTCAAATGACCCAGATAAAGCCGGCGCAATTGACAGGAAAGAATCTGTTCGACCACGTCGGCGGCGCCGTCGTTGGAAAGATGCCCGTGGCGGCTCAAAATGCGTTGTTTCAAACTCCAGGGACGGCGCGGGTCCTCCTGCAACATTTTCAGATCGTGGTTGGCTTCCAGCAGGAGCACGTTGGCGGCGCGGACGCGTTCGACGACCAGTTTCGTGGCGTGCCCGAGGTCGGTCAGAAAGCCGATGTTTCCCGCTTCCGTACGCAACAGGAATCCGACCGGATCATAGGCATCGTGCGGGACGGAAAAAGTGTCGACGGTGACATCGCCGATCTCGAAGGAAGCGCCCGTGGAGAAGAGGCGCGCGTTGATTTGAATATGCAATTGCGCCTCGATGGCTTCCTTGGTCAGGCGATTGCAATAAATGGGCAAGCGCAGCTTTGCCGCCAATCCCACCAGGCCTGAAATGTGATCGGAATGCTCATGGGTGATGAGCACGCCGTCCAGCGTTTCTGGAGCGCGCGCGATTCCTGCCAGCCGATTGCGGATTTGACGTCCGCTGAATCCGGCATCGATCAAGAGCCGAGTTTGGGCTGTTTCCAAATAGGCGCAATTTCCCCCCGAACCGCTGCCCAGAATAGTCAAATGAACCGGCACGAATTGACCTTAAGAGGCGGTTCGGTTGTGGGCAACCTTTTTCCGGAAGACGATCCGTTTTGGAGTGCGGCGACATGTCGCCGCTTTGGAAGCGCGGACATGTCAGTCAGACCAGATGAGGCACCGTCCGCGGCGCCGCGCTCCAATTCACAGCAAATGCGCCAGGCGGTGCAGGACGCGGTCGTTGCATCTGACCCACGTGGAGAGCGCCCCGAAGAGGCCGTGGCCTGTCAACAACGGAACGCCGATGGCCAGCACGAGGGCGTTTCCTAGGAAAATGATCACGGCGGAAAAGAGCCAGCCCTGGCTGGTGATATCGGTCTGGCGGGTCTTCAATATTTCGGAGGTCAACGTGACATGGAACGCGTACGCCGCGCCCAAGAGCAGATGAAACCACGGCAGATAAGCCCGGCGCCAATGCCAGAGCAACTCGCCAACCACAAACACAACGACGACAAGCACGGCATAAAAAGGGAAAAAATAGGGCGCCAGCGCGATGAGGAAGTTATTTTTGGTGGTGATGACATGCCCGCCCGATGAGCGGGCTTTGAAACCCCTGATGCTGCCGCCAAAAATCCACGTCCAAAGCGCGTGGGTCAACTCATGGCCGAAGACATAGACCCACATCGGTTTTGGAAGCAGCAGGAAAACGACCACCCAGCAGGCGGCCCCTGCCAGCATTGGCATCCAGACCTCTGCCATGGCGCCGGCGCCCGTGAGCGCCATCCAAACGGCCTCCGCTGTCCCAAGGCAAATCGGCAGGAGAAGAATTGCCACAATCATCTTGAGCCATTTCGGCATGAGAGACCGTATAGCGCCGGTCCGCGCGTGGTCAACGGAACATTCATCGGCCAACGGGCCGGCCGGAATGTCGCTATGATTGACGAGCCGGGCGGCAGGGTCAATAATCCAGGATCGGGGCGCGAGAACGATCAGTTTCGGCGGATCCACTCGAAGGCGCCGGCGCCATTGAACACAATCGCCAAAGTCGCGATCAAACCGGAAGGACTACACAGTGAGACATGGCCCAATTGAGACGGGTGTGGCGGCTTGCATTTGCGCGCTGGCATGGAACGCGGCGGCGCAGTCGGCCCAGACACTGGTCCGGCCACCCGACATTTCTTTCCGGAACGAGGTCCAGCACGCCATCGACCAGGGCGTACAGTGGCTGCAATCCAACCAAAACACAAATGGCTGGTGGTCCACCGCCGATCAACCGGCGTTGACCGCGCTGGCATTGAGCGCGCTGATGGGCGAGCCTTCCGGGGCGCTGCGTGCCACTCCGACTCCGGGCGTCGCGCGCGGCTACAAATTCATCACCGACCACGCCAAGCCGGACGGCGGCATTTACGAAAAAGGGCTGATGAATTACAACACGTCCATTTGCATGATGGGATTGATGGCGGCGCGAAATCCGCAGTATGACGGGGTGCTTCGGAAAGCGCGGCAATGGCTCATCAGCCGGCAGGTTGATCTCAACGGGACGGGCACGAAGAATTCGCCATTGGATTGCGGTGGTGGTTACGGCGACGGTGGAAACCACGCGGACATGAACAATACGATGACCGCGCTGGAAGCTCTTTACTACAGCAAATACCTCGAGCCGACCGGCGAGAAAACTCCGGCGGGCGCAAGGGACTTGAATTGGGCGGCGGCGATTCGTTTCGTTGAGTCGTGCCAGAACCTACCGCCCTTCAACACAGAGCCGTGGGTTTCCACGGATTCACGGGACAAGGGCGGATTCGTCTATGAACCGGGGGAGAGCAAGGCCGACGCGGTGACCAATGCGGCGGGCCGGACGGCGTTGCGTTCCTACGGCTCGATGAGCTGCGCGGGATTGCTCAGTTACGTTTACGCCAACGTCAAACCGGACGATCCCCGCGTTCTGGGGGTCTATGACTGGCTCCGCAACAACTTCACGGCGGATGAAAACCCTGGCATGGGCCAGCAAGGCTTGTATTATTATTTGCATCTGATGACCAAAGCCCTGACGATTTACGGGATTGACCAACTGCCGCTGATGGACGGGCAAAGCGTTGATTGGCGACGGGAAGTGGCCATGAAATTGATCAATCTGCAAAATGCCGACGGTTCCTGGGCCAACGAGGACGGGCGCTGGCGGGAACATGATCCCGTCGTGGCGACCTTTTATGCGGTAATGTCGCTTGAAATCCTGTATCGCGGGTTATAAAAGGATGCTTATGCGTTTGTTTGAAGCCGTACTTGCCGCGAATCAGCGTGCGTTGGCTGGTGACCCCTCCGCCGGGGTCCGGATCGCCGATTATACCGATGAACTGCCGATAGTGGCCTTGACGTGCATTGATCCGAGATTGAACCGGCTGCTTCCCGGCGTACTGGGCCTGCCGGACGACAAGTTCATCTGGCTGCGCAACGCCGGCAATATCATCACCGGTCCGCTCAGCAGCACCATGCGTTCGTTGGCGCTTGCGTGCGCGATCAAAGGGGGGCGGGAAATCGCGGTCATCGGCCATACCGATTGCCATGTGCGGCAAACCACCGCCGCCGCGCTGCTGGAAAAATTCAAGGCCCTGGGGGTAGGGCGTGAAAAATTGCCGGATAACCTCACGGAATACTTCGGGCTTTTTGCGGGCGAACGGCAAAACGTCATCCGCGGCGTGGACATCATCCGGAGCAGCCCGTTGATCTCGCCAAGGACATTTGTGCAAGGGCTGATGGTGGACATTCAAACCGGCAGCATCGATTGGGTCGTCAACGGCTACGAAATGCCGCCGCAGGTGGGGGTTGCGCCGGCTGGGTTGCAATTCCCGTCGCCGGAGTGGATCATCGGTTCGGGAGCCGGAAACAATGCCTTTGAGATGGGCGAAATGAAATCATCGGACTTGCAGATCGGAGAGACGGCGGGGAAAGCGGTGGATGCACCCGTCGCGGCCCAGGCGGCGTCCGTTGGCACCGCCCCTGCTACGCCGCCGGCAGCGCCGCCGATTCTGGCGGCGCCGCAGCGAGGGCGGTCAATTCCGCTGCCGCCACCCATTCGGATGAGGCCTGGAAAACGACCATAAGTCCATTATATTCGGGATTGACGAGGATCGATTTATTAGTTCTTATCTAAGTGTAGAAATAACGCGAACGCAGGAAAGCGGATTTGAGCTTCCTGAAAGGGACCCTAACCAAGTCCTCAGCGGTGAAGGTTCCGCTTATTCTAGGGCCGACGGATTCTTACCCCCCCAGACAGAAGTATTATGAACACGAGTAAAATGTCTGAAGCCAACGAAGCAAAAAACCAAAAAAACACCACTCCCCAATCCAACGGCAAGAGAAGCCAGGCGACCGCGACTGCCAGCCGGACCGCCGCATTGGACGGGGCTTTGGATTTCCGCCATCTCCTGCGCGCCCTGACGGCGGCGCGGGACGGCAACTTCAGCGTGCGCCTGCCTTCGGACCATGCTGGCATCGAGGGAAAAATTGCGGACGTTTTCAACGATATTATGCTCAGCAACCAGCGGATGGCGGATGAACTGGAACGCATGAGCCGGGTAGTCGGCAGGGAAGGGAAAATCAGCAAACGCGCCAATTTCGGATCACGTGGCGGCGCCTGGAGCGAGATGGAAGTGTCGGTCAACAACCTGGTTTCCGACCTGGTCTGGCCGGTGGCGGAAATCACCCGGTCGATCGACGCGGTGGCCAAAGGGGACCTTACGCAGGGAATGAGCCTGGAAGTTGAAGGACGGCCGTTGGAAGGGGAATTTCTGCGCAGCGCCAAGATTGTCAATACGATGATTGGGCAGTTGAACCTGTTCACATCGGAAGTCACCCGCGTGGCCCGGGAAGTCGGTTCGGAAGGCAAGCTGGGCGGCCAGGCCCAGGTCAAGAAGGCCAGCGGAGTGTGGAAGGATTTGACCGAGAGCGTCAACTCCATGGCTTCCAACCTGACGGCGCAGGTGCGCAACATCGCCGAAGTCACGATCGCGGTAGCCAACGGCGACCTTTCCAAGAAAATCACGGTGGATGTCCGCGGAGAAATCCTTCAACTCAAGGAGGCCACCAACACCATGGTGGACCAGCTCCGCTCGTTCGCATCCGAGGTCACGCGCGTGGCGCGCGAAGTGGGCACCGACGGCAAATTGGGCGGCCAGGCCATCGTCCCCGGCGTGGCAGGCACGTGGAAAGACCTGACCGATTCGGTTAATTTCATGGCCAACAACCTGACGGCGCAGGTGCGCAACATCGCGGAAGTCGCTACCGCCATCGCCAAAGGAGACCTTTCAAAGAAGATCACCGTGGACGTCAACGGCGAAATTCTCGAGCTTAAGAACACTGTCAATACAATGGTGGACCAATTGAACTCGTTTGCCTCGGAAGTCACGCGCGTCGCACGGGAGGTGGGAACGGACGGAAAACTGGGCGGGCAGGCCATTGTGCCCGGAGTGGCGGGAACCTGGAAGGACTTGACCGACAACGTCAATTCCATGGCCTCCAACCTGACGGCCCAGGTCCGCAATATCGCGGACGTTACCATTGCGGTTGCCAACGGAGACCTGTCAAAAAAGATCACTGTGGACGTTCGCGGCGAGATCCTCCAGCTCAAGGAAGCGATCAACACGATGGTGGACCAACTCCGATCCTTCGCAGCCGAAGTCACGCGCGTGGCGCGCGAAGTGGGCACCGACGGCAAATTGGGCGGCCAGGCCATCGTGCCCGGTGTTGCAGGAACGTGGAAAGACTTGACGGACTCGGTCAACATTATGGCCGGCAACCTGACGGCCCAGGTGCGAAACATCGCTGATGTCACCATTGCGGTTGCCAACGGGGATTTGTCGAAAAAAATCACGGTAGACGTCCGGGGCGAAATCCTTCAACTCAAGGAAACGATCAATTTGATGGTCGAACAACTCCGGTCCTTCGCGGCGGAGGTCACCCGTGTCGCGCGCGAAGTGGGCACCGAGGGAAAACTGGGGGGACAGGCGCAGGTGCCCGGCGTGGCGGGAACCTGGAAGGACTTGACCGACAACGTCAACTCCATGGCCTCCAACCTGACGGCGCAAGTGCGCAATATCGCGGAAGTCACCACCGCTGTCGCCAACGGCGATCTTTCCAAGAAAATCACGGTGGACGTCCGGGGCGAAATTCTGCAACTAAAAGAGGCGATCAACACCATGGTCGATCAACTCCGATCCTTTGCCGCGGAGGTTACGCGTGTTGCCCGCGAGGTCGGCACGGAAGGAAAACTGGGCGGTCAAGCCATTGTGCCCGGCGTGGCGGGAACGTGGAAAGACCTGACGGACTCGGTCAACATCATGGCGGGCAACCTTACGGCGCAGGTGCGCAACATCGCCGACGTGACCATCGCCGTGGCCAATGGAGACCTTTCCAAGAAGATCACTGTCGATGTCAAAGGCGAAATTCTGGAGCTCAAGAACACCATCAACACGATGGTCGATCAATTGAACTCGTTTGCTTCCGAAGTCACGCGCGTGGCCCGCGAAGTGGGCACCGAAGGCAAGCTTGGCGGACAGGCGCAGGTGCCCGGCGTGGCAGGAACCTGGAAGGACTTGACCGACAACGTCAACTCCATGGCCTCCAATCTTACGGCGCAAGTGCGCAACATTGCCGACGTGACCATTGCGGTGGCCAACGGCGACCTTTCCAAGAAGATCACAGTGGACGTCCGTGGCGAAATCCTCCAACTCAAGGAAACGATCAATTTGATGGTGGAGCAACTCCGCTCCTTTGCGGCGGAAGTTACGCGCGTCGCCCGCGAAGTGGGCACGGAAGGAAAGCTGGGCGGACAAGCGCAAGTGCCGGGCGTGGCGGGAACTTGGAAGGATTTGACCGACAATGTCAATTCCATGGCTTCCAACCTCACGGCGCAGGTGCGCAACATCGCCGAAGTCACGACTGCGGTGGCGCGCGGTGACCTCTCGCGCAAGATCACCGTCGATGTCAAAGGCGAAATTCTTGAACTCAAGAACACCATCAATACGATGGTCGATCAATTGAACTCGTTCGCGTCCGAAGTCACGCGCGTGGCCCGCGAAGTAGGCACCGAAGGAAAACTGGGGGGACAGGCGCAAGTGCCTGGCGTGGCGGGAACCTGGAAGGACTTGACCGACAACGTTAACTCCATGGCCTCCAATCTCACAGCGCAGGTGCGCAACATCGCCGACGTGACCATTGCGGTGGCCAACGGCGACCTTTCCAAGAAAATCACCGTGGACGTGCGGGGCGAAATTCTCCAGCTCAAAGAGGCCATCAATAAAATGGTGGATCAACTCCGCTCCTTTGCGGCGGAAGTTACGCGCGTGGCCCGCGAAGTGGGCACCGACGGTAAATTGGGCGGACAGGCCATCGTGCCCGGCGTGGCAGGAACGTGGAAGGATTTGACCGACAACGTCAATTCGATGGCGTCGAACCTCACTGCGCAAGTGCGCAACATTGCCGATGTGACCATCGCGGTGGCCAACGGCGACCTTTCCAAGAAAATCACGGTGGACGTGCGGGGCGAGATTCTCCAACTCAAAGAGGCAATCAATAAGATGGTCGATCAATTGCGCTCGTTCGCCTCTGAAGTGACGCGTGTTGCCCGCGAAGTCGGCACCGAAGGAAAACTCGGCGGACAGGCTGAGGTCCCAGGCGTCGCCGGCACCTGGAAGGACTTGACGGATAACGTCAACTCGATGGCAGGCAACCTCACCGCGCAGGTGCGAAACATCGCTGAAGTGGCCACAGCCGTCGCCCGCGGCGACCTCTCACGCAAGGTCACCGTCGATGTCAAAGGCGAAATCCTCGAGCTCAAGAATACGATCAACACAATGGTCGATCAATTGAACGCGTTTGCGTCCGAAGTCACGCGTGTGGCCCGCGAAGTGGGCACCGAAGGAAAGCTCGGCGGACAAGCGCAAGTGTCCGGCGTGGCGGGCACATGGAAGGACTTGACCGACAATGTCAACTCCATGGCGGGCAACCTTACCGGCCAGGTCCGCAATATCGCCGAAGTGGCCACCGCCATCGCCAACGGCGACCTCTCGCGCAAAATCACGGTGCCAGTCAAGGGCGAAATTCTTGAACTCAAGAACACCATCAACACGATGGTCGATCAATTGAATGCGTTTGCCTCCGAAGTCACGCGCGTGGCGCGCGAAGTGGGCACGGAAGGAAAACTCGGCGGACAGGCGCAAGTGCCCGGCGTGGCGGGAACGTGGAAAGGCTTGACCGACAACGTCAATTCGATGGCTTCGAACCTTACGGCGCAAGTGCGCAACATCGCCGAAGTCACGACCGCCGTGGCGCGCGGCGACCTTTCGCGCAAGATCACCGTCGACGTCAAAGGCGAAATCCTCGAGCTCAAGAACACCATCAACACGATGGTCGATCAATTGAACGCGTTCGCGTCCGAAGTCACGCGCGTGGCCCGTGAAGTGGGCACGGAAGGAAAACTGGGCGGCCAGGCGCAAGTGCCGGGAGTGGCGGGAAGCTGGAAGGACCTTACCGACAACGTCAATTCGATGGCTTCCAACCTTACGGCGCAAGTGCGTAACATCGCCGACGTCACCATTGCTGTGGCCAACGGCGACCTTTCCAAGAAAATCACGGTGGACGTGCGGGGCGAAATTCTCCAACTCAAAGAAGCCATCAACACGATGGTCGATCAGCTCCGGTCCTTCGCCGCGGAAGTCACGCGCGTGGCGCGCGAAGTGGGCACCGAAGGCAAATTGGGCGGCCAGGCAATCGTGCCCGGCGTGGCCGGAACGTGGAAGGACTTGACCGACTCCTTCAACGTCATGGCCGGAAACCTGACGACGCAGGTGCGCAATATCGCCGAGGTGGCCACTGCCATCGCCAAAGGCGACCTATCCAAGAAAATCACCGCCGACGTCAAAGGCGAAATCCTGGAACTCAAGAACACGATAAACGTCATGCTGGACCAACTCAATGCCTTCGCCGCGGAAGTGACACGTGTGGCCCGTGAAGTCGGCACCGACGGCAAGTTGGGCGGCCAGGCGGAAGTTCCCGGGGTGGACGGTACCTGGAAAGACTTGACCGACTCGGTCAACGTCATGGCGGCGAACCTGACGGACCAGGTGCGCGGCATCGTCAAGGTGGTCACGGCGGTGGCCAACGGCAATTTGAATCAAAAACTGACCGTGCAAGCCAAGGGTGAGATCGCGGCTCTAGCCGACACGATCAATAACATGACCGACACGCTGGCCATTTTCGCGGAGCAGGTGACTACCGTCGCGCGCGAAGTGGGCGTCGAAGGCCGGTTGGGCGGACAAGCCAACGTGCCCGGCGCATCGGGGACTTGGAAAGACTTGACCGACAACGTCAACCTGCTGGCCGCCAATCTCACCACGCAGGTTCGCGCCATCGCGGAAGTGGGCACAGCGGTCACCAAGGGCGATTTGACGCGTTCAATTCAAGTCATCGCGCGCGGCGAAGTGGCAGAATTGAAGGACAACATCAACGCAATGATCAGCAATTTGCGCGACACCACGCAGCGCAACACCGAACAGGACTGGCTTAAGACCAACATCGCCAAGTTTACGAGCATGTTGCAGGGGCAGCGCGACCTGATCACGGTGGGGCGCATGTTGCTCTCGGAGTTGGCTCCGCTGGTCAACGCGCAACAGGGTGTCATTTATCAAATGGAATCCCGCGACGACCAGCAGTATTTGAAATTGCTGGCTGGTTACGCTCATCGCCAGCGCAGCAGCCTGGGAGAATCGATCCGCCTGGGCGAGGGACTCGTCGGGCAATGTGCAATGGAAAAGAAAGCCATGCTGTTGACTTCGGTGCGGGACCATGAGATCGAAATCACCTCGGGGCTGATCGAAACCCACCCGGCCACCATTGTGGTGCTGCCGGTGCTCTTCGAGGGCCAGATTAAAGCCGTCATCGAACTGGCCTCAATGGCGGTATTCAGCCAAACCCACATGGCGTTCCTGGAGCAATTGACCGGAAGCGTCGGCATCATGCTCAACACCATGGAAGCGACCATGCGCACGGAGCGGCTCTTGCAGCAATCGCAGGAACTGGCGAGCGAATTGCAAACGCGCCAGATCGAACTCCAGCGCACCAATGAGGAACTGGCCGAAAAGGCGCGGCAATTGGCCGAGCAAAACGCGGAAGTCGAGCGCAAGAACCAGGAAATCGAGCAGGCGCGCCGCGCGGTCGAGGAAAAGGCCTCCGAATTGGCGCTGACTTCCAAGTACAAATCCGAATTTCTGGCCAACATGTCGCACGAATTGCGCACGCCGCTCAACAGCATCCTGATCCTGGGCCAGCAATTGCAGGACAACCCGCAGGGAAATCTATCTGTCAAACAGGTCGAATACGCTAAGACCATTCACAGCGCCGGGACAGACCTCCTGAACCTGATCAGCGACATTCTCGATCTTTCCAAGATCGAGTCCGGCACGGTTACCATCGAAGCCGAGGAAGTCACATTTGCATCCGTTCGCGACACTGTGGAGCGCAATTTCCGGCACATCGCCGACACTCGCAACCTTGGATTCGTGATCAACCTGGACCCGCATTTGTCGCGGCAATTGATCACCGACATCAAACGGTTATTCCAGATTCTCAAGAACTTGCTTTCCAACGCGTTTAAATTCACGAGCCAGGGCCGGGTGACGTTCTCGGTGCGAGTGGCGCAGGAAGGCTGGTCGGCCGATCATCCGGTGCTGCGGCGCGCGCCGTCGGTGCTGGCATTTGACGTGGTCGACACGGGCATCGGCATTCCGCTGGAAAAACAAAGGATTATCTTCGAGGCGTTTCAACAGGCCGATGCCGGCACCAGCCGCAAGTACGGCGGCACCGGGTTGGGGCTGGCCATCAGCCGCGAACTGGCGAACCTGCTCGGCGGGGAAATCAGGCTCCACAGTGTTCCCGGGGAAGGCAGTAGGTTCACGCTCTACCTTCCGCAAACGTACGCCGGGCCGTCGGTGGTTCGCGTGACCGAATTCCAGGCCCCCGCCAGGAAGGTCCTCCCGGCCGCCAGCGCCGAAACGGTCCTGGACGACCGCGACAACATTCAAGAGGGCGATACGGTCCTGTTGATCGTGGAGGATGACGCTCATTACGCCTGCGTCCTGCTTGGGCTGGCGCGCGACAAGGGGTTCAAAGGGCTGGTCGCTATGCGGGGAAGCGTTGCGCTTTCGCTGGCGCGTGAATTCAAGCCGACGGCCATTAGTCTTGACATCTTCCTGCCGGACATGCTCGGCTGGACTGTGCTGAGCCATCTCAAACAGGACCCGTCCACGCGTCATATTCCGGTGCAAATCATCACGATGGAGGAAGAGCGGCAGCACGGGTTGGAACGCGGCGCCTTCGCTTACTTGAACAAACCGGTGACCACCGAGGGTCTCGAAGCCGCCTTGACGCGCATCCAGCAATTCACCAAACCCCGGACCAAACAATTGCTGGTGGTCGATGACGACGAAACCGAACGCGGCAGCATCATCGAGTTATTGGCCCACCAGGACGTGGAAATCACCAGCGCGGCCACCGGGGAGGAAGCGTGGGGGTTGATCAACGACCGTTCGTTCGATTGCGTGGTGCTGGACCTGCGCCTGCCGGATATCTCCGGGTTCGATCTTTTGGCCCGCATCGAGTCGGAATCATCGTTGCGCGAGATACCGGTGGTGGTCTTTACGGGCAAGGAATTGAGCGAGGACGAGGAAACGCGTTTGCGCAAGATCGCCAAGAGCATCATCATCAAAGGAGTCCAGTCACCGGAACGTTTGCTGGACGAAACGGCGCTGTTCCTGCATCGGGTTGTGTCCAATCTCCCGCCGGAAAAACAGCGGATGCTCGAGCGACTGCACGACACGGATGAGGCGCTGGTCCACAAGAAGGTGCTGATTGTGGACGACGACGTCCGCAACATTTTCGCCCTTACGGGGCTTCTGGAACGTCATACGATGGAAGTCCTGAGCGCATCCAACGGGCGCGAGGCGATCAACCTGCTGGAAAAAACGCCGGATATTTCACTAGTGTTGATGGACATCATGATGCCGGAAATGGACGGCTACGAAACGATGCGAGTCATTCGCGGCAATCCCAAGCATAAACTCCTGCCGATGATCGCCTTGACGGCAAAGGCGATGAAGGGCGACCGCGAAAAATGCCTGGAAGCCGGGGCTTCCGATTACATTGCCAAGCCGGTGAACACGGATCAGTTGGTTTCGCTAATGCGCGTTTGGCTCCACCGTTAACATTTTGTCTCAGACCCTATGTCTCAATTTATTTCAGCGGCCGCGCTGGCGGTAACCGCCCCGGTCGATCCAGCCACGGCGATCGTCAATATCCTGCTGGTCGATGACCAGCCCGGAAAACTTCTGGCGCATGAGGCCATCCTTTCCGAATTGGGCCAGAGGATCGTCAAGGCCCGCACCGGCGCCGAAGCCCTCAGCCAATTGTTGCGGGACGATTTCGCAGTCATTCTGCTGGATGTCAAAATGCCGAACATGGACGGTTTTGAAACGGCCGCGCTTATCCGCCAGCGGCCGCGTTTCGAGAAGACGCCAATCATCTTCGTCACAGGCTACAACACAACGGATCTGGATCGCTTGAAAGGGTATGAATTGGGGGCGGTGGACTACCTTTTTCTGCCGGTGGTGCCGCAGGTGCTCAAGGCCAAGGTCAGCGCATTTGTCGAATTGGCCCGGCAAACCCAGATCATCAAATCGCAGGCGGCCGATTTGACGGAGCATAATCAGCGGCAGGCGCAGCAATTGGAAGTCATCCAAAAGCTCAACGAGGAACTCAAGGATGCCAACGCCGAATTGGAGGCGTTTTCCTACACCGTTTCGCACGACCTCCGCGCTCCGTTGCGATCGCTCACCGGCTACGTCAACGTCCTGATGGAGGATTATGGCGGCCGGCTGGACGAGCAGGGACGCAGCCATCTCCAGGCCCTTCATCGCGCGGCCAGCCGCATGGATTGCCTGACTCGCGACTTGCTTGCCTACGGGCGGGTCGCTCGCGAAGCCGTCCAGCTTGAGCCGGTGCGGCTGCAACCGGCGCTGGAGGAAATCGTTTCGCTCACCCACGGCGGACGCGCCGATTCAGTCCATATCAGCGTCCGCGCGGGGCAATCGGAGGTCCTGGCGCATCGCTTTCTCCTGGAACAATGCGTCAGCAATCTGCTCAGCAACGCCACGAAATTTGTGAGTCCGGGAACCATCCCTGAAGTCTGCATTCGCACGGAATCCAAGCAGGGACAGGTCCGGCTGTGGGTTGAAGACAACGGCATCGGCATCGATCCTAGCTATCACCATAAAATCTTCAGCATTTTTGAACGCGTGGGCGACCATCAAAAATACGAGGGCACCGGGATCGGGCTGGCCATAGTCAATCGCGCTGTGCAACGAATGGGGGGTTCGTGCGGCGTCATTTCGGCCCCCGGTCAGGGCAGCCGATTCTGGGTCGATTTTCTTTCGGTTCCGGCCCCGAACGGTTCAGGCCTGCTGGCCCATGAATCGAGTTTCCGGGCCGAGGCCTCGCCGTCCGAAATCACTTCGTAGGTCTCGGGATCCATCGTAATGCGCGGCAGCGCATCGTTCCGTTTCATGCCTCTTTTGCCCGGTTTACGGCAGTCGCGGACGGCTTGGAGCCACTGCGGTTAAAGGCTTCCTGCGCGAGAGCTATGCCGTGGAAGGCGCATGCGACATTTCAATTTGCGGCGGCTGGCGACAGTTCTTGGCACAACGCGCGTAATAAGTATTGAGATGGCGGAGAGAGGGAGATTCGAACTCCCGGTACTTATTAGGTACTCACGCTTTCCAGGCGTGCGCGTTAAACCACTCTGCCATCTCTCCACCGGTTCTTCTTAATCGCACAAACCCGCGACCGGATCAAGCCGTTAAACATTCTTCTTGTCTAAACCTTAATCTTCATTTCTCCGTAACCCGGATGAAATTGCCCAACGTGCATTCAGCGACCGTGCCGGAACGGAAGGTGACTCGGCGGCACAGAAAGCGGCCCGGTTTATGATCCAGTTGCTCGGTGACTTCCCGGCCTACCAAGCGCCAGTCCTGCGGCTGCGCTTTGACTACCTGAGATCGATCACTTCTTCGACCACGGGGGAACACCCCTGTGCCAGAGAAAAACCGAGAGCGGACTGCAAAAATGACTTGCAAATTCGTGGAGCAGGAAGAAAATCACGAATGGCCCACGGTGGTCCTGGGCAAGAACCCAAATAGGAAATCCCAGGCGAAATCAATCCGTGAAATGCTGCCGTAAACAGAAAATGATGACTTTCATTCGGGGCCGGCTGCCGATGGTGTGCTTGCTCTTGGCGTCGGCTGTGACCCCAGCGCGGGCACAGGTAAATCTCCTCAAAAATCCCGGCTTTGAGGAAACTCCGGGCGACGCGGGGGCGCTGCCAAGTTGGACGCGAACAGGCGCGGGCGCGGCGCAAGTCACGGTAACAGTTAAGGACGCCCACGAAGGGCGGCAGTCCGTGGCCATCCCGGCTAATAGCGCCGTCGAGCAGCGGATCGAGAACGCGGAGGCTGGAGCTTACTTCCTTCGGTGCTGGGTCAAGTCCGAATCAGACCAGCCGGTGACGCTCCTTCTGCAAGACCCCGATCGGCCTTGGGAGGCCTATTCATGCACGGAACTCCCCACCGTGAGGAACCAATGGACCCAACTCCAGGCTTTCTGCGTGTTGGACCAAAAGGGTGCGTTGAAGGTCACAGTGGGAGGGGTTTCTGAGGAGTGGCGGCCTTATCTTGGAATAGCCGGGATAATGGGGTCGCCGATTTTGATGGATGGTTGTGAGCTGATCCGTCAGGAGCCGGCGGCGTCCACCCCGGTAACGGTGTGGGACGCGAAACGCGAAGTCTCCGCCATGCCGGATTGGTCCGCCAAAAGCGATTGGGCCCCGGTCAGCGCGGAATCATTTTCCTTCACTGGCGCGCCTGTGTTCCAAGCCCGTCATCTTGCGGGAACGGTCCGCAACGCCGACGGCGGATTGGTAATTTGCGCTGTCCAAGGCGAAGCTTTGAAGCAACGGACGGTGCTCGTTCCGACGCCTCCTTTCGTCGGTGCCAAGTGTGACCTGATCCATGCGGGCGACCGGACAGGAATTCGTGTGACATCCAAAGAGGGCGACCACGCTTACATCGCGTGGTTGACAGCCGAAGGCCTGATTCGGATAGAGGCCAGTCATGTGCCAGGTTTTCAGGCACAAGGCTTGGGTCTGCGCCATGGCATTTTGCCTTCGTTGGCGGGGTCGGATATTTGCTACGATCCGCGGAAGTTGCAGGATGGCACCCAGATCGACCTGCCGTCCACGCAATGGTTCGTCGGGTTGGTGGATGGCAACGAGAGCATGATGGTGGTGGCCTGGGACACCGACTCCCAAGCGGTTTCTGTGGGAATGACAGGCGAAGGGGAAAACCGCAAGTTTGATACCTTCTCAATCGCCACGGATAAGGCGGGGTTTTCCCTTTCCTTTGTTGAACACCCTGGGATTTGGCATCAGGAGCGCCTGCAGGAGGATTGGCTCGGCGATTATGTCCCGATTGCCTGGGAACATCCGTTTCCGGCGCGGTGGATGGGGGAATTCTTCGTCAGCACCGGCGGACGGCCTTACTTTGACGACCCTTACATGCAGTATTCCTTTCCTTTTGCCAACGCCAAGACGCGCATGTGGGGGGTCTGGTTCGAGGATTGGAACCACTATCCGTTTTACTTCGACGGAGGCAAGACGATGTTCCATTTCGAGAAAGGCTTCGTGCCCAAAGGGGACGCGCTCATTTATTTTCTCGAACCGGCGGCGGCGGATCTCTATTCGCCTTGCGAGATCCTGGAGCAGGCGCTGGGCCTGGAAAAAGCGGAGGTGCTTCTGGACTTGGACGCCAATCGGCTGCGAAAGTTGACTTACTCGACGCCGGATGATTTTATGTACGACAGGCCGGTTTGCGCCACCACAACCCATCTTTCAAAAATACCGGAGAAGGAAAAGGCCACGGTGGGCGTCAACCTGGCCACCCACCTCTATGAGTTCATCCGGGAGATTCGGGGCCGCCTGGATCAGTATGGCGCCTTTTTTGACGGGATGCACGATTACCTGGACGGGGAGGAAAAGGCCCATCCGGACCTTCACCCTTATATCTCAGAACTACAGGCCCTGGTGACCGAGGCGAAGTCCAAGTCCGGGGAAATATATGCGACGCCTCTTTCGGCGGTGGAGGAAAAAACGGACGGCATGAAGAAACTGCTGCTGGCCGGACACGGGGATGGTTTTAACTGCGGCAACCTGGATGTCCGCGATACCGCCGGGGACCAGGATGACCTCTGCCGGCATTACAACCGGCTGGTCCTGAGACTCTCGCAGACGGCGGCGCTGACATGCGGCGATTCACCTGAAAAAGCCCTCATCGCCCAGCATCCC
>DATKFW010000151.1:0-10538 GCA_035511075.1 Vulcanimicrobiaceae bacterium
GGGGAAAGGAGCCTGCCAAATAAACAATGGCGTACAGCCATGAGGGAATGCCGATCGGCAAGAAATAGATGTTGATGCTCCCGACCGGAAACAGAAGAATATAAGCGAAAATGATGCCCGCCACGCCGCCCGAGGCGCCCAAGGCTCGATAATCGTGATACCGATGCACGTAAAGAGCCAGGAGGCCGCCTCCAATCATGGCGGCCAGATATATGGCCAGAAACTGCGCCGGGCCATATATCCTTTCGATCAGCGGCCCGAAAAAATACAAACTCAGCATGTTCATCAACAAATGGAGGCCGTCCTGGTGCAGAAACCCGTAGGTGATGAGCCGGTAGGACTGTCGCCATGCCAGAATGGCCTCCGGCCAGAAGAGATACTTGTCCTTAAACGCAGCATCGCGAAATCCGAGAAAAGAAACCAAGCAGGTGATGGCAATCACCAGCAAGTTGCAATATGCATATCTTTCCATTTCAAACGGGCTGCGATTGGCTTTCACTATAGGGAAATCCACCACGCCTGTCGATAGAATTATTCCCGCGACAACTCCGAAGGATAGCCGGTCGGAGAAGTTAAACTGCAGTTTTGTCTCACGAGAGAGCAGCCAGATCCACTCGTCCAGATCCCTCTGTGCGGCCACATGACTGCATTTTCCGGGTTTTCGGTGGCAATTCGGCTTTTGTGGACAACCAGCTGCAAGCGAAAAAACGTAAAAAACCGACGATTCTTATCTTTGGATGCAAAGCCTTGACGGCCAATGTGTTGCGACTGTGTTGCCTTGTTTTGGCGTCGGCGATCTTTACACTTCTTGTTGACTTCATTATGGATCAGGAAAACCGAGTGCGTATTTTCCCGCTCGTAAACGCTTGATCTAAAAAGCATTATGATTGTTGAAGGATTCACCGCGACAGGCGGCATTAAAGCTGCTCACTTGGAGAGTGTTGAAGAGCTAAGAGCTAATTAAGCGTCAAGTATATGAAAAAAACCAAAGGATTTCGTCGTTTTCGGTCCGCTTTTATCGTGCCGGTTACAGTCTTCTTAGTCGGACTGCCCATGATCCAAGTCCAAGGCGTTCCCCACATTTCCAACATGCTGTCGCTTCTCGTCTTGGGATTCGTGCCTATGTTTGGATTCGCCCATCGCAAAGTGCCTGCCCTTTGCGCTCAGGTCTCGAGAAAACCATTCCCAAAGCGTTCCGGACCTCGATTGCGCGGCATGCCCGGAACTCGTGGCTGATCGGCGATTCCTTTCCGCGCTGCCGCAAAATGCAACGGCAATGGAAGACCAAAAGGGTCACCCGTTGCCGGCGGCGGCGCGGGAGAAAAGGGCGCTGGCGCGCGTGCTGCCATGAGACATATCGATTTTTCGAAGGTCGCGTTGCGCGAAGCATCGCGTGGAGCGCCAGTTATGCTGTCCAAGACCGCGCCAAGGCTGATGGCTGCTCATTTTCCGCCTTGCTTCGCCGCCTTTATTTCCTAAATTCCAAGATTGTGATTCTGAATTCCGAACTAAAATGAGTGTCCTGATTGTTGGCTCGACGGCCCTTGATTCCATCAAAACTCCGAAGGCGCAGAACCCGCGCCTGTTGGGCGGCTCGGCCAGCCACGCGGCAATTGCGGCCAGCTTTTTCGCTCCCGTCCGGTTGGTGGGAGTGGTGGGGGAGGACTTTCCCAAGGCTTACCTGCAACTCTACCGCAAACATAAGATTGACATGGAGGGACTGCAAATCGCTCCGGGCAAAACCTTCCATTGGTCCGGCGAATACGAAGTCAACATGAACAATCGCCGGACACTGGCGACGGAATTGGGCGTCTTTGAAACCTTCACGCCGCGCCTGCCCGCCGCCTACCAAGACAGTCCGTTTGTTCTGCTGGCCAACATCGCCCCCGGTTTGCAACATCACGTTTTGGACCAGATGCGCCGGCCCAGGCTGGTCGTGGCCGACACCATGGATTTGTGGCTGAACATCGCGCTGCCGGATTTGCTCAAACTGCTGCGGCGGGTGGACGGCTTCGTGCTGAACGAAAGTGAGGCGCGGCAGTTGACGCAGGAAGACAACCTTTTCCGCGCCGCAAAAAAAATTCACCAGCTGGGGCCGAAATTCGTCATCGTCAAAAAAGGCGAGCACGGCGCCATTCTTTCCTCGCGCGGTGGCCTTTTCCTCGCGCCGGCTTTTCCGCTGGAAAAGGTGGTCGATCCCACGGGTGCGGGGGATTCGTTTGTGGGCGGGATGATGGGCTATCTGGCCAGCGCCAAAGGGCCGATTGAGAGCAATCTGCATCGCGCCATGGTTTACGGAAGCATCGTGGCCTCCTACTGTTGCGAAGGTTTCGGAGTGACGGCCACCACGCGCGCCACCCGCGCCGGCATTGAGAAGCGCCGCCGGACGCTGGAGAAATTGACGCGATTCTAATCAGTTCATCCTCACGTTGTAGCACAGAAGCACATCCTGGTCGCGAAGGTAGAGCCTTCCGCCGGCGATGACTGGGTGGGGCCAACTGCTTTCCTGGCTGCGGTCGGGTTGATCAAACCGGCTGGCCTCCGTGTAACCCTGCGGCGTGGCCTCGACCAAGGCAATGGCGCCATGGCCGCCTTCGCTACGCAGATAGAGATGACCGTCCGCGCAGGTGAGCGAGCCTTTCCCCACACCCTCGTCGCGCCAAACGAGGCGGCCGGTCCTAAACTCCTGGCAGACCCAGCCTTTCCCATCAGAGTAACCGTAAAGGTAATCGCCGACTCTTACTACGCCGCCATGATGGTTGACCATGACTTTGTTCGCGTAGACTTGGTTTGCTTGATAAGAATTGCCGGCTTTGCCGATATGGAACAAATTGCAGCCGACGCCGTAACCCGAACTCACGTACACATCGTCGTCGTAAAAGATTGGCGTGGGCACGGTGGCCGTCTCGCCCTGGCGTCGCGCGCGCCACAGCACTTGGCCGCTTTCGGCCTGAACGCCGACGACATTCTCGCCCGTGAGCTGGATATACTGCCGCACGCCGCCGATCTGCGCGGCAATCGGAGAAGAGTATTCCGCCGCGTCCGTCAATTCTTTCGTTTGCCACAGCAACTCACCGGTTTTCTTGTTGAACGCCGCGATCGAACCCTGCGCGCTGCCGGGAGTGCCGATCAGCCTGTCGCCGTCCACCAGCGGCGATTCGCTGTACATCCAGCCGCCGCAGCGGCCCCCGAACTCCTTTTCGAAACTCCTCCGCCATACCTTCTTGCCGGTGGCAACTTCGAGACAAACCAAATCCCCAAACTGGTTGAGCACATAGACCCGATCTCCGTCCACGGTGGGCGTGCTGCGAGGGCCGGCAGGATCGCCGCCTGCTTTGCCAATTTTCGCCGTCCAGACCGGGCTGCCGCCGGCCACATCGAAGGCGACGGCGAAACTCGAATCGCCCTTTTCGCCCAATGTGAAAACCTTTGTGCCGGACACGGCCACCCCGCTGTACCCGGCGCCCGCTCCCCTGGCTTTCCAAACCAACGGGGGGCCTCCCGGAGGCCATTGTTTCAGCAGGCCTTGCTCCGAGGAAACGTCATCGCGGTTCGGTCCGCGCCATTGCGGCCAGTCCGCTGCCGTCAAAAGGGCGGAGGTCAGATAAAGAGAAAAACCTGTGAGGAGGACGTTTTTCGTTTGCATGAATGAGAGTAATGCCCCGATCTCATGGGAGCAAGAAAAAGAGGCCGCCCATTAACGCGCCTTCAATCCTTCTGTTCCCGGCGGTTTCCTTTTCCCATCAAGGGGTTCCGTGTGTTAGTGTTGCAACGATGAACGTTCCCGGCCTTTATGAAGCCAGCCAACTTGCTCCGCGCAAAGATGCGGCAGTGGTTCCCACGCCGTCGGATGAGCATGAATGACGCTTTGCAGGCTCGTTGCCGCAGAGAGTGCGGACGCTGGTTGCTTTCTGCCGGCCTGGGCCTGGGCGCATGTGCGAATTCCGTCATGGCCGCGCCCCGGCCCGATGCGCTTCTGCCGTTGGGCGTGGAGGCAGTGTGGGACATGGGCAACGCGTTTCACGAAATCACGCCCACCCGCGAGCGAATTTGCCTCAACGGGTTATGGCAGTGGCAACCGGCCGAAGCGCAGTCGGAACCTGTGCCGCCGGGGAACTGGGGCTATTTCAAGGTTCCGGGCTGCTGGCCGGGCATTGGCGATTACATGCAGAAGGATTGCCAGACTGTGTATTCCCATCCGAGCTGGGCCAATCGCAACCTCGGGAGCATCACTGCGGCGTGGTACCGGCGTGAGTTCCAGGTTCCTGAAAACTGGGCCAGCCGCCGCATCGCCCTGCGCCTGGAGTACCTCAATTCTTACGCGGTGGTGTATGTGGACGGCCAGCGCGCAGGCGAGATCCACTTTCCTGGCGGCGAACTGGACCTCACGACGGCCTGCCGCCCAGGCGCGACCCATTCGCTGGCGCTGCTGGTCGTGGCGATGCCGCTCAAGGGTGTCATGCTCTCCTACACCGACAGCGCCTCGGCTCGACTGGTCAAGGGCTCGGTGCAGCGGCGGGGCTTGTGTGGCGACGTGTACTTGACCAGTACCCCGCGCGGGCCGCGCCTGACGGACATCAGGATCGAGACATCCGTGCGCAAGCGGGAATGCACTTTCGACGCCGCCCTGGATAACCTCGCCCCAAGCGACTTTTACCGCTTGCGCGCGCGCGTTTCGCAGGATGGCGGCAGCGGCACAACCATGACGAGCCAGCCGTTCCAGGGGCGCGAACTCAAAGAGGGCCGCATGGCGTTCACCGGGCAATGGATGCCCGACCGGCTTTGGGACATCGACACACCACAAAACATTTGCACGCTCGAACTGTCATTGCTGGACGGCACCGACCAAGTCCTGGACACTGACTGGACCGTGCGGTTCGGGTTCCGCGAGTTCTGGATCGAGGGCCGGGATTTCTTCCTCAATGGGACGCGTCTTTTTCTCTCGGCTGTGCCGTCGGACAATGCCCAGGTTAGCGCGGCGCTGGCCACCTATGGCGCCGCGCGAGAAAGCCTGGCGCGCCTCAAGAGCTTCGGCATCAATATGGTTTATACTGAAAACTACGGTTGCGAACCGGGTTCGCACCTTGGCTTTGATGAAATCCTGCGGGCGGCCGACGATGCGGGCATGTTGGTGGCTTTTTCCCAACCCCACTTCAGCCATTACGATTGGCCGGGGCCGGAGGCGGACCAGAACAACGGTTACGCCCGCCACGCGCAGTACTATGTGCGCGCGGCCCAGAACCACCCATCGGTGGTGATGTACAGCATGAGCCATAACGCCATGGCCTTCGACGAAGACATGAATCCGGACATGATTGACGGCCTGCATGACGCTCGTGAGGCCTGGTCCCTCAGGAACAGCGTGCTGGCCCTGCGCGCGGAAGCCATCGTCCGGCGCCTGGACCCCAGCCGCATCATTTATCATCATGCGGCGGGAAACTTGGGCTCGATGGATTCGATCAACTTCTACCCTAATTTCGTGCCGGTTCAGGAACTCTCCGATTGGTTCGAGCACTGGGCGACTCAAGGCGTCAAACCGGTCTTCACTTGTGAATATGGCGCGCCCTTTACATGGGACTGGACGATGTATCGCGGTTGGTACAAAGGCAAACGCGAATGGGGCAGCGCACTCGTGCCGTGGGAGTTTTGCCTTGCGGAGTGGAACGCGCAGTTCTTCGGGGACCGCGCCTTCCAGATCAGCGAATTGGAGAAGCAGAACTTGCGCTGGGAGGCGAAACAGTTCCAGGCGGGCAAACTCTGGCATCGCTGGGATTATCCCAACGAAGTCAGTTCGTCCCGCTTCGAGGAACGCGACCCGGTGTTCGCCCTTTATCTGACCGACAATTGGCGCGCTTATCGCACTTGGGGCGTGTCGGCTCTTTCACCGTGGGAGTTCGGCCCTTTTTGGAAACTGCGTGATGGCGTGGACACCAGCCGCCGGGAATTGAAGGTGGATTGGCAGAACCTGCAGCGGCCGGGGTTCAGTCCCGATTACCTCGATCAGCGTTACGAGCGGATGGACTTGGCCTACGAACGGTCGGACTGGATCGCGACGCTTGCCGCCCAAGCCCTCTTGCGCAACAACCGGCCCTTGCTCGCATGGCTCGGCGGCAAGCCGGCCGCCTTCACCTGCAAGGACCACAATTTCCAACCTGGCGAAACCGTCGAAAAACAGATCATCCTCATCAACAATTCCCGCCAAAGTGTGATGTGCGATTGCCGGTGGTCGTTGGCGCTGCCGCGGATTCAATCCGGCAGCGAGAGCGTCACCGTCGCGCCCGGCCAGCAGGAGCGCATTCCGTTGCGGTTGGAATTGCCGGCCACGCTGGCCTCCGGCAGCTACCAACTTGACGCCACGGTGAAATTCAGTGATGGCGAGACCCAGCAAGACAGTCATTCCATCGACATCCTGCCACTGCCCACGGCCCCGCGCGTGAGCGCAAAAATCGCTCTCTTCGATCCCAAAGGCGAGACGGACGCGTGGCTCAATAAGTTAGGGATTCCAAGCCTGTCAGTGGCGGCAGATGCCGATTTGTCGGGCTATGACATCCTCATCGTTGGAAAGTCCGCACTGACCGTGGGAGGGCCGGCACCCAATGTCAGCCGCGTGCGCGAGGGTTTGAAGGTGCTGCTGTTCGAGCAGACTTCCGAGGTGTTGGAGAAACGGTTCGGGTTTCGGGCCGAAGAGTATGGCCTGAGGCGGGTCTTCGCGCGGGTGCCGGATCATCCTGCCCTGGCCGGTCTGGGCGCCGGCAACCTGTGCGATTGGCGCGGGGCGGCGACCCTGACGCCGCCGCGACTGACCTACGAATTGCGGCCCCGCTACGGGCCGACCGTGCAGTGGGCCGGCCTGACGGTCCCGCGGGTGTGGCGTTGCGGCAACCGCGGCAACGTGGCCTCCGTCCTGATCGAAAAGCCAGCCCGCGGCGATTTCCTGCCGCTCCTGGACGGCGGGTTCAGTCTCCAGTTCAGCCCGCTGCTGGAGTACCGCGAAGGACAAGGCTTGGTCATCTTCTGCCAAATGGACGTAACGGGACGCACCGAGACCGAGCCGGCGGCCGAGAGGCTGGCACGCAATCTCCTCCAATATGTTTGCGATTGGAAACCTTCGCCGCGGCGCGAAGTCCTCTATGCCGGGCCTCCCGCCGGCAGGCGCCATCTCCAATCGCTCGGGCTTGAAGTCGATTCCTACGACGGCGCACCCCTCCCGCCGGACAGGGTTCTCGTTTTAGGTTCGGGCGCCGGATTAACGCTCGCGGGCCGCACTGCGGCTCTGGCCGTCTGGCTCAAAGCCGGCGGCAATTTGCTGGCGATCGGATTGGACCAAGAGGACGCCTTTGCGTTGTTTCCCTTCGCCGTCAAGATGAAGAAAGCGGAACACATTTCGGCCTTCTTCGAGCCATTCGGCCTGAACACGCTGCTGGCCGGGATAGGGCCGGCGGATGTCCACAACCGCGCTCCCCGGGAACTGCCTCTCGTCACGGAGGGAGCACGGGTGGTCGGCGACGGCGTCCTGGCTCGGGCCGAAGAGGCGAACGTGGTGTTCTGCCAGCTTGAGCCTTGGCAATTTGAGTCCAGCCAGATGAATCTCAAGCGGACTTATCGCCGCGCGTCCTTTCTGGTATCGCGCCTGCTGGCCAATATGGGCGCTGCAGGTTCCACGCCGCTGCTGGACCGCTTCCATCGGCCCGTCAACGGCCTGCTGCCGCAAAAGCGCTGGCTGTCCGGCTTTTACTTGGACCAGCCGGAAGAGTGGGATGATGCATACCGATTTTTCCGCTGGTAAAACATCTCAACGCGGTTAATGGTTTCGCCATCAAACCAAAAGGGGGCACCTATTGCCTCACAGGAAAATGTTACCCGGCGAATGAGCCGAGGAGGCGATTCGTTGCCTCACATTAAATGTTACCCATTGTTTGTTGAATATATTGGAAAAGGAGAAGACGCCGGCTTGGACCAACGGACTTCTCCCCTCCCATTTCTTGGGTCACTTTATTCTTCGCCGTTAGGCGCTGTTTTCAAGCTTTATTTGACTTCCCGCACGCGCCAACACCGGTCGCAACGCCTTCTCCAGTTGCTCGTGTAAGACAAACGGATCCAGGCTTTCGTGCCGGTCACGCATCTGCCGTTTCTTTTTTCCAGTCAGCACGTTCAACTTGAGCAGGCGCTGGTAGGCCGTTTGCGGCGCGTCGTGTTTGCGCTGCCAGCGCGCCCCAATCCGTTTCTTCTCCACCAGCTTCATCGACGGCAAAAAGAAGTTCTGCAGCGGCTCCCAGATTTCCCGGTAAATCCGGTTGATCGGATCCACCAACGCCGGTTCTTCCAGCCGCCCGTAGCCCAGCAACTGCCGCGGCCACATCCAGTTCTTTTGCTCCACATGCGCGTTGTCGTCCTTGTGGTAAGGACGTGAACGGGTCACTTTGACCGGGCGGATTCGCTCCTGCAAATACCGGATCAAATGCCAGTTGAGCCACTCGGTCCCATTGTCAAAATCCAGGCCCAGCAAAGCAAAGGGCAGTTGTTCCTCCACTTGACGCGTCTGCTCCAATACCCCCGTGGCGCCCTTGTTCCACACTACCCGCCCGCTGGTCCAGGCGCTGGCCAGATCGGTAAAAGTCAGGCTCCAAATGAAATTGCCCGCCAGACTGCCGCCGCAATGAGCCACACGGTCGGCCTCCAGAAATCCGGCCCGCTTCTCATTCCAGACTTCCCCTTGAATGGGTATCTGCTGGCGCAGCAGCGTGCCGGGTTTGGTGCCGCATAAACCGCGTAGCGACGTTTGTGCCCGCACCCGTTGCAACAACCGGTCCAGCGTCGCCGCGCTGACCTCATCGGCCACTTGCGCTGACCCGGCAGCAGCCGCCCCTAGTGCCGCTGATAATGAGGCAGCCACAACGGCAACGCCTCGGCCAGACGCTTGCCGCAGGGTTGCTCGGCCGCCAACCAAATCCGTTGCACCACTTCCACCAGGCCCTCGTATTTGGACTCAGGCCCCGGCGGAGACTTCTTGATCTTGGCCGCGCTGTTGAGCAACCGAATGGCGTGCTTGCGGTGATAGCCGTAGTCTTGACAAAGCTGATCCAAAAGCTGCGCTTTGCCTTCAATCCCCCGATTCTTATACCGCTGCCGCCATCGTTCCAACTGCTCTTGCCGACTGATTGTTTTCATCTTCATTGCCTCCGTTTTCGGGTAACATTTTCCCGTGAGGCAACGATTTGTTTTTCACCCCCTCAACCCACCACCACCGGTAACATTTATCTTGAGGCAACTCGTGGCGTTCCCTCGCCTAAACTTTGCCCTTGTGCCGCGCCCGCCTGCTGGTAAGATGGGGTCGATGGAACTTAAAGAGTTTAGAGAGGATAATTGCCAAGCCCGCCGGCGGGTGGGTTTGCGCAGGTAGTTTATTTCATCCCCATGAAACTTCTTGTGACCGGCGGTTCCGGTTTTATCGGCAGGCACCTTATTGAACACATGGCGGCGCAGGGCCATGAAATCGCCAATCTTGATATAGCAAAACCCGCCGATGAAAGCCACGCCGCTTATTTTCAGCCGTGTAATATAATGGATGGCGCGGCGGTCAAGGCGTGCTTCCAGCGGTTTCAACCGGAGGCGGTGGTCCATTTGGCCGCCCGCACGGATCCTGCCCCTGGCGTCCCGGTCGAGATTTACTACGCCCCCATCACCGGCGGCACCCAAAACATCCTGGACGCGGCTCGAAGCACCCCCTCGGTGGCCCGCGTCGTCGTTACGTCCACCCAACTTGTCTGGCGGCCGGAGTGTCCGGCCGTTGGCTCGGAAGAGTACAGGCCCTTCGCCGATTATGGCCGGGCCAAAATGGAAATGGAGAAAATGACCAAGGCGGCTAATCTCAGTTGTATTTGGACCATCATCCGTCCAGTCCTCATTTGGGGGCCATGGCACATCTTCTATCGCGATACATTGTTTCGCGCCATTCAGAAGGGCTACTATTTCCACCCGAGCGGCCAGTCGGCGGTGTTGGCTCTAGGCTACGTCAAGAACATCGCCCGCCAGATTGGCAAGCTACTGCAAGCCGATTCAGCCTTGGTCAACCAAAAGACGCTCTACGTCGGCGACGGACTCTTTTCCCTCGTTGACTGGATCAATGGTTACAGCCAGGAGCTGACCGGACACAATATTCGATACCTTCCCCGAAGTCTGATCCGCCTGCTGGCACTTTTTGGGGACCTTTACCAGACGGTGACGAAACGGAGATTCGTCATGGATTCAGTACGCTACCGCAACATGACCGACGATTACACCGCGCCTTTGGAGCCGACGCTTCAGCTTTTGGGGCCGCCGGAAATCTCCTTGCAGCAAGGAATCAAAGAAACAGTGGCTTGGGCCAGAAAGTATCCCGGCAGGTAACGCTTTGTCACGGCCAAGCACCCGAGCACATCCACCACATCAATATATGGTCCAAGCCCGTCCCGGCAGTCTCTATTTTAAATTGGGTGAATTGGCCAAGCGGATTGCCTTTAGGAGCAAGTGGCTCAATTTTTTGACCCGTCCGCGCCCTC
>DATKFW010000152.1:0-102979 GCA_035511075.1 Vulcanimicrobiaceae bacterium
TTGAAGGTCGATACACCCTGATTATCCCTGGCGCGAGCAATTCCGCCATTGGACCTTTTGGCGTCAGCTACGGAACAGTGACAATCAGTCCGCAAGGGGTTGTCGGACTGGGTGGGAGCCTGGCAGACGGAACCGCATTCAGTCAAAAAAGCATGATCTCTAAGGATGGCTATTGGCCGCTTTACGTAAATCTTTACGGAGGGAAGGGCTCATTATGGGGTTGGAACTTTTTCACCAACCACACTATTACCAACGCCGGGCCGCTCAGTTGGATTAACCAAACCAATTCATCCCGGACAGCTTTATACCAATTTGGATTTACAAACCCGGCGGCGACGCTCTCCGGCGGACTTTATGTTCCGGCCTTGGTGCTGCCGAACGATTTTACGGCGACCTTGGAGGGCGGCGATCTGGCGGAGACGATCGTGAATGGCGTTACGATTTCGGCCGGCGATCAAATCACTCTCACCAACGTGATGGACGAAACAAACAAACTGGTGCTGACAATCCAGCGCAGCACCGGCGTGATTACCGGCAGCTTCGCCAATCCGGCCAAGTCGAAGCAGGCCATCGGTGTCCATGGTGTGATCTTGCAAGACTCCACCAACGCGCAAGGCTACTTCCTGGGCACAAATGAGAGTGGCGTCTTCACTCTCGACCCACCGGAATGAAATAATTCCGCAATAGCGGGAGAATCCTCCAGCATTCTGAGAGAATTCTTGAGTACTCCAAAGGTTGTTGGCCAAACGGTTAACCGTTGGCTTTTCGAACCTCCTAAAGCGTTGTTGCACATGCAGGTAGAATTTGAACCAGTTGTCTGGCTCGGACGGTAGTGCGCATGCGGCCGGCGGAGCACATCTAATGACACCGAAGTCGTTTTTATCCCAGGCCGAATGGGCGGCGAGGTAGGAATGGGCTGCTGAGCGAAAAGAAGAGTTGTCATCGAGCACGTCGGGCACTGGATTTCTGTTCCGGCCGCATGGGAGGGAAATTCCAACTTCTGGCCGCACTGATTGCAGAAGCACGTCAAGAATTCGGTTTCGTCGCTCATCTTGTTCCCAATCGGGAACACAGTTATGCGCCAACACCTACCCGTTTCTATTCCCTTGGAAAGAGCGTGATGACCGTCAGAAAAAACGAGGGCCCACGACTTATCCATTGGTTCCGGTGTCCAAATGGTATGTTCAGTGTGAAGACGGAGAAACTTCGGGACCTTGGCGGATTGAGCGTCGGTTCCGTGGATGGATATATCCATGCGGTAGGCCCTTCTGCGCCCTAGACCTAAGGATACTGACCCATGATCCACATGCGCTGAAAGCCTTGCATGAGTTTCTTACTTTCCAGATTAAGGACCGCCGGACCGGCGATTCCATTCGCGTCAATAAAGCCTCGGAGTGGCCGGTTTTGATGCGCCCACCATTGGCCGATTTTCAACCGCCTGATGATACAGCAAATCACGCAGACTCAAAAGTAAAAGGATGAGAACTAATAAACCGTTCGTCCGGAACGCGGATTTTGGCAACCTGTCTGGACGCCCGGAAAATCTGGAGAACAAACCGCATTGGCCGTCGCAGAAGTAACCACGCTCTTCGTCACCGCGCGTCCGGACCGCGCTGCTCCCTTGCTTTGATCTCCTCCCACGAAGGCGCGCGCCAGACGTGCAATATCCCGTTCCAGTTGCGGGCTGCGATCAGGTTGCCGTCCGCCGAAACACCCGCGTTCCTGAAAAGAGATCCCTTGCCTTCAAGGGTTGCGAGGTCTTCGCGCGAGTCCGCATCCCATATCTTGATTGCTTCCTTGCCGTTGCTTCCCGCCACGATGCGCCGCCCATCAGGCGAAAACACGACTGAGTGCAGCCCCAGCAGCACGCTGTGCAGATTTCCCAGGCAGGCCAACGTCCGCGTGTCCCAAAGCAACAAGGCGCCATCTTCGCAGGCCGCCACGACAGTTTTTCCGTCGGGCGAGAGGGCGATTGCTGCCGCTCGTCCCGGGCAGACAACCTGGTTGCAGTTGTTCAGATCGTCCACAGGACAAATTTGGATATGGGAATCATTATCGGCTTTGAAGGCTAGCAACCCGCCTGCGGTCGAGGAACTTTCGATGTAGCCGAACGGAATCGAGATTCTCTTCAGGGTCCAACGCGCAAGTTCCCGCCAAGTGGTGGATTCCCATTCCTTGGCGATTCCGTCCCGCCCGTAAGTCAAGACGTTTTTCCCGCCGTGGAGAAAAGAGGAGCCTAAGAAACCTGCCAGGTCCCCGTGGGCGGCAAAGTTGGTGGCCAATCGCTGCGCCTGTACGTCCCAAACCGCCAAACGTCCGCTGACATCGGTCACTGCTAACAAACGTGAATCAGGCGAGAAGAAAACCTGGAAAACCTTATTGGTCAATTTCAGGTCCGGTGTCATCGTCGGTCGAAGTGTGGCGGCATCATAGACGGTCACCGTGTCGTTCTGTACCGCGGCGATGGACCGGCTGTCAGGCGAGATTTCAAAACCGCGAATCGGCCCTGGATTGAGTTGGGGATCCACAGTTTGCCAGCCGGGCGGGCGCGCAGTCATCGAGGCGATATCCCAGAGCAGGACCGTTCCATCCTTGGCGCCGCTGGCCAGCGTGCGCCCATCCGGGGAAACATCCAGGGCTCGCACTTCCGATTGGTGGCCGCGAAAGGTTCCCAAGGACCGCCGGGACTGGATATCCCAGAGTCGAACTGTTTGATCGGCGCTGGCGGAAGCCAGTTTGCCATCCGGCAGGAACATCAGGCAGGTAATCCAACTGCGGTGTCCGTCCAACTGGCCGATGAATTGATGAGTCTCCACGTCCCAAAGCTTGATGGTGCTCTCGGTGTATCCTCCTCCGGTTGCGAGAATCCTCCCATCGGGCGAAAAAGCCAGGGCAGTCGTTAGCTCTTCGGCAGCGCGAAAACTCCACTCGCCCATTCCGCGCGCCACATCCACGACCCGCACCACTCTGTCTTTGGGCACATAGGCCATAAGAGCACCATCTGAAGTAGAGACGAATCTAACCCCCTCTCCTTCATCGTAAATCGGCGCGCTAAAATTGGTCACCGCAACTCCACTCGTTGTATCCCAAATGGTGATATTGCTGGTCCCGTTATGCCTCGCCGTGAGCAGCCGCGTCTCAGAGAGGAACACCAATTCGATGCTGCTGAGGTCGCCTCCGACTGGCAGACGGCGGACTTCCTTAGACAAGTTGCCCTGGCAAATGACGATATTGGTCCGGTCTGGGTAGACAAGCAAGTCACCGCGATGGGCAAAAACAGCCCGCGGATACGAGGTGGTTGATGCCTGCGCCGGGGATGCCATGTCGGCGCTGGCGATGTCCCAGGTTGAAATATCACCGTCGTCGGTCGCCACAGCAAGCAGGGAGCCGTTGCTTGAAAAGGAAACCGAGCTTATGAGACTTCTGCGCTTGCAAAGCGTGGCTTTGGCATCGCTGCGGCAGAATTGCCAGAGATACCGCCACTCCCAGCCGCGCAGGTCTTCCTGCCCTGGCTGGGGCGCCTGTTGGTTGAGCAGTTCCACGGCCCGGCCCAAATTGTCCGCCTGGAGCGCCTGTTGGACCAAGTTCATGCTCACGGCATAGGCCGTTCGGCGGGCGGCAAGCTCCTGGGCTTGGGCCAGCCGGCGTAATCCTGCTTCGTTGGCCTCGGCATTCTGCGCTGCGCGCATGGCCCGGCTCTTTTCCAAGAATTGCCAGGTGGACAAGCCCAATCCAAGCAGCAGGGTTGCCAATAAGGCTGCCAGGGCGGCAAAGGTAAATTTATTGCGCTGAACGAGCTTATTAGTCCGGTACAGTTTGCTCGGCGGGCGGGCGGCAACGGGTTCATTATGCAGGAATCGCAGGACATCCAGAGCCAAGGCGTCGGCCGTTTCGTAGCGGCGCGCGCGGTCCTTCTCCAGGGCTTTCATTACGATCCAATCCAGGTCCCCGCGCACCCGGGAGATTAGTTTTGGCGCTTCGACCTGGCGATGATGGGCGGTGGCGGCCAGGTCTTTTTCCATCAGTGTGCTCAAGCGGGTGGATGGCTGGACTGGGTCTTGTTCCCGGATCAGGCGCCGAATTTCATCCACTTGGGATAGTGGCAGGGATTTGGCGTCGAAGGGAGTCTGGCCTGTCAACAATTCGTATAAGAGCACGCCGAGCGAATAGATATCACTGCGAGTATCGATGCCCGAGGCGGTTGATCCCGCCTGTTCCGGGCTCATATAGGCGGGCGTGCCGATGAATTGTTCAAACGCAGTGAACAGGGTTTTGTCTGTGAGCCTTTGCTCCACAGCCTTGGCAATGCCGAAATCGATCACTTTGGGCAAAGTCAAGCCGTCGTTTAGACTCACGAGGATGTTAGACGGCTTGATGTCGCGGTGAATAACCCCTTTTTGGTGCGCGTGCTGGATGGCATGACAAACCTCAATAAAGAGATCTAACCGAGCTTCAGTCGAAAGTTGGTTTTGGTCGCAAAATTCGGTGATTTTGACACCGTCCACTAGCTCCATGACAAAGAAAGGCCGGCCGGATCGGGTGGCGCCGGCATCGAACACCTTTGCAATATTCGGATGGTCCATGAGCGCCATGGCCTGCTGCTCCGCTTCAAAGCGGGCCATGACATTTTTGGTGTCCATGCCCAGCTTAATGACTTTGAGAGCAACGCGTCTGCGGACTGGTTCCTGCTGTTCGGCCATGTAAACTATGCCACACCCTCCTTCGCCTATCTGCTGAAGGAGTTTATAATGTTGGATACTGTCCTCCGCCTCATCGAACATCAGTTCGTCGCCAACCGGGCTTTCGGGAGGGGCGTCGGGTTTGATGGCTAATCGCAATAAACAGCGCAAACAGCGCAGGCCAGAGGCGCCCGGCTTGAGAGGCGCGCCGCACGTGGGGCATTTTGGTGTTGCAAGCATGAAAGCCAAATCCAAATCTGCTTAGGTGTTACCAAAGCAGGCCAGGACGAAAGTTACAAAGTTTTTCGCAGTTGGCCTCGCCCACGTTCAGATCATTCTGAGATGGCGGACAAAAGATACCGAACTTCTTCATCAATGTCCGCCATGTCGCTGAGAGTCGTTTCCACTTCGCGGCGCAGCAACTCACCGAACCGACGCCGCAGCCGGTGCAAAGCCACTTTGGAGGCGCCCTCGTTCATGCCCAACTCGATGGATAATTGAGCGTACACTCCGGGCGTGACCTCCTGGGTTAGAAACGGCTCAAAACGGGCCAGGAGGCGTGCATTATGAGGCGCCTTGTATTCTTCCCGCAGTTGTGCAAAGACTTTTTCGATCAACATGGATGCCCATTCCCGGTCAAAGAGTTTTTCCGGCGTCAGGTCCCCGGCCGGCTCGCTGCCAAAGAGGGCTTCGGCGGTCACCTCATCCAGGGAAATAATGATCCGCTGACCGCCGCGTTTTAAGCTGCGCCGCTTATCCCACTCATTGCTTAGAAAGTTGTTTAGCGCCGTGAGCAGGAAGGAACGGAATTTTCGTTTGTCCTGCTTCACGTTCTTCAGCAGGTCTCCTTCCAGCAAATGTTCGAAGAACCCCTGGGTTAAATCCTCCGCCTCATGGAAATTCGAACCGCGCCGCCGAATATAGGCATAAATTGGATACCAATAGATGCTGCACAATTGATGCAATGCCGCCGCCGCCTTTTCCAAGTCGCGGTCTCGCGCATCAAGAACCACGCTCCAAAGCGTGGTGGAAAATGCGCTGTTTTCTCTGTTCCGTCCACCAGCTTCGGCCGCTGCATTGGGTTTTGAATTCGCTGGAGAATCATCCATCAAACGGAAAAACTTTAAGCCAAATTCGGCCCATTTGGCAATTTAAAACAAGGTTTCCGAACTGTTTGGCCCCCCTTCCAGCCCCGCCATCTCGCGATAAACGGCACCAGTCTCAGATTTCCTGTAACCTCGCCTTGCCGATTCTTTGGTAATGCAGTGGAAATCACGACGAAGTCGGCAAATTGCCGGCACGCCGGCATTCATGAACGGGTGCCGAAGCTCCAAAATGAGCGATACCGAGCAATTATGAGCGGAAAATCGACCTTCAACGCCGACTGTCTCGCTTCTTGCAAGCCCTTGGGGCCGGTGCTTGTCATTCTTGCCTGGATGTTAGCAAGCCCGACCAACGCCTTGCCGGCAGATCCGGGATCGACCGCCACGGAGGTCAAGGTGAACCGGACCGTTCCGCGGGTGCAGCCGCCTGAAGGTTCCTTGGAGTTTTCTGCCAGCCCCACCACCGAGGAACTTTTCCGCGCGCACGTTTTCCAGGAGCCGCTGGTCGTTGTCGGGGGCGAGCCGACTGCCGCGGAAAACGCCGCGCTGGCGATGGCTTTGCTCGGTTACTCGAAACGCTCAGGCCCGGACGATTTCTCGGCGCTCACCGACTTTTTGAAGGGGCATCCCCAGTCGCCATGGGCCGCCGCGCTGCTGACGGACTTGGGCTTTGAGTACTACAACACGGCCCATTACTCGCTGGCGATTGATGCGTGGAGCCAGGCCTGGGCGCTGGCCAAATACGCCACCGATCGGAAGGCCCTGGCCTTGGTGGACCGCGCTTTTGGCGAATTGATTCACATGGACGCGCGGCTGGGCCGCACGGATGAAATCGAAACGCTGCTCAAGTCGGTCGGGAAGCGGCCGATGCTGGGACCAGCCGCCGAGCGGGTGGCGGAAGCACGCGAGGCGCTGTGGAGCATGCAACAGCATCCGGAGACTTCGTTTCGTTGCGGGCCGCTGGCCCTGCGGAGCATCCGGTTGGCGCTCAAGATGGACGGCTCCAGCGACGCCGAGATCTTAAAGTCCGCTTCGACGCAAAGAGGATGTTCCTTGCCGCAAGTGGCGGAACTCTCCAAAAAAATCGGTCTCAATTACCAGATGGCTTTTCGGGAAAAGGGCGAGTTTGTCGTGCCCTCGGTGGTGCATTGGAAAGTCGGACATTATGCGGCCCTGGTGCGCAAGGCGGGTGACTTGTATGAATTGCGGGATCCAACTTTCTGCAATACGACGTGGGCCACCAAGGCGGCGCTGGAAACAGAAACAAGCGGTTATTTTCTCGTGGCTGCCGGGACATTGCCTGCAGGCTGGCGCACCGTTGATGAAAAGGAGGGCGCCGGCGTGTGGGGTAAAGGAAATCCTAACGCGTATGGTTCCGGGAACATCGCGAAGAACGACATGGCCACGATATTCACTTGCCCGGGCGCAACCGCCAAGGGGCCGTCGGTTGTCGAGGCCCCACTTGCCATGGCCGTGGCCAAGGTTCACCTGATGGAGGTCAATCTCAACCTGAGCGATCAACCAGTCGGATACACGCCGCCGGTCGGTCCGCCGGTGCGCTTCACTGTCCGCTACAATCAGCGCGATGTCTTCCAGCCGGCGAATTTCTTTTACGCAAATCTCGGCCCGCAATGGACCTTTGATTGGCTAACGTACATCACGGACAATCCGACGAACCCTTTGGCGGATGTGAATCTTTACGTCGGCGGCGGCGGGCAGCGCACGTACACCGACTTTGACACCAATACCCGGTCGTTCGCCTTCCAGCAATACGACCAAAATCTCCTTACCCGCACGGGGCCAAGCAGTTATGAACTGCTCTCGGGAGATGGTTCCAAGCTGATTTTCAGCCAGTCGGACGGGGCTATCGGCACCGCGCGCGCCATATTCCTCACCCAGGAAGTGGATCCTCAGGGTAATGCGATCACGATGACCTATGACACGAATCTTTGCCTGGTGGCAGTCACCGACGCCATCGGGCAAGTAACGACTTTGACCTACGGCTTGCCGGAAACGAACTTCGTCTCACCACTGAATGGCGTCTTGTCGGTGGTTCCTGCGGATCCGTATAAGCTGACGAAGGTGACCGATCCATTTGGGAGGTTTGCGACCTTTAACTACGAACCTCAGGTCGTAGAGAAAACGGTTACCGTCGATGGTGGTCTAAGCTATACGTACGCCTGGGGGGGGCTTGCCAGTGACACTGACGTGATTGGAATTACATCGCAGTACGGCTATTATTCGATAGTTTCTGCAACTAATTCGCCGGTCATTTTTGAAGAAAGCAGCTTCGTTAATTCCCTGACCACCCCGTATGGGACCACTTCCTTTTCGACGACTTTCAATAATGGGGTTCTCGATAATGGGCTCACCCGCGTCATGGAAATCACGTACCCGGATGGCAGCCTGGAACGGGTCGAAGCTAACCAAACGATCAACCTTCCGCCGTCGGACCCAGTGGCAAACGTGCCGTTGGGTATGTTGACCGACAATAATTACCTGCAGTATCGGAACACCTACTACTGGGACCGAACGGCCTGCGCGCTGGCCTATCGTGATTATTCAAAAGCCCGCATCTATCACTTTTCTCACTCCGAAACCCTTGGCGGCGCCGTTTCCGGCTCCCTGGAAAGCATGAAGCCGCCTCTTGAGGGCCGCGTTTGGTATGATTATCCGGGCCAAAGCATTGGGAACATCATTGGCTCCAATGATGTGCCCACCCACATCGGCCGGGTGCTGGATGATGGCACAACACAACTTTACTCCTATGCGTATAATGGCTTTGGCCACGTGACAAATGCGATTGATCCAGTCGGGCGCACTTTCACCTACGTTTATGACACCAACGGCATTGACTTGCTGGAGGTCCGCCAAATCCGCCCCGGGTACAATGACTTGCTGGAAAAAACGACCTATAACTCCCAGCACCGACCCCTCACCCGCACCGATACCGCTGGCCAGACGGTCACGTACACTTACAACGCGCGCGGTCAATTGTTAACTTTGACGGATCCGAAAAACGAGACGGCCACATTCACATACGATGCAAACGGCTATTTCGTCGAGGCACAAGGCGCGCTAGGGGGAACGAACGACACCATCAGTGCAAGCTACGACGCTTTTGGCCGGGTCGGGAGCTTGACCGATGTAAGCGGCTACGCAGTCGGTTTCGGTTACGACAACCTGGACCGCGTCACCAGCATTTCCTACCCAGACGGCACATCCGTCCAAATGGGTTACGATCGTTTGGATTGCGCTTCAGTACAGGACCGGGCGGGCCGGCAAACGCTATACAGCCACGACAATATGCAGCAACTCGCGTCGATAATTGATCCGCTGGGCCGTCAGACGTTCTTCGAATGGTGCCGTTGCGGAGCACCAAAGAGCTTCACCGATCCGATGGGCCGCACGACTTCCTGGGTCACCGACGTTGAAGGGCGAAAAACTTCCAAACAGTTTGGGGATGGTTCGAGTATCCAGTACCTGTACGAAAACACAACCAGCCGTCTGCAGCAGGTCATTGACGAGAAGCAGCAGTCCACCTTTTGCACTTACAATCCCGACAATTCACTCGCATCCATTTCCCACGGCAACTCCGCGGTTCCGACCCCAAGCGTCAGCTACACGTACGACTCAAACTATGATCGCATCATTTCCATGACGGACGGCGTCGGCGCCAGGACTTACAGTTATATCCCGATTACCACTCCCCCATTGTTGGGCGCGGGAAGGTTGGGAAGCGTCAACGGCCCGCTGACCGACGAAACCGTTACTTACGCCTATGATGAGCTTGGGCGGCCGGTCCAGACCTCAATCGATGGCGTATTATCAACCCGGGCTTTCGATGCTTTGGACCGCCCCACATCCGATTCCAACGCGCTGGGATCATTTGCGTATTCTTATGCCGGCGCTTCAGCTCGGTTGCTTTCAGCAAGCGAACCTAACGGACTAACAGCCTTGGCAAGCTATGGCTCCGATCTCCAGGATTTTGCGCTCCAGCAGCTTACCTACGCTGTGGGCGCCACACCGATTTCCCAGTTCACTTATGGCCGTGATATTCCCCGGGTGGAGATCACAAACTGGTCGCAGCAAGCTGGAACGCAATCACCCTCGGTTTATAGCTTTGGCTACGATGCGGCGAATCAGCTCCTTTCCGCCGCCGTGACCATCTCCGGCGCTCCTGTCAATGCCTATGCCTACACCTACGATCCATCCGCAAATCGCTTGAGCGAACTGGCGAGCGGGGTGACGGCGAACTCCACCTACAATGCGTTGAATCAGTTCAGCACGACCGCCAATGCGGCGGTTAATCCCCGCACCAACCAGTGGGACGGCCAGCAGCGCCTGTCCATCGTAAACGCCGGGAATCTGCAGACGGTGTTTGGTTATGACGGCGCAAGTCGCCTCGCCTATATTCAGCAGCTTGAAAATGGCTCTCAAGTCTCTTTCCGGCGTTTTGTCTGGTGCAACGGGAAAATCTGCGAGGAACGCGACGCCACAGGGACAGTGATCACCAAACGCTATTTCCCACAGGGCGTCTTGCTGCAAACGGGCACAAACTCCGGCCCTTACTATTATACGCGGGATCATCTGGGCTCCATCCGCGAGATGACGGACGCCAGTGGCAACCTGCGGGCGCGCTACTCGTATGATCCCTTTGGCCGTCAGACCAAAATCAGCGGCAACGTGGACGCGGATTTTGCATTCGCGGGCATGTTTTGGAGTCCGGAAGCGTCGTTGTCCTTGACGCGTTTCCGCGCCTACGACCCCAATTTGGGCCGGTGGCTTTCACGCGACCCTCTTAAGAATGCGGAAGTAATCGAAGGCCCCAATCTCTATGCTTATGCGGCCAATAATCCCGTCAATCTGACCGATCCCTTGGGTCTGGATAGTTTTTTTAAGCCGGGCGACATGATAATCAGACCCAAAGGCGACATTGCAGTCTATACCAAAGGCGAAGTAACGGATGTGAACGAAATGGGACAGTCTCCTTGGGAAGCAGCGGCTCATCAGGAAGAAATGGATCAACTAGAGGCCTATATGAACAGCGCGTTCGAAAACCAACCGGGCGGGGAGATCACCGAAGTGAATGAGGAAGCAGATGCTTTGGAGGAATACGCGAGGGGGGCCCTTTCCGAGCAAGAGCCGCCAGCCGGGGAATTTGTTCCCCTCGAAGGAATTGCCGAACCCTCCCCGGTTACGGGCATCGGGATTCCCGTCATCGGCGCATTCGTAGGCGCCGGTATCACCATACTCACGATGACCGACTGCAACACCGCGCAAGGAATTATTGGCCTGGTCCGGCAGGGCAAAGGCGGCCTGCTCAACGTTTGGGAGGATCAACAAATGAAGGAACTCAGCCCCTACTTGCCATGAAGCCAGCCACCACGAGGCTATGAAATGGGGCATGCAGCAGTTTCGAAAACCAGCGCTGGGCAATGGCCGGGCCGGCAGGATTCTCGTATCGGCTGCCACGACAGTGATGGTTTTGATGCTCGCCACGGTCGCCCACGCACAGAACTCGCAGTTCTTTTTTGACGACACTGGCAATTTCACCGTTCAAACGGCTGTCTCATCCGGCACCCCTCAAATTCTCGGGCAGCCGCAAATGCAAGTTGTCGTCCCGGGCCAGTTAGCGTCCTTTTCCGTCGTGGTTGCGGATACCAGCGGCATTTCCTATCAATGGTATTTCGATACTTCGCCGCTTCCGGGCGCCACGTCAGACTCCCTCTTGATCACAAATGTCAGCACGAGTAACCAAGGGTTCTATTGGGTCTCGGTTTCCAACACGTTCGGCGCCACAGCCAGCACTCTCGCCAATTTGTACATCGACTCGCGCGGCTGTGGCATGCCCGATTCCTGGCAACTGAAGTATTTTGGCAATCTCACGCAAAATGCACTCGGCGACTACGATGGTGACGGCGTTGATAATCTCCAGGAATTTCTTGATGGCACCAACCCCACCAATGCTGCCTCCGCTCTTTATGAAATTTACCTTCAGAACGACGGCGGCACGGTGGTGTTTTCGCCCAATCAGACGGCTTACACCAACGGCCAGGTGGTTACGTTGACCGCGACCGGTTCCAACACGGCCCCGTTTTATGCCTGGACGGGAGACATCACGACCCGTAGCAATTCCATTTCCGTGGTGATGACCACCAACAAATACCTCTACGCCCATTTCACTCCCATCACCTTTCAGTGGACGAATAGCGCGGACGGCGACTGGTACGCGGTCTCGAATTGGACGCCGAATCTCGCGCCCGGCTCCAATGACAGCATCATCATGGTGACTGGGGCTTCTGTCACCATGAACAGCAACGTCGATTTAACCGACGTCACTTTTGGCCTCGCGGACAACGACACCCCTTTTGGCTCCGGAGAAGGAAACGCGCCGACTCTGATCGGCGCCGGCGCGATTACCGTTCATGGCACATTGGATTGGGAATCAGGCAGCATAGCCGGAAGCTTGCAAATCACCATTGCTCCAGACGCCTCCCTCGACTTTGTGAACCCTGAGGGAATCCTCTTCTCAGGCCGCACCTTGGAAAACCAGGGCACTGTATTTTGGACCGGCTTGGGGGACATAACTCTCAACGGAATAATCACCAACGATGCCGGCGCGTTGTTTGAAATGCAAAACCCGGTCACAATGCAGTGGGGTGGCGGTCCGGCAGCCCGCTTCGATAATGCCGGCACACTACTTACCTGCACGAACGCCGGCACGACCTCGTTCGAAAGCGTCGAGTTTGATAATTACGGGACGGTCAACATTCAGAGCGGAACTCTCACGTTGTATGGCGGGGGCACCAACGCCGGCACTATTACCATGCCCACGGGCACGACGCTCAACTTTGCCGAGGGACTTTTCGTTTCAAGCGGAAGTCCATCCATCACTGGCGCTGGCAATCTGACTGTGTCAGGAGGCCAGGCGACCCTGGCGGGCACCGTCAACGTGACCGGGCCCCTGCTGTTGAGTAACGGACGGGTCGATTTCACGGGCAATTACATGTTCACCAACACGATTGTTATTTCCGGTTGCTCGGCCAGTTTCGATGGCACGGGCACCGTCGCGCCTCCGACATTGACCTTGAGCGGCGGCGGCGCTCTTGGGGGAAGCAATGTGGTGACAATTGGCAGCGTGATGAATTGGACAGGCGGCTCGCTGGCCGGCACAGGACGAACGGTCATTCTACCTGGCGCAGCACTTAACATTGCCAGTGCCGGCACGCTGTCAATCACGAGTTACACGCTGGACAACGCTGGAACAGCGCTTTGGTCGGGCGGGACCATCGACATGAATGGCGGCGTGATTACAAATGAAGCCGGGGCATTGTTTCAAATCCAGAGTCCCGCCTCCATTTCAGACTCGGGCGGCTCTCCCCGGTTTGATAACGCGGGAACCGTTCGTATTACCGGCAGCGGCACGACCTCTCTCCCCTTCGTTCCATTCAATAATTACAGCGACACGCAGATTCAGGGCGGCACATTACAAATTAACGGATTAAACAATGGAACGATGGAAGTTCCGGCAGGCACGACGTTGAGCCTTGCCTACGGCGCCTTCAACGCCAGTCCGGCCTCCAGCATTACCGGGGCTGGCAATTTCACCGTCATAGACGACGCCTCCGCGACTCTGTCTGGGCTGCTCAATGTGAGTGGCACCCATACATTCAACAGCGGTTTTGCGGAGTTGAACGGCAATTACATTTGTACCAACAACACCATGATCATTTCCGGCGGCACGGCCAGTTTCGACGGCACGGGCATGGTCGCGCCGTCCACCTTGACTTTGAGCAGCGGCGCCTATGGGGGCAGCAATGTGGTCACGGTGGGCAGCGTGATGAATTGGACTGGCGGCTCGGTGGCTGGCATAGGACGGACCGTCATTCTACGCGGCGCAACACTCAACATTGCCAGCGCCAGCCCTCTGTTTATCACAAGCTACATACTCGACAATGGTGGAACGGCGCTCTGGTCGGGCGGGACCATCGGCATGAATGGCGGCGTGATTACCAATGAACCCGGGGCTTTGTTTCAAATCCAGAATCCCGCCTCCATTTTCGACGACGGCGCCTCTCCCAGGTTTGACAATGCAGGAACCGTTGGCATCACCGGAAGCGGAACCACCCTTCTCGCCAACGGCAATTTCAACAACTACAACCACACGCAGATTCGGGGCGGCACGTTGCAAATTGACGGCGGATTGAACAATGGAACGATTGAAGTTTCGACCGGTACGACGTTGAGCCTGGGCAGCGGAACCTTCAACGCCAGTCCGGCCTCCAGCATTACCGGGGCTGGCAATTTCACGGTCACCGCCGGCTCGGGTACTTTTTCTGGACTGCTCAATGTCAGCGGCACCCATACGTTCAGCGGTGGCTTTGCGGAGTTAAACGGCAATTACATTTGTACCAGCAACACGATGATCCTTTCCGACGGCACGGCCAGTTTCGATGGCACGGGCACAGTCGCGCCGTCGACATTGACACTGAGCGGCGGCTCTCTTGGAGGCAGCAATGTGGTGACAGTCGGCAGCGCCATGAGTTGGACTGGTGGCTCGATGAGTGGCACCGGACGCACCGTTATTTCGCCCGGAGCCACGCTGACTATCGCCAATCCTTCCTTCCTGTCCATCACCACCCGCACCTTGGATAACGCCGGGACGACGGTTTGGACAGGAGCAGGAAGTATCACCCTCAATGCCGCCGTCATCACCAACCGGGTTGGGGCGTTGTTCAATGCGCAAAACTCTTCCCCCATCTTTTTCGGAGGCGGCGCGCCGCGATTCGATAACGCCGGCACCTTCCGCAAATCGGTCAACATCGGCACGACCACCATCGGCGGCGGCGTCAACTTCAACAACTACGGCACAGTGGACATCCAAAGCGGCTTTTTGGCCGCCAATGGCGGCTATGAATCCTCGTCGAACGCCGTGCTGAATTGCGCCCTCGCGGGCACGTCACCGGGCACCAACTATGGGCAGCTTCAGGTTGCCGGTTCCGTCACCCTAAACGGGACCCTCAGCGTCAACCTGACCAACAATTTTGTTTCCACGACGAATGACTCATTCACCGTATTGACTGCGGGCGCCTGCAACGGCACATTCGCCAACTTCATCTATCCATCGAACGAGGTTTCCATGATTCTCAGCAACACCGCGACCTCGGTGATCGTCCGTGCCATAAACATTCTCGCTCTTCCCCAACGCCTACTCTGGCAGCCGCAGCTTTCCGGCGGCAATTTCAGTTTCAGTTTTCAGACAACTTCCAACCAGAGCTACACCATCCAAGAAAACACCAACGCGTCCATAACCAACTGGTTCCTGGTCACCAACATCACAGGTGACGGTTCGCTCTTCGAGTTTGAAATGCCACTTGCGACAAACAGCCCGCAAGATTTCTTCCGCGTCCGCCAGCCATGACGAGCAGGTGGCCCTGAGATACGGAAGATGTCGCGCGGCGATTCATTATGGCGCAGCCCGGCCGAGCAGCGGGCGATTTACTCAGGCAGTTTCATCATGGCAAACCCGCGCCCTCCAGAATTGGGTCCGGCGATGCGGAAAGCAATACGCGAGGACCGGAACAGGCTAAAGCTTGCCATTTGTTCGAGTGGTCGGGTAAGGGAGTGGCGTTGCTGCCATTCCCTCCGCTCAGAACCGGACGTGAGACTTTCGCCTCATCCGGCTCAAGCCGCTCCAAAGCCCCGCGTGAGCAGAGCCGGTGTCACGACGTGCCACCTTTACGATACGCGCTTGCAGCCTCCTGGCGTGGCGTTTACACTGGGGCCAGTCAATCTGTTCCCGGTGCGCTGCCTTGCCAGAGGACGCACACATGGATAAATCCGCGTTCATTTGCTTTTCCTCTTACGAAGGTTCTACAGGTTCTCTCGTAATGAACGACCTTGCTGGAAGTCGGCCCGCTTGCGCGGCGGAGTGATGTCGCAACTCCTGTCCACTCCATTACAGAGCGGCATTGGCTTTCTCCAGCGTTCCGTTGCCCCGCATCTCGTCAGCCTTCCTTGCGGTCGGCTTTCCTCCAAGGGGGAGGGATGTTGGGTTTACCATGTTTCGCTCGAACAGCGAGGGATGATTTAGCCCCTGCCTACTACAACGGCAGCCGTTCTGATCCGTGTGCCCGCACACTGAAGACAGGCAGCCTGACTGCGCACCATTTTGGTTGGAGCCTGTCAGCGCCTTTGGCTCTTCCGACAATAGTCGGAGTAGCCGGAGCCATATATTTCTACGGAGCGTTAATGAGCGGCTTGCTTTTGCTCACGATTGCACTCCGCTTTTCACGTGAACGAGAGTTAGACGACGCACGCAGACTTCTAAAGGCTACTGTCATTTATCTCCCGGTCCTCTTGCTTCTTATAATCCTAGACGCTCGCTGGTGAACACTCCCTCATTTGAGCCAGATCAGGGTTGATCGCATCACATTCGTCCATATTCGTGAGAGGAAAAAACACAGAAACCCCAGGCATTGTCGATCCCGATGGCAACTTTCGTTCTAATTCCACTGACCCTTTCTGCAGCCGATAATGGTGACGCTTCTTCGACCACCAGTATTCTCGCCCCCGAATCCACGCCCTCCCATTCCATCGTGCGCCTTTCAGTGCTCGTGCTCGCGATAACCGGTGTAATTTTTGTGGTTGTGTTCAGCCTGATTATCTACGCGATTGTGCGCTTCCGGCTTCGATGGCTGCCGGCAAAAGCAATAAGGAGGTGGCCGTTCAGCTTTTCATCTCAGAAGGCATGGTCAAGCCGCACGTCGAGCGCCTGCTTGAAAAACTGAACGCCTTTTCTCGAACATCGGCCGTCAGGAAGCCGATGACCATGGTTTAGTGCAGATGGCATAACGCCTTCACCACCCGTGACGCTTACAATTCATCTGCTCCTCCATCCTGTCTACTTCTACCGGTGTTGTCCCCTCATTCATTGCTATAGGAGGGGGCTTGAGAGAAGTCCTTTTCACCGAGTTCCCATGGCCGACGCATTGTGGAATTCGAGGGATGCGGGCTTTCTTGACTGGTTTTGAGCGAACCCAAGCCATCGAGAGCCCCCAAGATCGCCCGTTGCACGTCTGGCTGGCAAAGATTGCCTGTATGGCCTCCATGCTCAAATAGCGTCAACCGCCCGGGAGCGAACGTGGTTTCCATCCAGGCAGTGTCCTCATTCGCCAGGAACAAGTCATTCCTGTTAGCGATGAGCCGAATATCGGGATTCTCATGTAGAGCGTCGGAATAGGTGCGCAAATCCGTGCCCCTCTTGAGAACTTCCGGATCCTGGAGATCAATGCCCTTTGCCTTGTCGTAAGGTCCGGCGAACCGTTGAATGTATTGCCAGAGAGAATACTGCATGATTTCGTTGTAAGCAGCCCAGCGTCTTGATTTTTTGAGTGGTTGTTTCAAAACGCCTTGATTATGCCGCAATTGGCTGTCGAAAATCGTGTCCCGCAAGCTCAATCGAAAGGCCAGACCGACCAGGAACCGGCTTTCGATCGCGTTGAAGGGCAGGTTGGACCTCTGCCCCGGAGTTTCCTCGCTTACGGCCACGACTTTGAGCAGCGTGTTTTCGATGTTGGCTGTTCGCTCCGCAGCGGGCCACGCCAATGGCGCATCGTAAAACTGGTCCACATTGGTCACAGCGATCTGCAAATTAATCGGGGCGTCGATGGCGACGTAGCGCTCAAATTTGAGCAAAGAAGGGTCATTAGTGGCCGATTGCGCCGCCATGAACAACGTCTGGAAGCCTCCCATGGAGTAACCCATCAGAGCTCTTGCTCCCAATCGATGCGGATACATTTTCTCCAAACGGCGGTCGATCTCGGTCAAGGCGACATGCACATCGTGTACGCCGATCGGTGGATAACTTGGAAGGTCGGTCGTCGAAGCGTGGTCCATGAACTCGGGATGGAACCAACTGCTGATGCAGACGGCGGAGAAGCCGTGCGTGTAAAGAAGTTCAGCAAGCGCCAGTTCGTTCCCTGCCAAACGATGGGCGCCCAGACCCGGCACCAAATATACGACGGGCGCGAGGCCTGGTTGAAGCCAGAATGTGAAGTCCAGTTTCTTTCCTATGGCAGGGATTAAAACCGATCTCGTCCTTCCCTTAGCCGGAAACTCGGGATTTTTATAATTGCAAAAGATGGCTTGCAATGTTTCAAGCGTCGCTTCGTCCTGGTCTCCGATCACGCGCATGTCCACCTTCCGGTTTTCGTTGGCGAAGCTCCATGCGTATTCGAGGATCGAATAAGAGTCCGCCTGGGACTTGGTGAAGCAGACAGACGCCTCCACCGTGTCACTGAAATTATTGGCCATGACCCCGGAACTGATTAAGTCGTAGGGGAAGAAATAGGTCTGCGGCTCGTCAGCCGCGTCCCCGGCCAGGCCAACAGCATCCCGTTCGTCGCTCGGCCCAAAAATGGGCAGCATCAGAAAAAAGCCAGGCTTCCAACCCCATTTTCTGAAGGTCTGTTCAAAATCCGCATTGCCTTTAGGGACATTCAATTTTGTCGCCACATCAAAAAAACCGCCCACGCCCAACACCGTGTTACACAAACAGCGTCCCGTTTCGTCACCCACCCCGCCCCAGTTTCCCTGCAACAGATTATTGACAAGTCGTCCCGGATAAACGAGATTGTAGCCAATATTTTGAATTCCCGTTCGCACCGGCTTAACCACGACGCGTCGATACCCTCTTGAGAAGGGCCTCACCACCGAAGTCATGAATCCCTTGTCGAAATTCCAAATCGCGCGATTAAAGGGCTCGATGGGATCGTTGAAACCGGAAGGAAGGACGACGGAATTTTCAGCGGGGCTTTGCAAAACAGTTTGCGGCGGCGCGTTGGATTCCGTAGGTGCGAGAGGTTGCGCCGAAGCGAACTCAACCAGAAGGCACACCAATGCGGTCAACAACGGTAGTTTAAGTCGAGGGTTCATATATAATTTTGCTCAATTTTCCGCGGCCGCTTCAACACGACCATCGCGGCCATGTCCGGCGAATCCAATTCCAGTATCACTGTATTCGGCCACCCTGCGCGCCGGCTCCATCAGCCCCCATCCCGCCGTTGGCCGCCCCAAATACCCGGTAGCCATTCGGCTCCAGCACGAAGTTCAATAAGCGACGGAGTTGAATTTTACGGTCAATGACCAACGCAACCCTGTTTTGAAGTTCCTGGCTCATGGGGTTTCTGTGGGATAAACGATATCGTTATTGCAAACGGGAAGGAGGCCCAAACACCCATAGGTGTCAGCCATTAAAACCCCTGTTGAGATTGTGCGCGACATTTGCATTTCCAATGCACCACTGTGGAACAGAATCCAAAGGCAGACTATTGGCCATTTGACAGATTGTCAATTGCCTCCTTCGATGGATGAAGGGACAACATCAAAAGGATGGAAGCCATTTTTCAGATGCGGGGCGTTCATGGCATTGGAGCTCCTCGATGCCCGCAAGCGCGTTTGCTCGCCACCGCCCAAACTGGAGATCATTACATCTGGATAAAATGTTTTCGCAACTCGGCCGCCTCGGTCGCAGGGCTATTACCAAACAGACGCTTGAATTCACGGCTGAATTGTGACGCACTTTCATAACCGACTTTCGCCGCCGCTCCACGGGCATTGACGCCTTCATTGACCATCAGCATCCGCGCTTTATGCAGCCGGATGTTTTTGAGGAAACCGCGGGGTTGGACTAATAATATCATATGAATTGAACGCAAAGGCCTTCATTGAAAAGGCGATTAACCGGCAACTCGAAAGGATGAATATGAAAACAGGTAACACAACGAATGAAACTAAGCTCGGCGGACGGTTCACGTTTCCGGGCACATCATTGACGGTCCAACGAATGGGCTACGGCGCGATGCAACTCGCCGGACCCGGTGTTTTTGGACCGCCCAAGGACCCGGACGCCGCCGTGGCCGTCCTTCGCGAGGCGGTTGCGGCGGGGGTGAACCACATTGACACAGCCGATTTCTACGGCCCGCACGTCACAAATCAGATTATCAAGAAAGCTCTGCATCCGTATCCCACAGGACTGGTGATCGTAACCAAGCTCGGCGCCCGCCGTCCGGCTGACGGGTCATGGCAGCCAGCCGTCTCATCCCAGGACCTAGCTGAAGGTGTCCACGATAATCTCCGCAATTTGGGCCTCGACGCACTCGACATCGTCAACTACCGCGCAATGGGTGCCATCCACGGTCCGGCAGAAGGACCAATTGCCAGAGAGGTGACGGTGCTGGCAGATCTCAAGAGAAGGGGATTGATCCGCCACATCGGATTGAGCAATGTCACGGCTGCCCAGGTGGCCGAGGCGCAGGCCATCACTGAAATCGTGTGCGTGCAGAACAACTACAATCTGGCCAACCGGCATGATGACGGCCTGATTGACAACTTGGCCAGGAAGGGCTTCGCCTATGTGCCGTTTTTTCCGCTGGGCGGATTTACGCCGCTACAATCATCCACCTTGTCGGCTGTCGCGGACCGGCTGGAGGTCACGCCGATGCAGGTCGCGCTGGCGTGGTTGCTGCATCGGTCGCCCAACATCCTGTTGATTCCCGGCACGTCGTCGGTCGCCCACCTCCGCGAAAACCTGGCCTCCGCGCAGTTGACGCTGTCGCCGGAAACGTTGGCGGAATTGGACGACATTGCCGCCGCGACTGTGGGGATGAAGCACTGAAGCGTTCGCCCGACTCGACTCATTCTCCTCAAATTGCCGGGATCAGACGATGCGTTTCTAAATTTAACGTCAAGCGGACTCGGGGCGGACGGCCAGTTGTGCGGGCACGGGGCCGGATGCTTTGATTGAATCGACGCCCTGGTTAATGCGGACGGGAAGGCGGCTGGCGGATGCAAGCACGAGCAATTGAAGCACGACGAGCGTCGCGAACGGAACGAGGAACGCGTGCGCCGAAGCGGAGGACAGGTTGGCGGACAAGGAAACGGTGATCGCAATAACGGTCGTGATTGTGGGGCCGCCGAGCCTTTGGACAATGTTGACAGCCATCGTGGCGAGGCTCAATTTTTCCCTCGGGACGGCGGCGTAGGCCGCCGCTATCGAAGGGATGCCTGTGGCGCCCTGCCCCATGCCGCGAACAAAGAGGCCGATGAGGGCGGGCGCCATCGAGAAACCGCCGAAGGCCATCCAAAGAAACGGAAGGGTCCCCAGAAAATTCAGGAACACCCCGCCGGAAACGACGGCGCGGCAGCCAAACCTGTCCGTCAAATATCCCATGCACGGATAGACGCACAGCATGCCCACTCCCATGGACCCAAGAATCCAGCCGGCCTGCGTCGCCGTGAGGCTGCAGCCCGTGATCAAAAAGAGCGGGATGAGAAACTGGCCGCCGTACATGATCCCGAACGCGAGAAACTGGGTCATGGCCGCGGTTGAAAAATCCCGAATTTTGAAAAGCTGGATGTCAATCAGCGCCTTCGATTTTTTCCGATGCGCGTCCCAGATAAACGCGCCCAGCAGGACCAACCCCAAAACGAGAAGCCGGATGTTCCCGTGATGCGACGACTGTTCAAATCCATAGAGAACACACACAATGCCGGGTGAGATCAGGAGAAAACCGGTGAGATCAAAGGAACGCCTTAGGGGCGCCGACTTGTCGCGCGGGAGTATCCAGGCTGCCAGAGCCACCGCCAAAATCCCGACCGGCAGATTGACGTAAAAGAGCCAGGGCCAGCCCAGGTATTTCAAAATGGTTCCCGCCAGGATCGGTCCCGCGAGCGGAGCCACCAGGACAGGAACGGCGGCATATCCGAAAACCCTGGCCATCTGCCGTCCGGCAACCCGCGCGACCATCAACTGGGTCAACGGGGCGAGAAGGCCTCCGGCCATGCCTTGAATGAGTCTGGCGCCAATCAACTGCGGCATGGTCGTGGCCATGCCGCACAGGAATGAAGCCAGCGTGAATGAGGAAAAGCAGATCAAATAAAGCCTCTTTGCGCCGAGACGCGCCACGAGCCAGCCGTTGAGCGGCAGCATGAGGGCCAGGGCGAGCAGATAGCCAGTGACGACCCATTGGGCCGACGCAATTGACGAGTGCAACTCCTGCTTGATGAATGAAAGAGAGACGTTCACGATCGTCGAATCCAATTGCGCCATGAACGGACCGAGGATCACGACGGCGATGATTTTCCAGGCCCCGGGCTCCAGCCTTTCGGAATGGGCGCGGCTCATTGTGCGGCGATGAATTCGTCCGTTGCGGCGACCCATGCCTGCCTGGGAAAAACCTTTTCGGTCAAGACGCGATGAACCTCCTGATCGGAATCGAAGCAGGCCTCCTTGAGAACGACACTGCGGAAATCCAGGTCAAAGGCGCGTCTTAGCGTGGAGAGAACAATCCCGCTCGTTGCGATGCCGAAGAAAACGAGGTGCTCGATGCGGCGGGACCGAAGGACAAGCTCAAGATGATTGTCCGAAAACGCGCCCACTCTCTGCTTGTAAATCACGAGGTCGTCCGGATGAAAAATATCGCCGTGGAATTCCGCGGAGGGAGTGCCCTTGACGAAAAGATTGTTTTCTTTGACCCGCAAAAACGGGGATTCAATATCCGGAATCTCCGGGTGCCCCTCGAAAAACCCAAGCCCCACATGAATGATGCGGAACTGATTCTGCCGCGCAAACGCGACGGCTTTCGCGGCAGCGGGCATTACGCGTTCAAAATCCGGCACGAGAGCGAAGATTCCTTTTTGAAGATCCAGCGTCAGAAACGCCGTTTTTTGGGGATCGAGTTTCATGAGTCATTCCTTCCTGTAGTTGGGCGGCAAGCTGTCATGAGGTTTCCGCCATGCGCCTGATAAGTTCACCGGTCTTGAAGAGGGTTGTCTGTTCCTGCTTGTCGAGATTCGCGATGGCTTGCGAGAGCCAGGCGTGCGTCGCCTCCTTGGTATTCCTGCGCAGGGCGATGCCCCTGGCCGTCAGTTTGATATTGATCTGGCGTCCGTCCGTGGGGTGAGGCCTGCGTTCGACCAGCCCCATTTTCTCGAGCAACGCCAGGGCCGTGCCCATGGATTGCGGTTTGACGCCTTCGGCGCGGGCGAGGTCCGCGGCGGTCGCCGATCCGTCCTTTTCAAGGCGGGATAGGACCGCTTTTTGTGTCCAGGAGAATTCCCGCAATTCCGGCGGCGCGTCGGCGCGAATGCGGCGCACGAGCAGACCCAACGCCAGGGCAAAATCTTCAACTACGACGTCGCTATTTTTCCGAGCAATCACGATTCAACATTATAACTTATCAGTTTATCTGTCAAGTTTTCCATTTGAGTGTTGGTTTTGCAGGCGGTCCGGCGTTATGTTTGAACTCAGCCGCGTGCAAAGGCCGCAGCCCGCAGAACGTCGGCAAAAGCGAAGGGGTTGGCCCTTGAGTGACTTCTCTTGCCGTGGATGGACAGATCGGATAAGGAGTCAACGATGAGCAAACACGTTAGCATCTCTGCCACCGAGGCTGCGGATCGCCTCGCTATTCGGGAGCTTGTCGACGCTTACGCACACTGCGCTGATCGTCGCGATGCGAAAGGTCAGATGTCTCTCTTTGCCAAGGAGACCCACTTTGTGGTGTTCATGAACGCCAAGGATCCAAGACCCTCAATGGAACTGCACTCGCGGGAAGCGCTCGCGCCAGTCTTCGCAAACCTGAATAAATACGACACTACCACGCACTTTATCGGACAGACCACAATCTTCACGCTGACAGGCGACCGCGCCACTGGCGAAGCCTACTGCCTGGCGCACCACGTCACGGTTGATGGCGAAAAAAGGCGCTTGATGCTTGCATCGCTCCGCTACCTCGACACCCTTGTAAAGGTGGACGGAGCTTGGCTGTTTGCCGAGCGCTTGCTCTACGTCGATTGGATGGAAGAGCGCGCACTGTCCTGACACCTGAACGCAAAGCACAATTGTGAAGCAAGCTGATTCAGCACTCAATCTGGTGGTGGAAATGCAGGCGCCAGCGACCCTGCTAATCAAGTTGTCCGGCAATGCGGGTCGAGATAGCAATCCGCTCAGCATCGGACTTGTTCGGGACGCTCTTGATCGGGCGACAGAAGTCAGACTGTTATCGTTTGATTCTGCAGGCGTGACGGCCTGGGATTCACGCTTCGTCACGTTTGTGCGTAAATGTGCCGAGTTGTGCCGGAAACGGAATGTTGAGCTTCAGGACGATGGCCTTCCCCAAGGCGTTCGCCGGTTGCTACGTCTAGCGCAGGCGGTTCCAGAGCGGACCGATGCGCGTCCGCAAGCCGTGGAAGCTCACCTTCTCAAAAGGCTTGGCGAAAGCGCCATCCAGGGGATGAAAGACGCAACGGAATTATTCACGTTCTTAGGAGAAAACCTCGTAGCGCTGGCAAATCTCCTTCGCGGTCGAACCCAATTTCGGTGGTCGGACGCGTTCTTGGTAATGCAGGAATGCGGCCCTCAAGCTTTGGGAATTGTCGCCATGATCAATTTTCTGGTGGGCCTCATTCTCGCGTTCGTTGGAGCCACGGAACTGACCAGATTCGGGGCTTCCATTTATGTGGCTGATCTCGTGGGAATCGCAAGCGTTCGGGAAATGGCCTGTATTATGACCGGCATCATCATTTGCGGCCGGACCGGAGCCGCCTTCGCCGCACAACTCGGAACGATGAAAGTCAACGAGGAGATCGGCGCTCTGGAAACCTTCGGCATCTCGCCGGTCGAATTTCTGGTTCTTCCGCGCATGGTGGCGCTCATTTTAGTCATGCCATTCCTCTGTGCCTTTGCCGACCTGATCAGCATTGCAGGCGGTTTTATCGTCTCCGTTTGCATGCTGGATGTTTCCGCCACGGAATACCTGACTCGCACAGTGCAGGCCATCCAACTCAAGAGTTTTCTGCTCGGCATCGGAAAAGGGTCGTTCTTCGGATTTCTCGTCGCTTACTCTGGATGCCTCCGGGGCATTCAGTCGGGCTATAGCGCCGCCGACGTGGGCAAAGCAACCACGAGAGCCGTGGTAACGGGAATAACAGCCATCATTGCATCAGATGGCATCTTTGCGGTCATTTGCAACGCATTGCGGATCTAGTCCGAGAATGAAATCCGATCAAATAAAGATTGAAATTCAGAATCTCACGATGGCCTATGGATCGCGGGTCGTGATGCGCGATATTACTGCAAGCGTCAACCAAGGTTCGGTCTTCGTCATTATGGGCAATAGCGGTTCCGGCAAGAGCACGCTGCTCAGGCATTTGATCGGCTTGCAACGCCCGGCGCAGGGCGACGTCCTTTATGATGGCAAAAGTTTTTGGGAGATGGACGATGAATCGCGGAAGGTCCAACTCCGCAAATACGGCGTGCTCTTTCAGAGTGGCGCGCTCTGGAGTTCGATGACTCTCGCCGAGAATGTTGCGCTCCCGCTCATCGAATATACGGATTGGTCGGCCGCCGACCGCGACGATATTGTCCGCCTTAAGCTGGCGTTGGTCGGCTTGAGCGGGTTTGAAGACTACTATCCGGCTGAGATTTCCGGCGGCATGCGCAAGCGGGCCGGATTGGCGCGCGCCATGGCCTTGGACCCGGAAATCCTATTCTTCGATGAGCCCTCCGCCGGATTGGACCCGATCACCTCGCGCAACCTGGACAAGCTGATACTGGAACTGCGCGATAGCCTCGGCGCGACCATTGTTGTGGTCACACATGAATTGGCCAGCATCTTTATGATCGCCGACGATTCAATTTTCCTTGATGCAGATACCAAAACGATGCGAGTGCAGGGCAATCCAAACGATCTCCTCAATCATTCCACGGACGCGAAGCTGAAAGCTTTCCTCACCCGCGGCGCGTCTATGGAAAGCAAAGCGACACTATGAGCAAAAAAGCGAATCCTACAATCATCGGTCTGTTCTTTGCTATTGGGCTAGTATTGTGCCTCGGCGGCCTCCTCATTTTTAGTTCGCGCAGTCTCTTTCACCCCCAATTCAAAACCATCCTTTACTTTAACGCCTCTCTGAAAGGCTTGAATCCAGGTGCCCCTGTGAAATTTCGCGGTGTTAACGTCGGTTCGGTCGTGGACGTACTCATTCGGCATAATCAAGCCACTAATGATTTTTCCATGCCAGTCGTGATTGCGATTGACAAGAAACTCGCTCAAATCAAATCAGACGAGCAGCTTCGTATTGGAGAAAAGGACCACCTCGACCAAATCATCGGACAAGGACTCCGCGCGCGGCTGGATAGCGAGAGCCTGGTCACCGGTGTCCTCTACGTTGCCCTAGACATAATCCCCGACGCTTCACCGCCGGTATTTCATCAATTAACCCCGGAGTATCAAGAGATCCCAACTGTCTCTAGCGACCTGCAACAATTGATGGCCAGCGTTGCTCATCTCAATCTTCAAGGCCTTTCAGAAAAGCTTGGCGGAATTCTGGCGCACGTTGACGTGATTCTCGGTCAGTTGGATATGCCTGGCATAAATGCCGGAGTAACCAATTTACTCGGATCGGCGAATCATGTGGTCACCGCACCTGACCTTACAAACTCATTGACTTCCCTCAGAAGGACTTTGGACCAGGCCGAGGTATTGGTGCGACATGTGGATGGGCGCGTTGACCCGCTCGTTGACAGTGCCACCAATACCCTGAACGACGCGGGGAAGACTCTGGCCGACCTGAGGGTTAGCCTGCAGAGCGTTTCTGACCTTTTGGGGCCAGACTCCGCCGTCCGCCCCGGTCTTGCGCGGGCGCTGGAGGAACTGGGGAACGCAAGCCACTCGGTCGCCGACCTGGCCGACTTTCTCAAGCGCAATCCAAATGCATTGCTGGTTGGAAAAAAGTCAAAGGAACTACCATGATCGCACGTTGCTATATCGCTCTAGCGTTTGTTTGCACGATCCTCTCCGGCTGCATGTTCAGGCCGGTAACCATTTCAACCCGTCACTTTGCTCTGACGCCGATTCCAACGAGTGAACCACGACAGGCCGCGTTGTCCGACCCCGAGAAGCTGTCGGTTGGGATTGGTTTCGTGAAAATGCCCTCCTACCTCTTGCGCAACTCCATAGCCGTCCGCAACGGCGACAACGAAATTGAATACCTTGAGGATGCGCTTTGGAGCGAGCGCCTTGACGAATCTTTTCAGCGCGACTTGGCTGCTAATCTGGCCGAACTTCTCCCTTCCGACAGCATTTATCTCACAGATTGGGCTCACGACCAGGTGATGGTCGCCGTGTATATCAGCGTGCAGCAATTCGATGTCGATATAAACGGCCACGGCACATTAATAGCACAATGGCGCATTACCGCTCCCGGCAGCGATGTTCCGCTGAAAAGTGGCCGGGCGCGACTTGACCGGACTGGCGTTTCGCCACGCGGCAAACCGGAAGTTGTTGCGGAAACTCTAAGCGATCTGGCGGCTCAGTTCAGTCGCGACCTCGCACGATCTATCCGTGAGACAAGAAGATCGTAACTTAGGACGCTTGCAACGGAGATTATGACGAACAGTAGTGATGAATATTCTTAGCGAGAAGCAGATGCGGCTTGTCATTGTCGGCGCGACTGGGATGGTGGGCGGATACGCCCTTCGCTACGCGCTTGGTCATCCCGCTGTCAAACAGGTAACGGCCATCGGTCGCAGAAAACTCGGCATTTCGCATCCTAAGCTGAAAGAGGTTGTCCATCGAGATTTCGCGGACTGCTCCGCACTCGCGCACGAGATCTCGGGACAGAACGCAGCGGTCTTTTGCCTGGGCGCATATACCGGTGCGGTGTCGGACGAAGATCTCCGCGCGATAACCGTGGACTACATGGTCGAGTTCGCGCGAATTTTCCACGGCAGCAGCCCTGACGCAGCATTTTCTTTCTTGAGCGGGAGTGGCGCGGACCCGACGGGACGAAGCCGGATGGCTTTCGCACGCTACAAAGGAGAGGCCGAGAAGGCATTGCTCGCGGCAGGGTTTCCCCGCGTTTACATCTTCCGACCCGCGTATATCTATCCTGTGGAGCCTCGAAAGGAACCCAACTTCGGCTACCGCCTTTTGCGGGGTATCTATCCTGCGTTTCGGCTGCTGTTTCCCAGCCAGGTGATTCGGGCCGACGACTTGGCCCGGGTCATGGTTGACGCAGCCGTCCGGGGAAATGGACAACGCGAAAGCCAGATTTTCGAGAACCGGGACATCCGATCCATGGCCGAGTCGCTCCATCACACAACAACGTGATCCAAGCAAGCGGGCGAAAGCGGTTTGACGGAAGCTTTACTTGATTGTTTGAGTCCCACCGCCGTTTTACGCCAACGAAAAAGAAGGCGTTGAATCGGAGCGGCTGAGTCTATCGTTCTGGTCTTGAATTATCGGCACGACTTCTGTGCCGAGAAGCTCAATCGCGTGTAGGAGCTTTGTTTGCGGCAGCGTGGCAACCGTCATTTGAAAGCTGACCCGCGAAAGTCCGCCCAAAGTCTCATTCACATATAGAATTTTCTCCGCGACGGTCGCAGCACCGCCAATGAACAGCGCCCCCGTCCGACCTCGCAGCGCTTCATATTGGGCGCGATTGACCGGCGGCCAGCCTCGCTCTCTCCCGATCTCTGTAAACGTGTGCGCGTACCCGGGATAAAAATCGTCGGCGGCTTGTTTCGCATTATCGCCAATAAATCCAATTACGTGCAGGCCAACTTTTATTTTTTCCGGCGCATGTCCGGCTTTGACGGCCGCCTGACGATAAAGGTCGATAAGGGGGCGAAACCGGCGCGGTTCGCCTCCGATAATCGCCACCATCAACGGAAGCCCAAGCTTTCCCGCTCGCACAAATGATTCGGGCGTACCGCCCACGCCAACCCAAATCGGCAAGGGGTTTTGAATTGGACGAGGATAGACCTCCTGGCCGGTAAGGGCCGGGCGGTGCTTACCTGCCCAATGGATCTCCGTTCCGGCCCGAATTTTCAGCAGCAGCTCGAGCTTTTCGGCATACAGTTCGTCGTAGTCCTCCAGCTTGAATCCAAAGAGCGGAAATGCTTCGATGGAAGAGCCTCGACCCGCGATAATCTCGGCGCGCCCGTGTGAGAGAAGATCAAGCGTGGCAAACTCCTGAAACACACGAACCGGATCGGCGGCGCTAAGGACGGTGACCGCGCTGGTGAGACGAATTTTCTTCGTGCGGGCTGCCGCCGCGCCGAGAATCACCGCGGGGGCGGAATCCAGGAACTCGCGCCTGTGATGTTCGCCCACGCCAAAAACATTGATGCCAACCTGGTCGGCAAGCTCGACCTGCGTGAGCAAGTTCTCAAGCAGATGGTCCGGCTGAATATCAACGCCGCTTCCCGGCGGCGCAATCGCCGTTGCGAAACTGTCGATTCCAATTTCCATCATATTTCCCTCCTTATTCAGGGCCTCACCAATCCCGCGAAAGCAGCGCGGTAATGCCACAGAACGACGAGGGTAAGCACCGCAACGATGAGGGCGATCGGCAGCCCGGTGGGATCGAGCAAACTGTGAAAGAGCAATATGTTGACAATGACCGGGCCGAGCAGCGTCAACCCAAGCGGGACGAATCGACCCGCCAACAGGAGCGCGCCGCCGATGACTTGCAGAGCCCCGACCGCGTAAAGGTAGTGGCTGACGAAGAGCGCCTTGACAAAATCGCCAGCCGGGCCGGTCGGTGGAGGTGGTTGGTGAAGGAATTGCAGGAATACGTTCAGTCCGAAAACGACGAACACCAAGCCCACCAAAACCCGTGAAATCGCAACAATGATTTTCATAGTTTTTCCTTTCATTTATTTCATTTCTGCATGGTGCATATCTGCATTAAATTTCCAACAAAATTATTGAATGGCGTCGAGAGCGCGAACCAGCGCCGCCTGATCAAGCGCTGAAAGCTTTTTTCTGACTTCCTCGTGAACCTTGTTCGCCACCTTGACCCCTGCCGCGTGACGTTTGCGGCCGAGTTTCGTCACCTCGGCTTTCACACCACGGCGATCCGTAGGGTCGTCGATGCGTTTGGCCAGGCCCTCGGCTTCCAGTCGATCAACCAACTGGGTGACATTGGAGCGGACACAGGTAAGTTTCTCAGCCAACTCGCTCAAGCTCAGGGGCTGGTCCTGTGATACCAGAACAGAGAGGGCGGCAAATTTAGACCCGGACAAATTGACAGTCGCCAACGCCTCCTCAAACCGACTCTCAATACTGTGAGCGGCGTGAATCAAAGAGAATGCGATCCGTTCATTCACATATGAATGATACAGCAGTGATGCAGCGCCGTCAAGGCTGTAATCGGCATAAATTGGGCCAGGGCCTGCTAATCCTCCGCCTTGCCCGGAAAAAGAGCCTCGCAGTCCAATGTTTTCGGGCCGTCCGCGCCACACAGGGCAAATTTAGTTTCGTAAAGCGACACGACGGCATAGTCGCTCCTGGCGTTGAGAATGTAAAAGGTGACGTTGAAATTTGGTTTGCCATGGCTGTTGAGCAGGCGCTTTTCCACCGTGTTGGCGACGATCCGCTTCAGCGCCAGCATGCCTGAGTCCTTCGGCGCCGTCCCCTGGCGCATGAATTCCACAATCAAAAACGACGCCAGGCTGAACAGGTTCGCTTCACCGCGCCCGGTCGAACCCACCGCCCCGATTTCCCCGTCAACATAAAGTCCCGCGCCGAGAATCGGCGAGTCTCCCACGCGGCCCGGAATTTTAAAAGCCAGCCCGCTGGTCGTGGTGACCCCGCAAATTTCCCCCTTTGCGTTGATGCCATTGCAGTTGATCGTGCCAAAGACATGATCGCGGTCGAGCAAACCTTCAGCCACCATTTTCGTCCGCTCGCGGATGCCCGCCTCTGAGCGTGACTTGGGATCGAGATAATGTTCCGGATCAGTCCGGCGCTTCCATTCCAGCCACAATTTGCGCGACTTATCGGTCATCAAATTGTCCTCGATCTTAAACCCCATGTTTCGCGCAAAGGCCTGCGCCCCCTTTCCCACGAGCAAATGATTGTCCGTTTCCTCCATCACCTTCTTGGCGACAAGAGACGGCGTGCGGACCCCCTCAATGCACGCCACCGCACCGGCCCGCTTCAACGGCCCGTGCATCACAGACGCGTCCAGTTGCACGACCCCGTCGGCATTGGGTAGGCCGCCGTAACCCACACTGGTATCCTCCGGGTCCAACTCGACAATGTTCACGCCGGCAATCACCGCATCGAGCACATCGGCGCCTTCGGTGATCATTTTATAGGCTCGCGCGACGGCCGTCATCCCGTCGGGGTCCTTGGAGCGGTTTCCGTTGGCCGCTGAAATCACCAACGGCTTGACGGTCGAACTCGTCAGAATTTGGGGCGACTGGGCCAGCGCGCCGAGCGATCCGGAGGCCAGCGCCCCCAGTCCGGCAGCGGCCACGAATTTCCTCCGGGATAGTTGTTTTTTCACGCGACGCAACTTTCGGCCACGCTAATCCTCGGACCAGCCGGCGACAAGTTCAAAAAACACGCCGCGATCGGCGAATTTCATTGCGCATTCCGAGTGCCCCATCGGTCATCCGGGGTTTGGCGCGGGAATCATTTCAGCCGTTCCAGCCTGGAATCGCGATTGTGGTCGTCACAGGTCAGGACAAAATGACCGCAGATTCCATCCTGCGTGACAAATTTTTGCAGCAGTGACGCTGGAAATTGAACGTTTTGGCCAGTGGTGCAACGAACAATAACATGGCGGGCGGTCCCGCGATAATAGTCCAGATACTGATCCGCCGTAATGCGGAGATGAAATTCGTATCGATTCATGGTCAATGGTGTCCCGCACGCGGTTGACATCTGATTGAACCATTTTCCCGCAGGACGTCACGCGCTAAATGACCGCCGCCGGCGTGCCGGGTATCGGTGGCGCCCCGCGCGGGCGCTTTGGTTGCGGCCGATAAATTCCCTGGTTTCGTCAGAGAAAGGGTTTACGTTCAAGGGGCAAGAATGTCCTGGCGCGCCGAGTGCGCGGGCCATTCTTACCCGCGGGACCGCCCGCGCAGCATGCTTGAGCCGTCTTTGGGAGGCAGGAACCTCCTGGCACACGTGTTGCTTGACCGGTTTGCCAGCGAGAGAAACAAATGAATGACCTGGAACTAATGGATCCTGAGAAACACACAAACGAAGTCAAAGACCTCGTCCACCTTCCGCTTGGCTTGCTGGGCTTCGAGCGCGTGAAGAACTATGTTCTGCTGGCCAAACGGGAGCAGGAACCCTTCCTGTGGTTCCAAATGGCCGAGGACGCCAAGCACGCCTTCCTGGTTGTCCCGCCCCATTTCGTTGTTACCGATTATCAGCCGGAACTCAGTAAAGAGGACGTCGAATTCCTGGATTTGATCGATCCCGCCGACGCCTTCGTCCTCAATATTGTCACGTTGCGCGGCGCGAGGAATGGAACCGTCAATTTGAAGGGTCCAATTGTCATCAATCGCCGCACATTGATTGGCAAACAAGTCATTCCCGTCAATGCCGCCGAGTATGCAACCCATCATCCTTTGCCGGTCTGATAGGGTTCACCCAGCTACACGCCTATGCTCATTCTCTCCCGCAAACCCGGCGAAAGCATCGTCATCGACGGCCGGATTACGGTCAAAATAATCCGCATCGACGGCGACGCCGTAAAAGTCGGCATCGAGGCTCCTTCCACAGTGCCGGTGCATCGCCAGGAGGTTTATGCCGAAATTCAAAAAAACAATCAGGAGGCCATGACTCACACCGAGGCGAAACTGCCTCGTTTGGTCGCGCCGTTGGCTTCCGTTCCCAATTCCAAGAACAAGTCCGACCTCGCGGATTCACCCGCTTCCCCGGCACCGGTTGTCCCCAAATTGACAAAGCCCACACCGCGCAAATAAGAAAGGCGCAGTCATCGGCACGCAGGCGACCGAAGTCGCTCATCAACCGCAAGGACGATGCCATCCGGTTGCGCGGAAGGTCGGGCACATTCAAAGGTCACGGCGTATCCGTGTTGTTTCATCAAATTAATCACGGATGCGTGGATCTTGTCGCCATGCGTCCCCACTAGAAAAGTGGAAATCGCGGACCTATCGGCGCTCGCAAAGAATTTCTCCAGGACCGGCCACTCCAACCCCTGGATATCCATCTGCACAAGGTCTATCCGGGCTCCAATTGTCCGGCAGAGTTGAGCCAGGGTCGTGGTCTTGACTCGCACGACCCGCCCCGACACGCGCTCCGAGGGGTCCAAAAGCCGGCTCCCGTAGCTGTCGTCCAATAACTGCGCCTCGACTTCGTCCTTCGCGGCGATGGCAATCTCATGAAGCCGGACATCGCCAAAGTTCAGCCGGTTTATCGGAAGATTTTCTTTGAATCGCTCCACCTGGCTGGGCAACGGTTCCACCCCGTGAACGGTCAAGTCCGGTCGTTTCAATTTCGCCAATATCACGTAATAGCCGACCGCGGTGCCCACATTCAGAAAGATTCCGCCCGGCGGCACGTCGGCCAGGGCCGCGAGAAACACATCTTCCTCGTCCGCCTCATGCACATTCCGCGTGCGATATCGGGCGCGCTGGACATCCAGCAAATGATGGTCGTGGATGCGCACGCCGTTGTCGAAAATGTGAATGGCCAATTGCCCCATAGAACGATCGAGCGTAACCCACCGCCTGTCTCAGTCAAGAAATCCAGTCACCCCGCCAACCGGCCCGATTCCCGCCGATTTTTCTTGTCAACTCCGGGAGCGCCACGCAAAGTCCAAAAATCCGGGCATCCGCCGCTGTGGAGGGCGCGGTTGTGGCCCGGATAAAATATGGCAGGCTTGCAAGAATCGATTCGCGCTGAAACCGGTCTTATCCCGATCCATGAACGATCGGACGGCGATTACTTTTTTGTCGGATTTCCCCGTTCCGGGCATCATTGGACTCAATACCTGATCGCCTATATTGCCCTGGGCCTCCGGCCCGACATCGCCACCGATGACCTCGTGCAGCACGCCGTTCCGGACATTTACGACAGCAAATGGTATCGCCGATTCCGTGAACCGATGTTTTTCAAGTCGCATGAGTTACCCCAGTTGGATTACCGGAACGTGGTTTACCTGGTCCGCGACGGGCGCGACGCGATCGTTTCGTATTATCATTATCAGCGCACGGTTGGCGTCGCCGAACCCGTTTATTTCAACCCATTCAGTCCAGTGTTCAGCGCGGCCCCGGTGTTTTGGGAGGACCATGTGGCCGCCTGGCTGGACAATCCTTACGGCGCCCGAATGATCATCGTAAAATACGAGGATTTACTCTCCGATCCTCTTTCCCAGGTCCGGCGCATGTGCGACTTTTTCGGCCTTGACCGCTCGGACGATCTGCTGAAAACCGCAGTTGACGCCTGTTCGTTCGCCCAACTCCAGGCCAAGGAAAAACGCAAGGAAATGGTTAAAACCCAGTGGCCGGAGAAGAGCTACTTTCGCCGCGGCCAACGCGGATCGTTCAAGGACGAGCTCCCGCCCGACATCCTGGAGGAATTCGAGCGGCGCGCCGGTCCCGTACTCGACCGGCTCGGGTACCCTCGGGCTGTCTCGACTTCCCCGGCGACTTAGACGCCGGTATCCCGGAGCTTCCCACCCCCTGAGCCCAAAACTCCAGGGCAATTTTTGCCCGGTCATCCGTCAGTCTCGTTTGCAACTCGTTGCAATACAACGGCACCGTATTGATCGCTCGCGTGGCATCCTCATTGCTAACCACAGAATGTTGCACTGGAGCCAAGCATTTTATGCCTGATATCGTAACGATTGACACGCCAGCCTGGAACCCGGTCGTCCGCCTCGTAACTCCGTCGTTTAGACCGGCGAATCGGGCCCCGACAACCTTCGACCTCCTCGGCCAGCTCGCCGGTCGCCCGATCGCCAACCACATCCACCATGTCACGATTGTCGGCCCCGGGTGTTTTCAATATCGGGACATTGTTGTACGTCTGTCTCCGTATTTAAGGGGCATTACGCTCATCGAATCGGATTCCGCCGAATTCGACCGCGTGCGGGCCAAAACCGCGGGCAACCCTCTCCTGACACTGCTTCCGTCCGTGCCGGATTCGTTGCCCGAAACCGATCTCCTGGTGCTCGGCGACGCGACCTCCATGAATCAAGTTTTGATCAGTTTGCCCCCCGAATTCAGGCGTAAGACCAAGTTGATTTGCGCTGGCGAGAATCCTGACGCCGCAGACGCCCTCAACACCGATTTCGTCAAACTGGCTCCCGAATCAGGCGCTAGCCTGTCCGGTCCCGCTCTTTACGTCAATGCCGACTGGCATCCTCTGGCAATGGAGCCTGCGCCCTCCGGCTATACTTCAAGTACCATTGCCGCTGCTGACACCCCGGCGACCGCCGCCCCGCCGCGAATCTCCGTTCTTGTCTCCACTTATAATTCCGAGAAATACCTGCGGGCTTGTCTCTCCGACCTTGAAGCGCAGACCATTGCGAGCCAGCTTGAAATCATCGTTATTGACAGCGGTTCCCAGCAGAACGAACGCGCTATCGTCGAGGATTTCCAAACCCGGCATTCAAATATCCTGTATGTGCGGACGGAACGGGAGCCTCTCTACACGGCCTGGAATCGCGGCGTCCAAATGGCAACGGGCAAATACATCACCAACGCCAACAGCGACGATTCCCACCGCTGCGACGCGCTCGAACTGCTGGCCGCGGCCCTCGACGCCAATCCGGCGGCCGACCTGGCCTACGGAGATTACTATAATTCCTCGGTGGCGAACGACCTGTTTTCCGCGCCGCACATCATGCGGCGCGTCGTCCATCCGCCTTACCACCCGGCCACACTAATGTTTTATTGCGTGACGGGCTGCCATCCGATGTGGCGGCGCGGCGTCTTTTTCAAGATTGGCGTGTTCGACACGCAGTACACGGCACCCGGCGATTACGAATTCCTCCTGCGCATGGCGCAAGCCGGATTGCGCGCGGTCCGTGTGCCGGAATTCCTCAGTCTTTTTTACCAGAATCCCAAAGGTCTTAGCTATAATTCCGCTGTCCGCTCGCGCTATGAATGGGATTTGATCCACGCCAAGTACCGGGACCAGATGCCAATCGAACGGCTCTTTGCCGTCAATCCGAACCACCCGGAATCCGCGGCCCTGGGATGGATCGCTCTCGGCAATTTTGCCATGAATTACAGGGCGCCGTGGTTCGATAATTTCTCGCAGGAGATCGATTTCGCAATCATTTGTTACGAGCGCGCTCTCGCCCGCGCGCCCCGCCAGGCCGCCGCATTGCACAATCTGGCCGTCGCCCGCATTCTCAAAGGTCAGTTTGACCGAACGGAACCCCTTCTGCGCGCCATGCCGCCCCCGCAGATCGATCGCCTGATTAGCGACTTGAAATCGGGCAATTTGAAGATCGTCCAGGTAAATGTCCGGCCCGCCGTCGAACCGCTGGACTATTACTCCCCCGGACGGCCTGACAAAGCCCTGGGCGCCGCTCCACAGGTGGCGCCCCCGAAACCAGCCCCCTCGGCCGCCCCGGCTCCCGGCTGCACCGTTCGCTGGGTCGCACCTTTCCTCTCCCCCGGCGAATACTCGCGCGACAGCATCAACTCGGTCCTGGGCTTGGCCCCGTTCCTTCCGGCTTTCGGAACCCTCGATCACACTGAGGCCTTTTCCGTAGGATACGAACTCGAGTTGCCCGCCTCAGTCAAGGAAGCCATGCTTGCCACACGCGCCAAATTCAATTTCATGGGCGGCGGCATTGCGGTTGCCACAAGCGTTCCGAATTCTTTCTTTACGCCCGGCGACGGGCTTTACAACATCGGCCGCACCGCGATTGAAGCCGATTCCGTTCCTGGCGATTGGGTCACTGTTTGCAACCAAATGCGCGAGATATGGGTCCCTGGCAACTTTGCCCTGGAAATTTTCGCTCGCAGCGGTGTGGAACGGTCCAAACTGCGGGTCGTCCCCACCAGCGTGGATACAACCGCCTTCTCCCCGGACGCCACAGTCCCCGCGGGTTTGCCCGGGCGCGCATCCTGGAATTTTCTCTTTTGTGACGATTGGTCTGAACGCTCCGGCTGGGACGTCCTCCTGAACGCCTACTTCCGGGAATTCTCCGATCGCGACGATGTCTGCCTTTTCATCGGATCGCGACTTCCTGGAAAAACTTGCGCGGAATCGGCGGACAAAATCCGGCAACAGACTCTACAGGTGGCGGCCGCCATCGGATCGACCGCGCGCTTTGAGGTTCTCGGGTTTCCCGACTCTGATTTGCCTCGCGTCTTGCAGGCATGCGACTGCGTCGTGCTGCCCGCGCGGGGCGAGGGGTGGGGACGAAACCATCTTCAAACCATGCTGATGGAAAAACTGGTGATCACCACCGGTTGGGGCGCGCACATGGATTTCTGCACAGAGGACCGCAGTCGTCTGATTGATTTCAAACTGGTCGAAATTGAACCATCGGAGTCTGATTTTCTCCCGTTGCGAGGGTTAAAATGGGCGGCCCCATCAGAGGAGCATCTTCGCGCGCTCCTGCGCGATGTTCAAATCAATCCGGCCGCCGCCCGCGCACGCGGGCGCGGTCACCGCGCGGCGCTCGCCGCAGCCTTTGACCGCGTCCAGGTGGGCAGGCGGACCGCGACGTGCCTAAGCGAAATCGAGCAGAAATTAAACACCGCCTCCTGCGATCCGTGCGCGCCGCGTATTGTAATGGTGGAACCAGAGGACCCTGCCAAACCTGTCGCCGACCTGCAGATCACCTGGGAAGGTACGTTTCTTGACTACGGCAGCCTCTCGCACGTCAATCGCGAATTGACTGCGTCCCTGGCGAAGGACAATCACATTCAAATCGCCAGGGTCAGCCAGCGGAATCACTCGGCGCCGCCGGAATTGAAAAACCTGGCCCGCAGCATCCGGACCGAAGCGCCGCGCCAGGCCAGTGTCACCGTGCGCCACGCCTGGCCGCCGATTTGGCAACGGCCCGCCGCCGGCGCCTGGGTGCTTATCCAACCCTGGGAATTCGGAGTCATCCCCGCCGATTGGGTCGCCAATCTTTCCCAGGTCGATGAAGTCTGGGCGCCTTCGGACTATGTCCGCCGGGTTTATGTCGATTCCGGCGTCCATCCTTCCAAGGTGAAAATCGTGCCCAATGGGATTGATCCGGCCAAATTCCAGCCCGGCCTCCAACCCTGGCCGCTTGCCACGGAAAAGAAATTCAAATTCCTGTTCGTTGGCGGAACGATTCGCCGCAAAGGTCCCGACCTGCTGCTGGCAGCTTATCTGGAGTCCTTTACCGCCGCGGACGACGTGTGCCTTGTGATCAAGGACTTTGGCGGCAAATCGGTTTACGAGGGCCAGACTTTGGAAAAGGACATCGCCGCCGCCCGCGCAAATCCAAACGCGCCACACATCCTTTATTTGACTGACGAATTGCCACCGGAAGCGATGCCCCGGCTTTATGCAGCCTGCCAGTGTCTGGTCCATCCCTATCGCGGCGAAGGCTTCGGCCTGCCCGTCCTCGAAGCGATGGCCTGCGGATTGCCGGTCGTCGTCACCGCTGGCGGCGCCACCGATGATTTTGCAACCGACGGCTACGCCTACCGGCTCCCCGCCTTGCGCAAACAAATCTGCGATAAAGTCGGAGCGTTGAAACTGCACCGCAAGGGCTGGTGGCTCGAACCCGCCCCGGGGCCTTTGGCGGAGCGCCTTCGCTGGATTTTCGCGCATCCCGATGAAGCGCGGAATTTGGGGTGCGCCGCGAGCGATTACGTCCGCCGCGAGTGGACGTGGGAACGCGCCGCGCGCATCGCCAGCCATCGACTGCGCGATTTGGCCGTCCGCAAAAAGGCCGAAGTTACCTCGCTGGCAGCCCGCCGCGCCCGCAAAGCCGGTCCCATCACACTTCCCGCCGCCGCCAGGATCGGCGATCTGGCTCCCGCCCGACAATTCCTGGCAAAGAAAGACCTTGCAGCCGCGTGGAATGCGACGAGTGCCGCTATTCAATCCCGTCCCTATCACCCCGAGGGATTTTTGCTGCTCGCTGAAATCGCCAAAGCCGCCGGCGATGGCCCCGCCGCGCGTCGCATGGCCCAGCACGCCAGGAATCTCGCGCCCAAATGGAATGCACCCGGACAATTTCTCAAAGGCAAAATTAATGCCTCGGGCCCGGCTTCGCAGGAAGTAAGCCGGAAATTTGAATTCGACCTCGATACCCAGCGGCCTCCCCGCCTTTCCGTCTGCCTTATTGTCAGGAACGAGGAGGAATTTCTCGGCCGCTGCCTTGCCTCCGTGCGCGACGTTGCCTCGCAAATCATCGTCGTGGATACCGGTTCCACCGACCGGACGATTGAGATCGCCAAGGAATACGGCGCGGAGGTCCATCACTTCGCCTGGTGCGACGATTTCAGCGCCGCCAGGAACGCAGCGCTTGAGCACGTCACCGGCGATTGGGTCCTGTCGCTCGACGCCGACGAGGAGCTGCTCGTCGAGCATCACGAAACTCTCCGACGCGAAATGCGATGCGCCGCCTCCCTGGCGTACCGCATTCCTATTATTAACGTCGGTCGCGAGCAGGAAGGTTGCAGTTACGTGCCGCGCCTCTTCCGAAACGCGCCCGGATTGTTTTTCGTCGGCCGCGTTCACGAACAGGTCTTCAGCAGCGTCCAAGTCCGGTGCCAGCAATGGGGACTCAAGAATGCGCTGGGCCAGACCACGCTGCTCCATCACGGCTACACCACCGAAGTGGTCTCCAACCGCAACAAGATCGAGCGCAACCTGCGCCTGCTTCAACTCGCCATCGAGGAATTGCCAAACGAGCCAAACCTCCTCATGAACTACGGCCTTGAATTGGTCCGCTCGGGCCGGCTTCAAAACGGGCTGGAACAATATCTTGAAGCGCTGCGCTGCCTCAGCGCGCTTCCGCCGTCGGAGGTCACTCCCGAATTGCGCGAGACTCTTCTCACGCAATTGACCGCGCATTTAATGGCCGCCAGATGTTTTGAGGACATCGTGAGGATCTTGCAGTTGCCCATCGCCAAAGCCGCCGGCCTCACGGCCTCCCAGCACTTCAGCCTCGGGCTTGCCCACATGGAATTGAAGCAACCGGCCCTGGCGGCGGAGCAGATGCGCTACTGCCTGGCCAGACGCGGCCAAGCTACGTTGTCCCCAGTCAATAAGGAAATCCTCAAAGCCGGCCCGAATCACTGCCTTGCTTTATGTTTGAGCGAAATGAAACAGCACGACGCCGCCCGCCAGGCATTTGAAGCCGCCCTGGCCGACGATCCCTTGTCGCGCCCGGTGCGATTCGACGTGGCCCGGTTCCACGCCGGGCAAGGCACGGCCATCTACGCCTTGAAGCTCCTCAATCAGCTTGTCTCGGAGAATCCCACCGACGCCAGGGTCTGGGAATTTGGCGGACAGATCGCCCTCGACCGGCCGGAGTGCCTGGACCTAGCCCGCAAATGGACCGCCGAAGCAGTCAAGAATCACCCGCAAAACGAGGCCATTGTCCTTCAGCGGGCCGAGGCGTTGATGCTCAGCCAGGACATCGAAAACGCCGTTCCATTATGGCGCCGCGCGCAATCCACAGCCTCCCCACGCCGTAGCGCGGCCGTCATCCTGTGCGAAGTGCTTCTGGGCGACCGTCAATATCAATTTTCTGGCGACCAGGAAGTGGCGATCAGCCGGGAAGCGGTGCATTGGTACCAGCAGTGGCTCCGGGTCGGCGCGCATTTATTGCTCCACCGCCTGCACGAGCGCATCGAGCAAATCCGCCTCGTATTGCCCAGCTTCGCGAAGAATTGGGAAGCCGCCGATCGCCTGGCCCGCCCCGCAGCAGCGTAATTCACCGCGTCCGCAGAGCGTCGCGTCAGGCAGCCTTGCAAAGACGCGCCGTCGAGGTTGACAGATGCCCCCAGCGATCCGGCGCGGCCAGGCTCAATCCCGCCCGGTCAATGCTTCCTGCCGGTTCAGGCAACGAGGCGCCGTTCAACGACTGGCTCTTCTCGTAGTCCGAACGCAACAAGCCATACATGGCCGCGTCAACGAAGCGATCGTGAAGCCATTGGATCCCGCGGACGATGCCTTCAAGCTTGAAATCCAGACGTTCGGCAATGGCGCGGCTGCGGGTGTTCTCCGTGGCGCACTCGATGGTGATGCGATTGAATCCCCACGCCGCAAAGCCATGGGCGATCATCGCCCGGCAACACTCTGTCATGATTCCCCGGCCTTGATGCCCCTCATCCAGCCAATAGCACATCGGCGTCCAGTGGTTAGCGCAATCGACATTCAGAAAGCTGACCATTCCGCAAAATCGTCCTTTGAACCAAATGCCGGTATGACACGCCCGTTTGTTCGCATAAAGGTGCTGCCAAGAGGTTACGGCTCTTTCGACTGCAGCCGGCGTATTCAGGTGATCCACCCAGGGATGCCAGCGCCGCAAATGCTCGCGGTTGCCCTCAAAGAGTTTGAACAGTTCTCCGCTGTGCTGAAGGTCAATCAGCCGCAACTCCGTCTCGTCATTGACAGTGCGGCAGAACGTGTCTTTCGTGAGGATCATCTTCCAACGCTTTTATCGGATCAATTTGGCGGGACTTTAGGAAAAAAATGCGCCTTGCAGTGCCCAGCGGCGTTGGCGTCGACCCGGTCCTTCTGCCTTCGCGCAATGGCTGTCGCCGTTTGGTTTGAAATGCCTTCACAGCCGTAAGCAGTTGAAGGGAAATAGAATGTGGAAGAATCTATTGCGGTTTGACCGACGCCTCAAACTCCCGCTTAAGTCTTTCGTGGAACCAACCGATGATTGGGTTGTCGTGACAACACGACGATGGCGATTGGCAGCCACAAAGAGCCAATAGGGAAACCGGTGGATGCCCATATATAAAATTCACCACATGGCATGGATGCCGTGAAGTAGAACTCCCCGCAAGGGGTGACTCAAGGAAAGAGTTAGTTATGGTAATTAATACAAACATCGCGGCGCTCACCAGCGCCAACAACCTCAATAATTCAACCAGCATGCTGAACCAGGCGCTCGCGGAGCTGTCCTCAGGTTCGCAGCTCGTGTCCGCTTCTGATAACCCCGCCGACTTGGCGGAGTCCATCAGTTTGAACGCGCAAATCAACCAGGTCGGCGCGGCCAACGACAACGTCAGCAACTCCAATTCGTTTGCCCAAACACAGGATGGCTATCTGCAACAAGTCGGCTCGGCGCTGCAGCAGATGTCTCAATTGGCGGTTCAAGCCCAGGACGGCACCCAATCCACCACGCAACTCGCCGACGATCAAAAGGAGTTCGCGGCACTGGCCAGCTTCATTTCCAACGCGGCCACCCAGAACTTCAACGGCGTGAGTCTCTTCAGCGGCTCGTCCATGACTGTGACCAGCAATGGCACCGGCGGCACCTTCACCCTGTCAGGCGTCAGCCTGTCGGCGTCGGTTTATTCCAATCTCGCCAACACTGGAGACAACAACATCTCCACCACCACCGGCGCAGCGACGGCCTTGACCAACGTCACGGCTGCAATTACCCAGTTAGGCACGGACCGTGCCACTGTGGGCGCCAACGAGCTGAGCTTGAATTACACCGGCCAGGAACTGCAGGTTTTGCAGACCAACCTGTCCGCCGCCAACAGCACGATCGCGGACGTGAATGTGGCCACGGAAAGCACCGCCTACGCCAAATATCAGATCCTCGTGCAGTCAGGCACGTCGATGTTGGCCCAGGCCAATCAAGACCCGCAATTGGCGCTCAAACTCCTCGGTGATTAATCAGCGCCGCCAATAATTCGGTAACATACTCGGGCGGCGCTTACGCCGCCCGAGTAACGTCTTTGCGGACAATGAAAATTTGGTTGAAAAATTAAAGAAAAAACAGACTTATGTCTGCCGTCTCTTCTTCTTCAAGCAGCGCACTCCAACTTTCGGGATTGGCCTCCGGCATTGACTGGACGTCGATTATCAGCGAAATGCTCACCATCGCGAAGGCCCCGGAAACTCAGATGACGGCCGAGCAGACTACCGACAACGAAAAGGACAGCGCCTATCAAACCATAGCTTCGGATCTCACAACCCTGGGCAATGATGTCACCACGCTTAGCAACCCAAGCTTTTTCGGCAGCCGCACAGCCTCGGTTGCCGATCCCTCCATCGCCAGCGCCACCGCGGCCCAAGGCACTCCTTTGGGCAATTTCGCATTCGACGTCACGCAACTTGCCTCCGGCTCGGCTCAAGTGGGAACCGCTGTCGCCGCCAAACCCCTGAGCGCGACCAACAATGTCGCGAATCTGGTGATCGGATCCGCCGGTTTTGCCACGCCGATTACCGCGGGCACATTCACTGTCAATGGCCAGGCGATCACCGTCTCCACGACCGAAACATTACAATCGGTTTTTGATCAAATCAGCACCGCCACCAACGGCGCCGTCACCGCCACCTATAATGCCACGACGGACGAGATTTCCCTGGCGAGCAACAGTCCTATTGTCCTGGGCAGTGCGACGGACACCAGCAATTTTCTTCAATCGGCGGAATTATATGGCAACGGCACGGGCGCCGTCACCAGCACTTCAGCCCTGGGAGGCATCAATCTCAACAGCACACTAAGCTCGGCCAATCTGGCCACACCCATCTCCGACGGCGGCGCCGGGGCCGGCGAGTTCCTCATCAACGGTGTTCAAATCAATTTTAACGCCTCCACCAGCACCATCAACGATGTCCTCCAGGAGATCAATAATTCCTCGGCAGGCGTCACCGCATCCTACGACGGCGCCAACAATAGTTTTGTGCTCACCAACAATTCCACCGGTGACCTGGGAATTTCCTTGCAGGATGTCACCGGAAATTTCCTGGCGGCAACCGGTCTTTCCGGCGGGGCTTTGCAACTCGGAAACAACCTGGAATACAGCATCGATGGCGGTGGCGCACAGGTCAGCGAATCCAACACGATTGACGCAAGTTCCGCGGGCCTGCCCGGCTTGTCGGTCACCGCCCAGGGGGTAGGTTCCACCACAGTGGCCGTCGGCAGTGATACTTCCACGATCGCTACGGCGATCCAAAGCTTTGTGACCGATTACAATGCGGTCCAAACCTATATCAGTTCGCAAACAAGCACTTCCACGAACTCCTCGGGCGATGTCACCCCGGGACTTCTGACGGGCGACATGGATTCGGAAAACATCGAAACTACGCTGCGCCAGATGGTGGGCGCGTCGCCTTCCGGTTCCTCCGGCGGCGTTCAGAGTTTGAACGACTTGGGGATCGAGTCTGACGGCACCGACAATTTGCTGACGGTGTCGAACACCACGACCCTGACCAATGCAATCGCCAACAACCTTAACGATGTGCAGAATTTGTTCACAAACTCGACCAATGGCATCGCGACAAGTCTTTCCACCTATTTGACCGGGGTCACCGGGCTTGACGGCATCCTGGACAACGATGAGACAAATATGACCACCGACTCCGCCTCTCTGACCGCCAGCATTAACAGTCTCAATGCGCAGATCTCCAGCGAGCAAACCGAGCTGACCAGTGAATTCACCACGATGGAAACAGCGATAAACACCATCAACACCCAAAAGCAGTATCTCAATGCTTACTTCGGGGACTCCAGCGGCAGTTCAAACGCAGCCCCGGCCGCGGCCGGCACTTCTTTTGGTACGTAAAATCTTCCTGGGCCTCTTCCGCCAGCCGATCGTCGCTGGCAGCCGCTTGACTTGAAGGCGCATTTTGAAGAGCGCCAAAACGCAGAAATAAAAGGGCTAAGCTCCTTAAGAATTCTGCCGATAAATAGACATGTGTCAAAACATAGGACAGCCTGGGGACAACTCCAATTTCTCTTGTCCCCAGCCGCGTGATTTGATGAACCATTGAAATGCGCCATGAATCAATCGCTTGACCGGTCCCGACGACCGCGAAAAATCCCCGTATGGGTCGTTCCCGGGTTGATATTGACCCTTGTGATCGCGGGATGTGATTCGATACCGAAGTCATTGGATGAACTTGGCCCCCGCTATAAACCGACCAATATCTACCGCCAGGGCGAGGTTCTGCCCCTGCAGATTCGGCGCGTGGCCATTTTGCCTCTCACCACCCCTGCTTCCACGGCGGACCTGACGGCGGGAGTCGACGATCTGGAAACAGTTCTGTATGCGGAACTGGAGAAGTCCGGGCGGTTTGAAGTGATCCCGGTTTCCGCGGAGCAGCTCCGGGAATGGACAGGGCAGTCGGCATGGAGGGCCGATGAACAACTGCCGCTTAGTTTCCTGGAGCAGGTCCGTGAAGGCACCGGCTGTGATGCGGTTTTGTTTTGCCAGTTGATTCGTTATCAACCGTATGAACCGTTGGCGATCGGCTGGAAATTTACGCTAGCGGAGCGGGGCAGGCCCCCCAACGACCTGACCGGTACTGTCAGGAACGCTGGACTGGAGATCTTGTGGTCCGCTGATGAGGTATTCGATGCCGGAGACGTCTCCGTGGCCAACGCTGCCCGGGCATATTATTCGCAACATCTTCGTAACGAAGCTCCTCTGTCAGATTCGTCCACCGTGCTGGGTTCACCCAGCCGATTTGGGCAGTACACTTTAAACGCCTTGTTTTCGACATTGCCGGGCAGACAAATTCATTGATGATCACTAAAGTTTTGAGTTCCAGAGCCGATATAATCGAGGCAGGGTATTGGGCGATTTACAGTTGAACCTGCTTAGGATTATGGAAATAAATACCAATATGAATGTAAGTGGCGTAAATGGCCTGATTCCGCCCGGCCGTTCGACGGCCGCGGCCAAGTCAGCCGCGGATACAGCCTCATTTGCCACTTCGGCGGGAATGGAAGCGGCATTGAAGGGCCTTCCTGACAGCCGCCCGGAAGCGGTTGATCTGGCCAAACAGTTAATCAACGATCCCGGCTATCCGTCGTCAGACGTCGTCAGGCAGCTCTCTCAATTTCTGGCGCCCAGTTTGACATCTCCAAACCAACAGCTCCGATCTTAGGCCCATGACTCAGCGTAACAACCCCTGGCAATCCTATCGTAAAGTCGCGATTCAAACCGCCTCAGCGGGGCAATTGGTGCTCCTCCTTTATGACGGTGCCATCAATTATTTGGAAAAAGGCTTGACTGGTTTTAATCATCAAGACCCCCGGGAATTCAATCAGACCATCAACAATAATGTTATCCGCGCCCAGGCCATCATCCGCGAAATGAACGCCAGGCTGGACATGGAGCGCGGCGCCGAGGTCTCAGAAAATTTCCGCCGACTCTACAATTACTTCAACCTCCGATTATTCCAGGCCAATTTCAAGAAGAAGAGGGAGCCGATCGAGGAAGTCATCGGTCATCTCCGCGAGCTCCGGGACAGTTGGGCGGAAATGTTGTGTAAGGGAGGCGCCAATGGCGACGCAGCGGCTCGGGCCACGGATCTGCAACGTGCCTGATATCTCATGGGCGCGCGCCAGGAAATCGCCAACCTTTTGGAGCACTGGCTTCAATTGTCCCAGGCTGAAGCCGGCGCCATTCGGTCCGCAAGCTGGCCGTCTTTAAGGGAGATTCAGGCAGCCAAGGCCGGTCTCCAAAAGCACCTTTCCCAAGCCAGACAAAAGTGGGAGTCGGAGAATCCCGGCGAAGTATTGGCCGGTCCTGGCAAACATCCCTTCTACGCGGAACTTCGCAAGCTGCTCTCCCTGGAAACGCGCAATGGCGAGCTGCTGGCCGCGCAACTTCGCCGCGCGCGCGCCCGGAGAGAATCGCTAAACGAGGCTCTCCGCAATTTGCGCAATCTGCATCAGTCTTACGTCTCGAAGCCGAGAGGGGTTTTGAACTGCTACTCGTGAGGGTGGACCGGGCGCCACTGCGGCGGCCGAATTAGGCGTTGAGTTTGGGATAGGAATCCATAATACTCATTGCTTAGACTAATAGCTCTATGCGAATCGACCTCCAGGCGTCCGAATCAGCCCCGATTGACCGGGTTTTTACTGCGGCGCCGCGTTCTTTTATGCCGCAAAGCTGGTTGGAGGGCGGAATGGCAATTCTCGACGCAACTGGATGCGTGCTGGCCGTCAATGAACCGTTGAGCCACTGGCTCGATCAGACGCAAACCGAGCTTATTGGCCAGCCTTTTTGGGATACCCTGGGGACGATTTCATCGCATTGGAAGGAGTCGCTGGTCCAACTCAGCCAAAGCGCCTCCCCGTTTGACCGCCTCAATCTGAAACTTGCTTTCCCGGACTCCCAATCCTCGCAGTGGTTCATCCTGGAAACGGCGCGGCACCAGGGCAACTGTTTCGTCCGATTGAGTTCGATCCTGCCGCCTCTCTCGGAATTGGAGGAATCGGTGTGGGACGAGCATCTGGGCAATGAATCCGCGCGGCGGGAAACGTACATGCGGTTGCTGCGCGCTGAAGCGCAGTTGGATGGCCTGATGCAACGCTGGCCCTGTGTCATTTTCAGCCAGCGGCCTGATTTTAGTTTGCAGTTTGTAAGCCCCAATATCGAGGAGTTGACCGGTATTCCCGTGACCCGTTGGTCAAGCCAGTCGCAACTGTTCTGGCAGGTCGTCCACGAGCTGGATGCTGTCGAACTGCAGCAACAATTTAAACGCGCGGTCCGAACCGGTGTGGATATCACCAACACCTATCGAATCCGGCACGCGGTTACCGGACGCGTCGCCTATATCCTGGAACATCGCCACCCCACCACCAGCCAAAATGGCCTGCTGCTGGCTTACGAGGTGGTCTGGCTGGATGTTACGCGGCAGACAATCGCCGAGAAGCGTCTTTCGACGGCCGCGTGGAAGGAGACTTTGGGGGTGCTGACTTTGGGAATGGCGCACGACTTCAGAAACATCATGGGCGGGATTCTTTCCTTGAGCGAATCGTACCTCGCCCAGGTCGATGAATTCCATCCGTTTCAGGAGGGGCTGTCTTTAATCAAGAAGAATTCCTTGCAGGCCAGTCAGCTTGTCCAGCGAATGATCAACCTGCATTTGGGCCAAACCGGCGAACGCAACTATCATGATCTGAACGATATTGCCACGGACCTCGTCGAGCTGGTCAGCAAGATCCTCCCCCGTCGAATACGCGTTGCAACGGAACTGGCGTCTGAGTCGCTTCCCGTTTACGCGGATATTGTGGAACTTCGCCAGGTGGTGATCAATCTGCTGCTCAACGCCGCCGACGCGATGCCCCAGGGCGGCACCCTCACTTTGCGAACTTCCCGTCACGTCAAGCCGCCGGAGTTGGAGAATATGAAAGGAACGATGCCACGGTCGCCCTGTGTTTGCCTGACGATCCAGGACACGGGCTGCGGAATCAAGGAACGTTATCTTGCGTCCATCTTCGACCCATTTTTCACCACGAAGTCCAAAGGTTCGGGATTGGGGCTTTATAATGCCCGGATTGCCGTCGAAAAACATCAGGGCGCAATTTCAGTCCAGTCCAAGGAAGATACCGGGACCAGTTTTCAAGTCTGGCTGCCCCAGGCCGACTTCTCCGAGTCCAACCAGGATAACACGCAGGCGCAACGAAAGCTCGTGGCGCGCCGGAGCATTTTATTGCTGGGACAATCGGGCGAAATACTTGACAAAACCGCCGAATTCCTCCGCTCGCACAACTATCATATTGTTATGGCCACGCCCGGCGACAGCCTGCCGGAGTTGCTGCAATCCAACGATTACCAATTTGCGGGTGTCATGCTCCTGGCCGAGCCCAACTTCCCCGGCCTCAATTCGTTGCTGGCCGAGGTGCGCCAGCAAACCAAGGGGATGAAAGTGGCGCTCAAATTGTTCGGGTGCAGCCAGGACGACCTTGACAGCCAGATGGTCAAAGGTGTCGATTTGCTCCTGAACCCGGATTTGTCCCAGGCGGACATATTGGGAAAATTGGACTCCTTCCTGAATTGAAGTCTTGAAGTCTCGATGTCATCCGCAACGAACATATTAAAGGAATCGGGCCATCCGATACTGATCGTCGACGATGAAGAAATCGTCCTGGTGGCGTTGCGCGATACCTTGCTGCGCGAAGGCTACCACGTCGTCACCTCCCCTCATGCCGTCCACGCCTTGAGCATTCTCAAGGAACAGCAGTTCTCAGTGGTCATCACGGACCAACAGATGCCCATGGTCACCGGTTTGGAATTCCTGGCTCAGGTTAAGCAAATTCAGCCCGACGCCACTCGGATACTCATTACGGCCGTCTTGAGTCTGGGGACCGTCATCGACGCGATCAATAAGGGAGAAATCTATCGCTTTATCGTCAAGCCCTGGCTCCGCGAAGAGTTGCTGGCCACGGTCAAAAACTCGGTTCAACGATACGAATTGATCTGTAACAATTCCCGGCTCCATGCCGCCACGGTGGCGATGAACGAAAAATTGATCCAGCTCAATCATGACTTGGAAGTACAAGTCGCAAGAGTGGCGGAACAGAACACCCGCCTCGAGTACCTTGCCCAGGCCCTGGGTGAGAACCTTCGCCAATCGGTGGAACTCTGTGTGCAAACCATGCAGACCTTTTACCCCACGCTCGGCAACCAGGCGCGCCGCGTCTTCGAGCTTTGCAGGGCAATGGCCACTGGCTTGGAACTGCCCGCGGAGCAACGCCAAACCCTCGAAATCAGCGCCTGGATTCACGATATCGGCCTGGTCGGTGTCCCACGCCGATTGATCAAGCGCTGGGAGGTGGAACCGAACAGCTTAAACGAAGCAGAGCAGGCGCTGGTGCATCATCATCCCATACTGGGCGAGGAACTTGCCGGTTTTGCTCATCCTCTCCGTGAAGTCGGCCCCACTATCCGCGCCCACCACGAACAGTTTGACGGCAGTGGTTATCCCGACAAACTCCGCGGCAAGAGCATTCCGTGGCTGGGGCGGCTGCTGGCGGTGGCGGTTTCTTATGCGGAAAGTGACCTAAGCCCCCAAGAAGCCTCCGAAACGATCAGCCGCGGCAGTGGTTCAGCTTTTGACCCGGAAGCCGTGAGAGCTTTTCTGCGCTCCGTGCCCAAAGCCGTCGTGCCTGGAAAACAACGGGAAGTCTTGCTCGCCGATTTGCGTCCCGGGATGGTGCTGGCCCAAGGCATCTATACGGCGACCGGTCTGCTTTTGATTCCCGATGGACAGAGATTGACTTCCACTTACATCGACAAGCTTCATAATCATCATCGCATCAATCCCATTTCCCAGTCGCTCCTGGTTTATTGTTAATTCCTGCTAAACCAATCCCTCGAGCATGTTTGGGATTCCCTCGAGGCTGCGTTTCAGGCTCGCGCGCGTGATCGTTTTTTCTTCCGGGGTCTGGCGGGCGAAGAGGATTTTCCAGCCGGTTGAATCCACCCAGCTTTCGTCGGCCACCTCGGTGCGATTGCCGCTGTCGCCAATTTTGGCATGGCGCACCAGCAGGTCGGCCATCTGCACCGCGGCGACGATGTTGCCGTGGTGCTCCGCCAGCTCGGGCTGATGATGGAACTGCACTACTTCCACAAAAACTTCGGGCAATATTTGCTTCTTGATATAAATCGCCCCAAGCTCGGCATGGTCCATGCCCAGGACTTCCCGCTCCAGTTCCAGCAGATCCAGGCCGCTTTCGGTCCGGCGCCGGTAAATCTCGGTGAAGTGCTCGGGAAAGGTCGAGGCCATCACGATCTTGCCCACATCATGAATCAAGCCCGCCACGTAATCGATCTCTTCGTTCGGGGTCTGAACGATGTCGATGACCTCCCGCGTCATCAATGCCGTGCCGATACAATGCTGCCAGAATTCACGCCACAGAAACCGGTAATTTCCCGCCAGCCTTTGAAAATCTTCTATGATCGGCGTCACCATCGCCAACTGCCGGATTCGGCGCACTCCCAGATAGAAAACGGCCTCCTCAATGTTTTTTATCGGCTTGGAAATACCGTAATAAACCGAATTAACCATTCGCAAGAGCCGCGATGTAAGGCTTGGATCGCGTCGAATGATTTCGGCAATTTGCGACGTATAACGTTGATCCGCCCCAAGCAATTCCTTCAAGGCGCTGTCAATGCTGCCCAGGGAGGGAAGACAGGCGCAGCCCTTAAGCCGGTTCTCAATTTGATGAGAATTCAACGGTTCGCAAGGGGCATGTGAAAAGTGTACTTCTAAACTCATCTGATTTCTATCGTCAGACGGCGGCAAAAAGTTAAGCAGGCAAAAGCCGATTCTCACGCATTTCTTCCTGCTCAAGCTACCCCCCATTTCTGCCGATAGCTCATCCGGATGGACATCGGCTCGGAAGTCGGTGCCAGCCGCTATTGAAAGCGCCAATACAGCATTTGAATCAACCTGTCTGGCAAATGATTATGACTAAACCGGAAAAGCGATCCAAAATGGGTTCCCGGCGCTATTTTCCCCTGATCATCACGGCTTGCACGGGAATCCTTGTCTCAGCCTGGGCCGACACAGCCTATTTGCCGACAGTTGGGCCGTCGCCATTTCGTTATCGCCCCATTTTTGAACCCACCACCAACAAGGTCGCGCCGCCACCGACGATGCCGGCATTGCTGCCAGTCCAGCTTCCCGTCGAGAAACCGGAAAAACCGGCTGTGCCCGCGCCGGTGCCTCCGTCCCATGATTCAGCCCCTGCAACCGACCGGGCCGATGCCGTTGTGGAATCGCCCCAATCCGATGGAGTGATTTCTCCACAAATGCTCCTCAAATATTTTAACAAATCCACCAATGGCAACGCAGCCAGCTTCGGCGCGCCGCTTGATTTTACACCGCCCCACGTCGTGGACTCTCCCTCCAGCAAATCCGAAAATTCCACCCCTTCCCATTAAATCAATCGGATGAAACCCCATCTACCTGTTGAAACAAACGCCGGGACCGAGGGATCGTTCCTGCCTTTGGCGAATCAGGGTCGCAATGAAAAACCCCAAGCATCGGGTTTCAGCCTCCTGAAAAGCCTCGGAGGGCTGCGTTCCGCCGTCGCCAAAGCCATGGCGGACACCCCGCCGCAAACCCGGCCGAGATATTTTCAAAACACGCTCGTATTCCGCTTCCTGGTCGCTTTGTGTCTCGCAAGCGGGCTGTCGGTTCGTGGCGGAGAAAGTCTGTCGTCCAATTCACCAACAGTCTTGACCGGATCGAATCTGGCGCAGGCAAAAACCGAACCCGAGGCAAAAGACTCCGTGTCGCCGCTCACCGAACCCCAGCACGAGACGCCTCAAGCGGACGTCTCCACCGAGTCGTCCGACACCAATTCTCCCGGCACCGCTCCGGAACAAGGTTTGCTGCCGACACCGGGTGTTCTTGATTCGACGATTACCAACCAAATGGATCAGATTCGCGGATTTCAAGTCCAGCTTGATCTGGCACGAAGGCAGCGCCAGGAAAGAGGCACGCCGCTGGCCACCAGGATTCTGATCGGTTTGCTGGAGACCAACGCCCCGGACGAAGTCAAGCGCCAGGCGCTCTTCGAGCTGGCCTTGGTGTCCCAGGACGACAATCAAACGCTCAAGGCCCAGCAGATTTTCGCCCAGTACCTCAGTCGCTATCCCGACGACCCCAGCGCGCCTGAAGTGCTGCTGCGCCAGGGGCTCATCTACCGTCAGATGGGAGTCACCACGCTGGCCATTTCCAAATTCTACGCCGTCATGTCCACCGCGCTCAAATTGAAATTGAACAACATGGATTATTACAAAAAGCTCGTCCTCCAGGCGCAGGTCGAGATCGCCGACACTTATTATCTCGAAGGCAAATACCTCGAAGCGTCGGACTTTTTTGGGCGCCTTCTCAAGAACGGCGCGGTGGGACTCAACAAGGCACAAATCCAGTATAAATTGATCCGCTCCCTCTCCTGCCTGACCAACAACACCGAAACCATCGCCAAGGCGCAGGTCTTCCTTGACCTTTATCCCGACACCTCCGACGTGCCCGAAGTCCGCTTCCTGCTCGCTTCGGCCCTCAAACAGACCGGACGCAACCAGGATTCCATGAAGCAGGTCTTGCTGCTCCTTCAATCTCAAGCGGAAAATGTCCGAAAAAACCCCGACACCTGGATCTACTGGCAACAGCGCGCCGGCAACGAGATCGCCAATCAGCTTTATAAGGAGGGCGATTATCTCAACGCCCTCGAGATCTACGTCAACCTCGCCGATTTGAACAAATCCCCCGCCTGGCAACTGCCCGTTTGGTATCAGACCGCCCTTGTGTATGAGCAACTCCAGCAGTGGCAAAAAGCCACCGACATGTATACCCGCATCCTGGATCGCCGAAAGGAATTGACGGATGCCGACACCACCCCCAGTCTTCTTTCCTTGTTTGACATGGCCAAATGGCGCAAGGACTATATCGCCTGGATGGAAAAATCCAGAGCTGCAAATCTGACGTTTCACCACGCCGCAATCGGCGAGCAACAAGCCGTGGCTGCCAAATAATGACCCCTCCCCTGGACATCATCGACGACCTCAAGGCGCACTTAGCGCTCTGTCAGGAACTCTTGCTCGCCATCGAACGCGAGGGGCAGACCCTGCGCCGCTCCGATAAGCCCTCCCTTTTCGAGTTTTGTCAGCTAAGAAAAAACTTGCTTCCTCGCCTCAATCAGTCACTAGATAGCTTGCGAAGACACCGTGTGCGGTGGCAGAAGTTCAGTTTGGACGAACGCGCCAGGCATCCCGAAATCGGCATGTTATTGCGGCAGAACCAGGACCTGACCATGAAGATCATTCTTCTGGATCGCGAGAACGAACAGTCTCTCTTGCGTCGTGGACTGGTTCCTCCCCGAGAACTGCCTTCGGTTAACCGCCAGCGCCCGCATTTCGTCGCCGAACTTTATCGCCGTCAAGGCGCGTCGTGATCCTTCGCAGCAATGCCGATCGAGAAAATTATCGTTCTTGAGGACGATTTGATTGTTTGTAAAAACCTGGAGCAGCAACTGCGCCAGCGTCGTTACGACGTCGCGTCCACAGGCACCATCGCCGGCGCCCAGGAGATCATGGCCAAGGACACCTTTGACCTTATCTTCGTCGACGTCCGGCTGCCTGATGGCGAAGGAACAGAGCTCTTGCGCGATCTCCAATCCCGGCCCCAAAAGCCCCTGGTCGTGATGGTCACCGGTTTTGGCTCGGTGGAATCAGCCGTCGAATGCATGCGCAACGGCGCGTTCGATTACATGCTCAAGCCCTATTCCATCGACCAGTTGGAGGTCACCCTCAAGAAGGCCGAGAATTTCAGCCAGCTTCTTAAAGTCAATGAATACTTCAGCCATGCCGAGGAGAACGAAAGCGGCTACGAATTATTGGGCCAAAGCGCCGTCATGGAGAATTTGCGCCAGTTGATTCGCAAAGTCGCCCGCACCCAGGCCACCGTGCTTATCTCCGGCGAGAGCGGAACGGGAAAGGAACTTGTCGCTCGCGCCCTTTACCGCCAAAGTCCGCGGGCCGCCGCCCCTTTTATCAAGCTCAATTGCGCCGCCATTCCGGAAAACCTGATCGAAAGCGAATTTTTTGGCCACGAAAAGGGCGCATTCACTGGGGCCGTCGCCAAGCGCGAAGGCCGGTTTGAATTAGCCCACAGCGGCACGATCCTGCTGGATGAAATCAGCGAGATTTCTCCCCAGATTCAGGCCAAACTCCTCCGCGTCCTCCAGGAGCGCGAATTGGAACGCGTTGGCGGCAATCGCACCATCAAGGTCGACGTCCGCGTCATCGCCACCACCAATCGTCACCTCGAAGAAAGCGTTGAACGCAAGGAATTCAGGCAGGACCTCTTCTTCCGCCTCAACGTCGTTCCCATCCGGGTCCCACCCTTGCGCGAACGAAAGGAGGACGTGCCCTTCCTGGCCCAAAAATTCATGCAGCGCTTCGTCCGCAAACACGGCGCGCGCGTCCAGGGGATTTCCGACGAATGCCTGGCTGCGTTGAAGACCCATCACTGGCCCGGCAATGTTCGTGAATTGCAAAACGTCATTGAACGCGCCGTCATCTTTTGCGGAGATGGCGGGCAACTCGAAGCCGAGCATCTGGGTTTCTCCCCAAAACCGGTCCACGCGGCAGTTTCCGCCGCCGCGAAGGCTCCCACGACTCCCTCGGCTCCCTCCAGCGTTTCCGCCCAATCTCCTGTCTTGCCAGGCCCCGGCAACGAGATTGTCTCCCTTGCCGAAATTGAAAAACTCCACATCTTCGCGGCCCTGGAGAAGACCTCCCAGAACCGCACGCATGCCGCAAAGTTGTTGGGCATCAGCATCCGCACCCTCCGCAACAAGCTCAACGAATACGGCGTTCACATGCGCGAAGAGACCGTTGAAGGCGGCGAAGAAGCGTGATCGGGTCCGCAAGCCGCTCTCATTTCCATTGCGTCGCACCTGTTTCTCAAGCGGGCATCCGTCCGCGCCCCGCGATTTCCGTTACGCCGCGACGCCGCTCAGGAGGTCCTCAGGATTGCCGCCGAATTCAGGAAACGAATGGTGCGCGGCATATTCATGCAAAACCTGCGCCCGTTTGTTGGCGGCCATTTCAATATCGGTTTGACGCACCAACCGGGAGATGACGGCCTCCACCAATTCCTCGGTCGTGAAGGGTTTGACAAGATAATCGTCCGCGCCGCAGGCCATTCCGCGCCGGAAACCATCGCGGCTCACCAGGCCCGTCATGAGAATAAACGGTATCTGGGCCGTCGCCGAAGATTCCCGCACAGCGCTCAACGTTTCGTAGCCGTCCATGCCCGGCATGTTGATGTCGCAGATCACCAGATCGGGGCGTTCATCGTGCATCATCGCCATGGCAACTTGGCCGCTGCCGGCTTCAAGCACCGTGAAGCCGAAGGTGGTGAGGACTGCCTTGATGAGGCAGCGAATCTCTTCTTTGTCGTCAATTACAAGTACGCTTTTCATTCCACGGCCCTCCATATCACGAAGCGTGCCACGCGCGGAACCCCGTCCAAAACTCGTAACAAGGCAAAATTTTCCCGTTTTTGACGTTGCGGAGACTCATTACGCTTTGGCGACCGGGAAAACTCTTCCGCTCGAGGCACCCCAACGCGCCATTCTCAGACGTTCAACGTCTCGTAAACCATCTCGGCCAGTTTCCGGGCGTGGAACGGCTTTTGCACCAGGTTGACTTGTGTGCCGGGCGGAAATTCCTTGGCCAGGCGCTCCGGGTTATAACCGCTGGTGTAGAGGACTTTTATGCGAGGCTCGGCCGCCTGCAGAATCTTCGCCAGCTCCGTTCCGGCCATCCCGTCGGGAAGGATCAAATCAGTCAATACTAAATCAATCCGCTTCTTGTGGTTTTCCCACATCGCCAGCGCCTCCTTGCCGTTGGTCGAATCCAGCACTTTGTAGCCGTGGCTCTCCAAGATGTGGTGCATCAGTTTGAGCAGCGGCACTTCGTCCTCGACCACCAGGATGGTTTCCGTGCCGCCGATGACCATTTGCTCCGTCGGAGCCAGTTGCGTCGCGAAACTTCTTGTAAAGGAAGCCGGGAGAAAAATCTCGAACGACGTTCCTTCCCCAAGCCGGCTGCGGACATTGATCCAGCCGAGGTGCTGTTTGACGATGCCATACACCGTGGCCAATCCCAGGCCGGTGCCGTGGTTGATTTCCTTGGTCGTGAAAAACGGCTCGAAAATCCGCCCCAGATTCTCCGGCGCTATCCCCGTCCCGGTGTCGCTGAAGGTCAGGCAAACGAACGCGCCCGCTGCGGCCTCCGGGTTCGATTGCGCCTGGGCTATATCGATGTGGGCCAGCGCGGTCTTGATTTGCAACCGCCCCCCGCGCGGCATCGCGTCGCGCGAATTGACGGCCAGGTTCAGCAGCACCTGCTCGATCATGCCCAGGTCCGCCTTGATGCACGGCACCCCGGGCGCAAAATCGACCTGCAACGCGATGTCCTCCCCCAGGATGCGCCGCAGCATCTTCGTAATATTATTGACTGTCTCATTGAGGTCCACCGCCTGCGGATGAAAGTCCTGTTTGCGGCTGAAGGTCATCAATTGGCGCGTCAACGCGTTGGCACGTTTGCCCGCCTCGGCTATTTCTTTGAGCGAGTCGGCCCCGCGGGCGGTCAATTTTTCCGATGCCATCAGCAGGCTCGCATGGCCGTTGATGACCGTGAGCAGGTTGTTGAAATCATGCGCGATCCCGCCCGCCAATTGGCCGATCGATTCCATCTTTTGCGAATGGCGCAATTGCGCCTCCAGGTTCAGCCGCTCCGTCACGTCCATGGCCAACGAGAGGAAGACCTTTTGCGAGGAGAGATGGTGCGACGTGATCTCCATTGCGGTCAATTTGCCGGATTTGGTTCGATGGCGCCAGACTCCCGTGTTGCCCGCGCCGGGCGCCAGCTTGGCCAGCCGCTCCAGAAACGCCGGAATCTCCTCCGGCAACGCCACGTCGCTCAGTTTCATGCCCAAGAACTCCTCCTTGGCATAGCCGTAGTGGCGCACCGCGGCGTCGTTGACTGTTACAAACGCCAGCGTCGTCTGGTCATAAGTGTAAATGGGCGTCGGATTGCTCTCGAAGAGTTGGCGGTATTGGAATTCCGACGCCTTGATCAGCGAGATGGAATGTTCCAATTCCTGTGTATGCGCTTTGACCAGCGCTTCCAGATTGGTGAAATACGCGTCCGTCTCCCGCCTCAACCGCCATTTCTCCGCCAGCGCCACCGCCATTTGCTGCACCTCGATCCCGTCGAACGGCTTTTTCAGCAATAGCAACTGGTCCGTGCGCCGCAATTTCCGCGCGATGTCCAGCGCCGAAAAATCCGAAAACGCCGTGCATAGCACCACCTCCAGGCCCGCGTCCGCGCCCCACAGTCGATCGACCGTCTCGAGGCCGTCCCAGCCGGAGGGCAACCGCACATCGACGAACGCCACGCTGTACGGGCGCCCCGCCGCACACGCCCGCTCCACCCGCTCAAGCCCCTCTTCACCCCGCTCCACGCAATCCACCTCGAAGCGCGGCAATTCGACTTTTCCCGCCAGATCGACCGCCTCCGCCCGCGCGGCAGGGACGGACAGGCCCTCGTCAGTCAATAGTATTGTTCGGAAGTTCTCACGGATGTCCGGGCTGTCGTCAATGACCAGAATGCGGCAGGGTGTTTTCATGGCATGTTCGTCGCGTCAACTGTGATTTGAGTCTATGCCAAAATTTGATTGGATTTCGAGACTTTTTTGTCAGTGTCCAATTCCACTATCCCGCCGTGAAATCCTTAAGGCTTTTCTGCCGGATGCCGATAAGAAAGAGACCGGGGCCGTGGCGATCACGGTTCATTGGACACTCTCATTACTGTAAAGGCGAACAACATGGACGTTGAAGCTAACGCCGAAAGCCGGGTTTCTCTTGAACGAGAGATTGGCTCGGTTGACGCCTTTGCTCCCCCACTAAAGGAACAGGCCGTTGATTCCCATGAACTTTTCCAAACCCACCATTGACTACCAGGACGCCGTGGCGCAAAAGATCCGTCAGGAGCGTCTCCGCGTCTTGAATCCCGCCAAACGCTACTTGGATGGCGTTACGAGTCTGCCTCCCGCGCCCATGCTCGTGACCGAATTGCTGGCTCTTTTCCGGCAACCCGACTACGATGTTGACCAGGTTGTCCAACTCATCAGCTATGAGCCTTCCTTGACGGCCCAGATTCTTCGGATCAGCAACAGCGCCCTTTTCGCCGGCGAACAACCGCCCTCCGACATCTTCGAGGCCGTTTCCAGAGTCGGGTTCTATCAGATTTATTGTCTGGTCGTCTCGCTCTTTGGGGCCAGGACCAGATCAATCGAGGGCGCCGACAAAGGAGTGAACGTCGATCAGTTATGGCGTCACTCCGTGGCCGTCGCGGTTTCCACTTCCGTCGTGGCCGAGGAATCCGGACAGACAAGGGCCGTGGCTTTCACTGCAGGGTTGCTGCATGACATCGGCAAGCTCGTCCTGGCCTCGGCTGAACGCGAGTCTTACGCCAAGTTGATCCAAAGGGGAAAAGACGAAGGTGTGTTACTGACCGCGCTGGAACGTTCCGCCTTGATAATCGACCACGCCGAACTCGGCGGCGAATTGATGCGCCGCTGGAATTTGCCGCCGGATGTCGTCGCCGCCGTTCGTTACCATCACGAACTTGAGGCGGTCCCGCGCTATGAGCAACTGACTGCGGCGGTGCAGGTCGGAGACATGATCGCTCACCAGCTTTTTGCGGAGGATTTGGCCGGCACAGACCTCTTGGCTCCCTCGACCGCGGCTTTCGGCGCACTCCAATTCAGTCCCGAGGATCTCGTCCGCCTCGTCGACAAAGCGCGGGCCGAGATGGAAAAAGTCAACGGCATGTTCGAGCTTTAGCCATTAGCCTCTCCGTTCCAGAAATTCCCCTGCTCCTTTGGCGTCCCATACCCTGCGGTTGACAAGGCTTTGAATTGCTTTCTAAGAGGGCAGATGCCAGATTTTCGCGGCAAATCGCGAACTCAACTTTGAAGTTTCTATGAAGACCAGATTCCATCTATTTTCCATATTGCTGGCGTTGCTTCCCGGGATCGGCCGCCTCGCCGCCCAGGACGTGGTGTTTACATATCAAGGCTCGGTGACCGACAACGGCAGCAACTTCAGCGGCACGGGCCAGTTCCAGTTCGCCTTGGTCACCAGCACCAACACCGCCAGCACCGCCACGGCCACCGCTGTCCTTACCGGCACTCCACCCAACCAGTTCGTCACCGCCTATAACCTCACCTACGGCGGCAGCGGTTACGTCTCGAACCCTGCCGTCACCATTACCGGCGGCGGCGGTTCCGGCGCGACGGCCACCGCCACCGTCAGTGGCGGCGTCGTCACGGCCATCACCCCTGTCAGCGCGGGCGGCGGCTACAGCGGCACTCCGACGGTTGCCATTGCCGCGCCGCCGGTCCGCGTCCTTTATACAACCTACTGGAGCAACGACGGCACCAGCAGCGCGGGCAGCGAACCTTCCAATGCGGTCAGCGTAGGTGTCATCGACGGGCTTTTCACCGTGATTTTGGGCGCCACTAGTGCGGCAAACATGCAGTCCATTCCCGCCGCAATCTTCACCAACCAACTCGGCCTGCAGTTGCAGATTTGGTTCAGTGACGGCGTAAACGGCTTCGCGGCGTTGAGCCCCGTTCAAAGCCTGACCCCTGCGCCTTACGCTATCGTCGCGCAGAGCGCGAACGGTCTGACTGGCACACTCGATGTGGGGCAGTTGAGCGGCGTGGTCAGCAACTCCCAACTCGCCAGCAGTTTCATAACCATCACCGCCGGAACGGGATTGAGCGGCGGCGGCGCCGTTGCCCTGGGCGGTTCGACTCTCCTGAACAATACCGGGCTGCTGTCCCTCGTCGGCGACTCGGATGTTACCGCCTCCGCCACCAACGGCGTGGTGACACTGGGCAGCACCGCAACCAACACCGACACCACCAACACCATCGTCAAGCGCGACGGCAACGGAAACTTCAGCGCCGGCACGATCACGCTGGCCGGCACATTGGACATGGTCAACGCCGGTGACAATACGGCAGTCGGGTCGGGCGCGCTTGCGACCAACACGACGGGATCTGACAACACGGCCAATGGTTGGGATGCGCTTCTTTCCAATACCAGCGGCTACGAGAACACCGCCAACGGCGCGCTGGCCCTTCAATTCAACACCAACGGCTACCAGAACACGGCCGACGGCGCGTATGCGCTTTCCGACAATATCTCCGGCTCGGACAACACGGCCAACGGCTGGGTGGCGCTTCTCCACAATTTGAGCGGCAGCAACAACACGGCCAGTGGCGCCTTCGCCCTTTTCGGCAACAACGCCGGCGCCTTCAACACCGCCAACGGTTTCAACGCGCTTTTCTACAACACCACCGGTAACAGCAACACCGCCGGCGGCTACAACGCGCTTTACGAAAATCAGACCGGCGCCTTCAACACCGCCACCGGCGTCTCCGCCCTTTCCGGCAACACGATCGGCAACGACAATACGGCCGACGGCGCGTACGCGCTTTCCGCCAACATGACCGGCTACAACAATATCGCGATTGGCCGTTCGGCGGGCATCAACCTCCCGTCAGGCAATAACAACATCGAAATCGGCAACGAAGGCGTCTCTGGCGATAACAACACCATTCGCATCGGCACGCCGGGAACCCAGGGCGCCGCGTTCATCGCCGGCATTTCAGGGGTGACGATTTCCAGCGGCGCGCCCGTCTACATAAATTCGCTTGGTCAACTCGGTACGGTCACCTCCTCGCAACGATTCAAGCAGGACATCCAAAGCATGGGGGATGCAAGCGACTCGCTCCTGGCGCTCCGGCCGGTGACTTTCCGCTATAAACCGGAATTTGACCCCAAAGGCACCCCGCAATTCGGCCTGATTGCCGAGGAAGTAAATAAAGTGGATCCCGGCCTAGTGTTGCGCGATGATAAGAACGAGATTTACACCGTCCGCTACGAAGCCGTCAACGCCATGCTCTTAAACGAATTCCTCAAGCAGCATCGGAAGGTCGAAGAGCAGCAGGTGGAGATTGACGCGTTAAAGGAGAAGGTCGCCCAGGTGGACTCTCTTGAAAAAAGGCTGAAGGACTTGGAGCAGGTGGTGCTCTCCCGCTCCGATGGGAATTCGGGCAGCTTTCAGGAGTTTGCGCGGTAGATCGCATGGCGGCCCATCGCCGCAAGACCGCCAGAACAATTTTCAAAACACGCTCTTAGACTTTCGGAGCTGACCGGTATGTGTGTGTTCCCGCCAGGCGCACATCGGCCAAATACTTTGTAACTTTTCTGCCCCTTCGGGATAGTGTCAGCATGGAAGCTCGTCCGATAACGTTTCATGAGTTGTACAGCAGGTACGCCGAAGATGTTTATCGGTTTGCGTACTGGATGTCGGGAAATCCTCACGACGCTCGCGATATTACTTCCGAAACATTTGTTCGGGCGTGGACGGCCCCGGAGGGACCGCGCATTGACTCCGTCAAGGCGTATTTGTTCACCATCGCGCGAAACCTCCACCGCAAACAATGGCGTCGCCAATCCCGTTTTGACACTCTCGACGAAGCGATGCCGGATCAAGCGGCCCAACCCGATGAAGCCGCCGTTAACCAGGACGATTTCCGGCGAACTTTGGAGGCAGTGCATGCCTTGCCCGAAATCGACCGGACCGTCCTGCTGCTCCGAGCGGAGCAAGAGCTGTCTTACGAAGATATTGCGGCGGCGACTGGGCTGTCCGTTGCGGGCGCAAGAGTGAAAGTATTCCGCGCCCGGGCAAGACTCGCGGCGCTTCTACACCCTAACACACGAGAAAAACTATGAATGTGACAAAAGACATTATCAACGACTTGATCCCACTCTACGCGGCCAACGAATGCAGCGCCGACACGCGCGCGCTGGTCCAGGAGTATTTGCAACAAAATCCGCTACAGGCCGAGGAGCTCCGCCGGATAATAAACACTCCCATTCCCCGCGCCGTTCCGTCCGGCAAAGGCCTCGACGAGGTGCGGGCTTTTCGCGAGGCCCGTCGTCGCCTGCGGCGCCGATCGTGGTTAATGGCCGCCGCCATTTTCTTCTCGTTCGCGCCGTTATCATTCTTCTCGGACGGCGGACGCACCTGGTGGATGTTGCGCTACGCTACCCGCGGCGCCCTTATTTACGCCACGCTCGGCCTGATGTTTTGGATCATCTACGCGGTGGAACGCCGTCGTTCGAAAAACCTCTAAACCGGGGGAGACATACGCCATTTCTGACGCTGCTGTTCCGTTGCACAACACGGGCAATCGGAACAAGGCCATTATTGCCTACCTCCTTTCTGACAACGGTAAGAATTTCCCCTCCCAACGGCCTTCACCGTATGTAACCCGTTGGATTTAGGCCGTTTTCACACTGGCATATCGGTTGCTAGATACGCCAACGGACTATTGCTATGATCGACGCTTTATTTAGTGATTCGAATTATCTGGCTGCCAAAAAGATGCTGGATTTCACGGTTCTGCGCCAGGAAGCCATCGCCAGCAATATCGGCAACGTCGAAACTCCCAATTATAAGCGCATCGACGTCTCTCCCACCTTCGAAAACCAGTTGCAGCAGGCGGTGGCCAGCAGGGACCCGCAGCAATTCGCCGCGATCCAACCCGAGTTGGCCGTTGATAATCAAGCCGTTTCGGGTCGCGCCGACGGCAACACCGTCCAAGTGGAAACCGAGTTGTTGAAGCTCAACCAAAACATGGTCGAAAACGCGCTGGGGACCCAGTTAGTCACCTACAAGCTGGGGTTGTTGCGCATGGCCATCACCGGTAAAGATTGATACTGACCTATGATTGACTTACTGCCTGGCATTAACAGCGCTGCGGCCGCCCTGGACGCAGAACGGATTCGCATGGACGTCGTTTCTCAAAACATCGCCAATGTTGACACCACGCGCGGGATCGATGGCAAGCCGTACCAGCGGCAACAGGTTGTTTTTGAATCCGTCTTAAAGGCCCAACAAGGCTCCGAAGCTCCCGACTCCGCCGCGCAGACATTACAGATTGCCCGTGTTGAGAAAGACAACCGCCCGCCGCGCATGGTGTATAATCCCTCCCATCCGGACGCCAATGCTCAAGGCATGGTGGCCATGCCCGACATCAACATTGCCGGGGAAATGGTCGATATGATCACCAGTTCCCGGGCGTACGAGGCCAATCTCGCCGTGGTCAAAAATTCCCGGTCGATGGCCATGCAAGCTCTTTCCATCGGTAAACATTGATAGCCATCAGTTCACAAAATGGACGCTCTCTCGGCATTGAAAATCGCGGTCGCTCCCCAACTCGGGGCACAATCGCTCAATCCGGCGCAGGAAGCCGGCGCCGCCAAGTTCATTTCCGTGCCGGACCTGGACACAGTAAGTCCCGGCACATCCGCCCAGCCTCTCAATCCCAGCCAGCCAACCGGTTCATTCGAAAACGTGCTGGGCAATCTCGTAAGCGAGGTCTCCGCACAGCAGAACGCCAGCGCGGATACCGTCAGCGGTATGTTGAGCGGACAGAACGTCTCTCTGCACCAGGCCATGATCTCGATGGAGGAAGCCAGCGTTTCCTTTCAGATGATGGTCGAGGTCCGAAACAAAGTTCTGGATTCCTACCAGGAACTGATGCGGATGACAGTATGAGATACAACCCGATTTTTAATCGTCAAACTATGATTCCAGACGCCGTCCCTTTTGCTTCATGAACAAGAACATCTCTCAAATCAGCCAGCAACTGGCCGGAATTTGGAAACAACTCGGACTCAATCAACGCATCAGCGTTGTGATGGCCACGGTGCTGACTTTGCTTGGACTGGTGGGTTTGGCCTATTGGTCAAGCCGCACGGATTACGCGCTCCTTTACGGCAAACTGGACGAGGCGGAGGCCTCCAAGGTCATTGCCGCCCTCGACGAGGCCAAAGTGCCATACAAAGTCAACCAGGCGGGAGGAGCCATTCTCGTGCCCTCGGACAAGGTTTATCAAATTCGGATGCAAATGGCCGGCAAGGGCATTCCCCAGGGCGAAGGCGTCGGTTTTGAAATCTTTGACAAGGCCAACTTCGGCATCTCGGATTTCGTCCAACGCGCCAATTATAGCCGCGCCGTGCAGGGCGAGTTGGCCCGCACCATCAGCCAGCTTGACCAGGTGGAATCCGCGCGGGTCATGATCGTGATGCCCGAAAACCGCCTCCTTTCTGACAACCTGCGCAAGCCAACGGCTTCGGTCTTTGTCCGCGTCAAGGGCAGCGGCCAGTTGCCTTCCTCTGCGGTCAATTCCATCCGTTTCCTGGTGGCCAACAGTGTCGAGGGTTTGCAGGCCAATAACGTCACCGTGGTGGACAACCAGGGCAACGTTCTCTCCGAGAACCAGGAGAACGATTCCATCGCCGGCTTGTCCGGCAACCAACTCTCCGCCCGGCGCAACTTTGAACAATATCTGACTAAAAAGGCCGAAGGCATGCTGGAAAAAGTGCTCGGCCCCGGCCAGGCCGTGGTGCGCGTCTCAGCGGATATTAACTGGGATACCATCACCAAGACCGAGGAGAAATTTGATCCGGATGGCCAGGTCATTCGCTCCAGCACCATCAATGATGAAAACACCGAAACCGCCACGCTCAACAACGGCGCGGCCCCGGGATTGGCCGCCAACACCAGCCCCGATGGCAGCAACACCAACGCCGCCACGCCGGCCGCGCCTCTGAATAGCAGCCACACCCGCAAAAAGGTCACCACTTCCAGCTACGAGATTACCAAATCCACCAGCAACATTCTCCAGGCGGCCGGCGGTTTGAAAAGGCTTTCCACCGCTGTTTTCATCGCTCAAAGATTTGAGGGAAAAGGCGCGGATCGCAAAGCCATGCCGCGCACGCCGGAGGAATTGCAGAAACTCCGCCTCATTGTTCAGAGCGCGCTGGGCATCCAGGAAAATGGCGACCCCAATCGCAAAGACGAGATCACTCTGGAAGAAATGCCTTTCAACGATCAGGAGTCCGAGGACATGACCCAGCAATTTGACCAGCAGGAGAAGCGACAGTACTGGATGGAACTGGCGCAAAAATCGATTTACCCGCTTCTAGCCGTCGGAGTTCTCTTCATGTTCTGGCGCGCGTTGAAGCGGACCGACGCGAATGAAATTCCCCTCGGTATTCCCATCGGCAATGGCAATGGCAACGGACACGGCAATGGCAATGGGCACGGGCAACTCGCCAAGGCTGGCAGCCCTGGGTCGGGCATCGTCACGGTCGAGGTTTTAAATCAGTTGATTCGTGAGAATCCGGCCAATATGAGCCAGGCCGTCCGCACCTGGTTGAGCCGCGGCAAACCATCCAACTGAAGACTCTGTCATGGAATTAGAAGTAGCGGCAGTTGAACTGGCCAAGATGACCAAGCTCCAAAAGCTGGCCGCCTTGCTCATCATCCTGGGGCCTGACAGCGCCGCGCAGATTCTCAAGAATCTCGACGACCACGAAATCGAAGCGGTCTCTTTGGAAATGTCCAAACTCACCGTCATCGGCCAGGAATTGCAGCGGGAAATCCTGCGGGAATTCACCGACGTGGCAGTTCAGGCCAGCACAGCCGTCCTTGGCGGCGTGAATTTCACCAAGACCGCCCTTGAAAAATCTGTCGGGTTGTTTCGGGCCTCCGACATCATTGGGCGGGTCGCCCCCGCCCGGGTGCCGCTGGCGGCCATGCAGCAGATTATCGACATGGAGGTCCGCCAGCTTTTCAACCTTCTCAAACAGGAGCAGCCGCAGACTGTCGCTTTGATATTGAGTTATCTTTCGCCGGAGAAAAGTTGTCAGCTCCTGATGCTCCTGCGCGGCGATTTGCGGGACCAGGTGGTGGAACGGTTGGCGACACTGGCGCCCACGCCCGTTGAAGTCCTGGAGCGAATCGTTGAGGTGCTTAGCCAAAAGGCGGGCGTAAAACCCACCCGGGCATTGAGTCAGACCGGCGGCCTGAAAAATGCGGCCGACCTCCTCAATTCCATGGATAAAAATCTCAGCCAATCGATGCTCCTGGATCTCGAAAAGCGCAATCCCGATCTCGGCCAGGCCATTCGGCAGAAAATGTTCACCTTCGAGGACCTCGCGCTCCTTGATTCAGCTTCGCTCCAAAAGATCATGCGCGAAATCGATATGCGGGACCTGGCCGTTACACTCAAGACCGCCAGCGCAAAACTCAAGGCGGCGCTCCTGTCGGTCATCTCCAAACGCGCCGCGGCGACGGTCAACGAAGAAATCAGTTTCCTGGGGCCGCTCAAAAAGCGCGATATCGAAGCCGCCCAAATGCGGATCATTGAAAGCGTGCGCGCCCTTGAATCCGAAGGCGAAATTGACCTCAGCAGCGCAACCAGCACTTCCCGCGATGAACTCCTGGTCTGAAACCATTACCTTGCCCAAACCCCTGCGTGACGTGCATCTGGCCAGCCCGGAATCGCCGGCTTCCCCCGGCGCGCAACCATCTCAGGATACGTGGCGGGCAGGTTATGAAACGGGCCGGATTGACGGCGAAAAGGCTTTGAGCGAACAGTTGCTCAAACAGCGCGCCGAAACCAATGAATTGTTTCAAGGCCTGCTGACCTCATTGCGCCAGGCCGTGCCCCAAGTCGTCCGCGACACCGAAAGCATGATGGTTTCCCTGGCCCTGGAAGTCGCCCAAAAGCTCGTGGCGAACATGCCCATTTCCGCCCCGATGCTTGAAGCCGCTGTGCGCGATGCTTTGGGTGAGGTAGAAGGCACAGCCCAGATCACCATTCGTCTCCACCCGGCCGATTTGGAGTTGCTCAAAAAAACTCATTCTCCCCTCATGAAGCCCGGCGACAGCGGCAACGATTTTCGCTTTCTCGGCTCACCTGAAGTCACCCGCGGCGGATGTCTCGTGCAGACCCGCTTTGGAACGGTCGATGCCCGCCGCGAAACAAAATTTGATCTCCTGAAACGCAATCTCGTCCCATGACCAGCCCCACTGAGCCTCATGTCAACCGCCTCGAAGGCCTGCTCCGCCGGGTTCAGGAAACCCGCGTCGTTCGCAATCAAGGCCGCGTGATCCAACTCATCGGCCTGGTCATTGAGTCGGAAGGTCCCCTGGCCGCCGTCGGAGAAATGTGCCGGATCGAATCCGCGCGCCACGATGGTTTCACCATGGCCGAAGTGGTCGGCTTCCGGAATAATCACGTCCTGCTCATGCCCTTGGGCGAAATCTACGGCATCCATCCCGGCAGCGAAGTCATCGCGATGGGAACTTCCTTGCGGGTGCCGGTGGGCGAATTCTTGAAGGGCCGCGTAATCGACGGCCTTGGCCATCCGTTGGACGACGCGGGGCCCATTCATTCAGATGATGACATCAACCTCAACCTCCCGCCGCCCCATCCTCTCAAACGCCAGCGCATCTGTCATCCCTTTCGCACCGGGATCAAAGCCATTGATTCTTTCACCCCCTGCGGGCGCGGCCAGCGGTTGGGTATTTTTGCAGGCAGCGGTGTCGGCAAATCCACCCTCCTGGGCATGATCGCCAGCCAGGCGGAAGCCGACGTGAACGTCATCGCGCTCATCGGCGAACGCGGTCGTGAGGTGCGCGAATTTCTGGAAAAGGATTTGGACGACGCCGGCCGGCGCAAATCAGTCGTGGTGGTGGTCACTTCCGATCAGCCGGCCATCACCCGCTTGAAAGGCGCGTTCGTGGCCATGGGCATCGCCGAACACTTTCGGGACAAGGGCCAGAATGTTCTTTTGATGATGGATTCCGTCACCCGGTTTGCGATGGCCCAACGGGAAATTGGCCTGGCCGTCGGCGAACCGCCCGCGACCAAGGGTTACACCCCGTCGGTTTTTTCGTTGCTGCCGCAATTGCTCGAACGCGCCGGGACAGGCGAGCAGGGATCCATCACCGGCCTCTTTACCGTGCTGGTCGAAGCCGATGACATGAATGACCCCATCGCCGACGCGGTCCGTTCAATTCTTGACGGTCACATCGTACTTACGCGCGAACTCGCCACCCAAAACCATTATCCCGCCATTGACGTCCTGGAAAGCGTCAGCCGTTTGAACCGGGATTTGACCACGCCCGACCAGCAACAGTTGGCTTCCCGCGCCCGGGAAGCGCTGGCCATCCATCGCAAGAATCAGGATTTGATCAACATCGGCGCGTATCCGGCCGGGGCCAATCCGGCCATTGATTTGAGCATCCAGTTGCAGGAACCGTTAAAGTCATTTTTGCGTCAGCCGGTGGAGGAGGGCTTTACCCTCGCCCAAACCTGGTCGCTCCTGGCCGAAGCCATGGCGCCACCCGCCGTCCCGAAACCACCCGTCAATCCCGCCCGAAAGACTCTCTAAGAGCCTATGAAACCATTTCGCTTTACCCTTGAAGCCGTGCGCACGCTGCGTCAGCGCCACGAGCAGAACGCCATGGAGCTCTTCGCCCAGGCGTTGCTGGCGCGCCAGCAGACCTTGGATCGCTTGGAAGCCATTCGACGGGAATTGACCGAGGGCTGGCAGGAATTGCGCGGCCAACTGGCCAAAGGTTGCACTGCTTCCCAGGCTGCACACGCGCATGATTATCATCGCACCCTGGCAAAGCGCCGGGATGAAACCATCGTCGCGCTGGGGGTCGCGGAACGCCGCGTTAACGCCGCCCTGCAGGCAATGCTGGCCGCGCGCCAGCAGCGGGAGATCGTTGACAAATCTTGTGAAAGACAAAAGGCGCGCCACCTCCGCGAGCAATTCCGCGCGGAACAAAAACTTCTGGATGATCTGGCTGGCCGCCGCTCTCTGTCCAGCATCTCCTGGAACCAAACTGAGGCCCTCTCATGATCAGATTGCTTACCTCCAATTGGACGGCCGCGTTTCTTGGCGCCGCTGTTTACCTCCTGAGCACCGTGGCTTTTTGGAAAGCGCCGGTTTTGCCGCAAGGCAAACCCGCGGCGCAGGCTGATTACGCCGCAACCCGCATGGGAGCCTCCTGGGACTTTGTCAACCCGGAAGCCGATCAGCTCATTGCCGAATTGAAATTGGAAAAAAGCTCCCTCGATAAAAAGGAGCAGCAACTGAACGATCTCGCCGTCCGCCTGGACGCGGAACGCACGGAAATCAATCAAGCGACTCAGTCCGTTTTTCTACTACAATCGGATTTTGACAAGAATGTCGTGCGCGTCCGGGATGAGGAAACAGCCAATTTGAAAAAGTTGGCCAAGGTCTATTCCGACATGGCGCCCGAGAGTGCCGCCAGCGTATTCGCGCAAATGGACGATTCCTCGATCATCAAAATCATGGTGTTCATGAAGGATAACGATACCGCGGCCGTTTTTGAAGCCATGGCAAAGTTGGGCGCCCCCGAGGCCAAGCGAGTCGCTGCCCTGTCCGAAAGTCTGCGGCTGGCCTCCTTCCGCAACAACATCCCAAAATGATACCCAAATCCGACCTTTTTGGCGGCATTCCTCACGCGCCTGGGAATGGCGCAACACCTATTTCACGGATGTCACCCGCGGCGTCTCAGGATGCTGGATATGATTTCTTCGCAAGGGTATCTCAGGCCCTCGGAAAGAACCCGGACCAGCCTGCCGCTTCACAACCGCCTCGCGCGGCTTCTCTTTCCGCGCCGGAGAATTCTGACGCCGCCGAAAGTTCAGACGGCGCAACACCGGGGCCTCAATCCGCAAACGCCGATGCTTCCAAGGCCAGGGGCCAACAATCCTCCCCGGCCCCCGTGAATAAACGGGATTCCATTGACGCGTCGGTCTTGAGCACGATCATGGCCATGTTGGCGCAACCGGGACCTTCTCCTGCAGATCACCCGAAGCTGGCCCCGGCCCAAGGAAAAGACTTCAAGATTGCGCCGGAGCAGGGGGACAAGGAAGGGGCCAAACTCATTTTATCGAATGGCCGGGCACCCGCGCAAAAACTTCCGGCCTCCCCTGCGCAGTCGCCATCCGCTGCCCTTGTCACTGAGCCGGCCAATCCGGTCCCTAAACAGGCCGTTCAGGAAGCAATGAAATCCCCGGCCAGTGCCGGCAAACCTGTCCCGCCAAATACCTCGCCTCCAGACGGTCAATCCCCTCAAATCAATCCAGCTAAACCGCCCGTATCATCGCCGCAACTAACTGCTGCGCAGGATCTTACTTTGGCGGCGCAGGAGCGCCTGGAATCACCGGTTCCGATCGATGGCATGCGTGCTGCTTTGAATAACCAGCGAATGAAATTTTCAGCGGAAAAGAACGAAAATGCCGGGCGCTCTGTGCAAAAATTGCCGGATGCTTCCGCCGCTGATGATTCCTCCAACGATTTGATCGGCAAAGTAGATGTCAAATCGGAACCCGACCTTTCCAAGCACCCCAAGGATTCCTTTGACCCTGCCTCCCTTATCGATGTTTCGGCCAGATCCACCGTCGCTGATGTAACGCAGGGGAAATTGGCAGACAAGACCTCATCCGGCGATTCGGCCGCCGCCCAGGTCGAGCGCGTGGCGCATCTTGTCAATCAGGAAGTGATCATGGTGCGGCAGTCGGGCGCCAATTCGCTGGCGGTATCGCTCAAGGTCAATTCCCAGACCGAACTCTTTTTGCAATTAACCAATCACGACGGCCAAATTCAGGCTTCGCTCCGCTGCGATCGAGGCGATATCGACGTTCTGGGCGGCCATTGGGGAGAATTGCAAGAGTCCCTGGCTCGACAAAATGTGCAGCTAATGCCGCTGGAAGACAAAATTTCGAATCGCAGTTTTCCCACGCTCAATTCGCCGGCTGAGACCGCGTCTTCGCGCCCATTTGATCAATCGTCTCAGGACCGGCGACAACAGTTCCACGATCCTTCGGATGATCCGTCATCGGCCGGTGTGGCCAGCGCTTCAGCGCCTTCGCGAAAAACAAGAACCAATAACCGCTCCCGGCAAGGCTGGGAATCCTGGGCTTGAATTATGTCAACAATCTCTTCCTATAACGCAACTTCCGGCATTGTTCCCTCGTCCAACTCTCAAACCTCAAATCCGTCCCAGACGCTTAACCAGGCGGACTTCCTGCAACTGCTGGTCACCCAGATGACTTCCCAGGACCCCCTGGATCCGGAAAGCGACACCGATATGGCCGCGCAAATGGCGCAGTTCAGCTCTTTGCAGGCTTCGCAGAACACGGAAACCGACGTCGAAGGTTTGCAAGCCAATTCTCTCCTTGGTCAAACCGTGACCGGGACTTCATCCGGCAGCCCGCAAACCGGAGTGGTCACCTCCGTCCAAATGCAACCCGGTTCAGAGCCGCAAGTCATTGTCAACGGCCAGCCTTTCAGCCTAAGCCAGTTGTCAGCCATTTTCCCAACCACGCCAGCCCCAAACTCTTCAAACTAGTATTAACACTCAATCCCAAAAATAAATTATGCTTGGTTCCCTAAATTCAGCAGTCTCCGGCCTGGATAACTACCAGGAACAAATGGATGTCATCGGCAATAACATCGCCAATGTCGATACCACCGGCTTCAAGGCCGGCGTCGTTGACTTTGCCGACGCGTTTAGCAATACTTTGCAAGCTCCCACCGCCGGCAGTTCCACCACCGCCGGTATGAACTCGGTCCAAGTCGGCACTGGCGTCACCATCACCGGCATCAATAGCAACTGGACCCAGGGCGCGCTCACCAACACCGGCATTCCCAGCGATTTGGCCATTTCGGGCAACGGCTTTTTCATGGTCCAGGACCCGACCACCAGCGCGCAGTACGCCACTCAGGCGGGCGATTTCACTTTGAATTCAAGCGGCTATCTGGTTACCGACACCGGTGAGGAAGTGTTGGGATATAACAACGCCGGACTTTCAACGATTGGGCCGATTCAGATCAACGCCTCCCAGATGCCCTCGACGTCAAATCCCAACGCGACCATGACTTCTTATTCCATTGGCGCCAATGGCCAGATTACCGTCAATTTATCGGACGGCACACAGTTCGTCACCGGCCAGGTTCTGTTGCAGAACTTTCAAGACCCCGGCGCCCTGATCAGCCAGGGAAACAATCTTTACTCCAACATGGCTGACGCCGGTCCATTGGCCGCAATGACCGCCCCTGGCGCGTCTGGCTTGGGCACCATTCAGTCCGGATCCTTGGAACTCTCCAACGTCAACCTCTCCACTGAAATGACCAACCTGATCACCGCCCAGCGCGCCTTTGAGGCCAATTCCAAAATCGTCACAACCAGCGATGAAATCCTTCAGACCGTTGTGAACATGAAGCATTGATGATTGAGCCGTTATGCCCACCAACATCCCGGAATCAACCCGCGGCGGACGCGAACCGGTCAAGGAACCGGAAGAAGGCGCGCCAAACGCGGGCAAGACAACCGAGCCTAAAGCCTCCGGTGGCTTCAAACCGTGGCTTCCGCTCGTGGTTGCTCTGTTAACGATGCCGGCGCTGGCTTACGCCACCACGATGTTTGTTCTGCTGCCAAAAATTCAGCGCGCTCTGGTCCCGTCGGCGGCGGGTTCCTCGCCGGCGTCCGATACCAGCGCTTCCCCCGGCGCGGAAGCGGGCGGCGCCGCCACCCCGGCGAAAACCAAAGTGAACGTGGCATTAAGCAAAATGTTGGTAAACGTGGCTGGCACCATGGGCACCCGCTACCTAATGACCAGCGTGACCCTCGTCGGCAACAACGCCGATTTCAAAAACAAAATTGATGAAAATAAAGATCAACTCATGGATCTGGCCACTGGCGCTTTAAGCAGCAAAACGATCTCCGATTTGGAAAAGCCCGGCGTCCGCAATGTCATTCGCGCCGAACTCATGACGCTGTTTAACAATGCCCTCGGCGGTCCCGCCGTGCAGGACATCTACATTACAGAACTGGCCATACAATAAGCCGCTGCATTCCATGAACCCAGGCGACGAATCTCAACAGCCGGCCCAGGCCCTTTCCAGTTCCGAAGTGGAACGCTTGCTCGCCAACGTCACCAATCCGGACGAGGGCAACGTCGCTGTTCAGACCGCCCCACCGCCACCCGAGCCGGAGACCAACTCCGTCGTGCCTTTTGATTTTCGCAATCGCATGCTTCTTGCCCCGGCACAACTGCGCAAGCTGGGATTGCACCAGGAGGAATTCGCCAACGCCCTGGCGGCCCGCCTTTCCCTTTACTTGCGCCTGGAATTTTCGCTCAAACTCAATGGCGTCCAGACCGTCGCTTATGGCAAATTTGCGCAGAGTTGGTCCAATCCTTCCCATCTCACGCTTTTTAAAATCGAACCCTTGCGCGGCGTCGCCATTCTTGAGATTCCACCCCCCATTGGTTTGAGTATTGTTGACCGTCTCATGGGCGGGGCCGGACAGGCGCCGGATTCGCCGCGCGAAATGAGCGAAATCGAGAACGCTCTGCTCGATCAAGCGATCCAGATCATCCTCGGGGAATGGTGCAGCCATTGGTCCAGGGCCAAGGAACTCAAGCCGGTGTTGTTGGGTTGCGAAACCAACGGCAAGTTCGTTCAAACCACCTCGCCGGAAACAATGATGCTCGTCATTTCCATGGAAGCTCGCATGGCCAGCAGCGTGGAGAAAATCCAAATCGGAATTCCGTACGCCTCCGTGGAACCAATGATTCGACAGCTTGCCAGGAGCGCCGAAGTGGTTGCCGAGCCTCCCTCCCAGCCCGCAACCAAATCAGCCTGCACCTGGAACCCTTGCTTTGACGACCTTCGCGTCCCGCTTGTCGCCGAATGGCAGGGGATCGAAATGACCGCCCGCGATGTCCTGGCCCTTAAAATCGGCGATGTTCTCCAGGTCAGTCTGCAATGCGCGCAACAAGTCAAAGTGCGCCTGGCTGACAACGCCAAATTTAACGGCCGCCTCGGCACGGTTGCCGGCAATTGGGCTGTTGAATTAACCCAGGTGATTAATCGCTGACCGTCGCTAATTTATGGACTCAATCGCAAAATCTCCGCCAAACCTTGATATCCTCCTCGATATGCGAGTCAAGCTCACCGTTGAGCTTGGCGCCTGCCAAATCTCAATGCGAGACGTCCTCCAACTCAATGCCGGCTCCGTCGTCAGACTCGAGAAGACCGCCCAGACTCCTGTTGACCTGTACGCCAACCAAAAGCTCATCGCCCGCGGCGAGGTAGTCGTGGTGGATGACTCCTATGGCATCAAGATCACAGAACTTTTGGGAGCCAACCCGTGAGCCAGCCTCCCAGGATGCTCAAGTTCAAATCGACTTGCGGCTCGCGATGCTTCGCGTTCTGCCTGCTCTCCGTGCTGTTCCTGCCGGGCATTGACGCCTTCGCCGAATCGCTTGCCTCGACCACCGTTTCGGCGCTTCCCAGCGCGTTGCCGGATGCCGGCGCTTCAGTCGTTCGTGTTTTCGGCGCATTGATTCTGGTGGTGGGAATTTTTCTTGCCGGGGTCTGGCTCTTCAAAAACTGGCAGCGATTCACCGTCCAGAAGGGTCGCGGGCCCAAATTGAATGTCCTCGAAGTCAGGTCGCTGGGACAACGCCAGTCTCTCTATGTCGTCGGTTACGAGCAACAGCGCATGCTGCTGGCTGCCTCGCCGGCTGGCATCACCTTGCTAAGTCATTTGCCCGTTGCCGAAGAGGCCGAAGCCGCAGCGCCGGTGACCAAAATCAACTTTGCCGAAGCGTTTCAACAAGTTCTCACTCGCAAACAATGAACTCCAATCCCCCTGGCAAACAGCAGTCAGTCATTGGCCGGCTGCGGGGCTTGCGAATGGCGTTGCGCCTCTGCCTCGGTCTGTTCTTCGTTCTTGTTATCGGTGTCGGCAATGTCCACGCGCAAACCAACACCGGAGCCTTCAGCCTCAATATCGGCGTCAATGGACTCAACCAGGTGCAGGATGTCGACAGCGCCGTAAAGGTCGTCGTCATCATGACGCTCTTAACGCTGGCTCCCTCCATCATCCTTCTGATGACTTGCTTTACGCGAATTGTCATCGTCCTCTCCTTTGTGCGTTCCGCCCTGTCGCTCCAAGGCACGCCCTCCAATCAGATCATCATTGGCCTGTCGCTCTTCCTGACGTTTTTCATCATGTCGCCAGTTTGGGAGAAGATTGACAGCGAATCGCTCACGCCTTACCGCGCCAAGCAAATCACCGGTGAAGTGGCCCTGGAGCGGGCTACCGTCCCCATTCGCGCCTTCATGTTGAAACAAACGCGGCCCAAGGATGTGGAATTGTTCGTCGCCCTGGCCAAACTTGGGCCCACACCCGCGGATACTTTGCCCCTCAAAATCGTCATCCCAAGTTTTATCATCAGCGAACTGCGCACGGCGTTCCAGATGGGGTTTCTTTTGTTTGTCCCTTTCATTCTCATCGACCTTATTGTGGCCACCGTCTTGATGAGCATGGGCATGATGATGATGCCACCCATGGCAATTTCACTGCCGTTGAAGATCCTGCTGTTCGTCTTGGTGGACGGCTGGCACCTCATCGTAAGTTCCATTGTCCAAAGTTTTGCAACCTGACCTGATCTTTTATGAATCCTGAATTTGCCGCCGAATTGCTCAAAACTCTCATGTTCGAGGCTGTGACGCTCGCCGCGCCGGGCTTGCTCACCGCGATGGTTGTTGGTCTGCTCATCAGTCTTTTCCAGTCGGTCACCTCCATCCAGGAACAAACCCTTACCTTTGTTCCCAAGGCCCTTTGCATCGTCGCTCTCCTGGTGGTGCTCATGCCGTGGATGCTCCGTTCGTTGATGGAATTCACCATCGCCGTTATTCAAAAGATGCCTCAAATGGTTCAATAAAGCCGCACAAAGCCTCACGAGGATAAAATGCCCGATTTAACCAACTGGATGATGGTTTTCTTGCGGGTCAGCGCCATGTTGGCGGTCTTCCCCGTATTCTCGGCCGTGAATTTTCCAGTTCAGTTGCGCCTGGCCCTGGGAGCATTGCTCGCCGCCCTTATCTGCCCTGTCTTACCGCCCGCAGTGACGCAAGGACAGGATCTGTGGGGATTGGTCGGGACAATGGCGCTGGAGGTGGGAGTTGGCCTGACGCTGGGCTTTGCCAGCCGCATGATCTTTTTCGCCCTCGATCTGGCCGGGGCCATCATCAGCACCGAAATCGGTTTGCAGTTACCCACCAGCCTCAATCCAATGAGCGGCGGCCAGACCAATTCGGCCGGTTCCATTTTGTATTATCTGGCGGCGATGCTCTGGTTGAGCCTGGACATGCATCACTGGATGCTCGTCAGCCTTCAGAAAACCTACACTTACCTGCCTGTGGGTGGAGCCCATCTCTCGGGAGCTTTGATGACCGACATGATTGCGCGGACCAGCCAGACCTTCTTGATCGCCCTGCAACTCTCCGCCCCCATCATGGCGGTGTCATTCATTATTTCCCTGGTATTCGCCGTCCTGGGCCGGGCCGTGCCGCAGATGAATGTGTTCCACGAAAGTTTTGTGTTCCGCATTCTCATCGGGCTTGGAATCTTTGGCGTCACGATGCAGCTCATGTCGCAGCACATCGTCAACTATCTGCGGCGCCTGCCCGAGGATATTCTCCAGGTGGCGCAACTTCTGGGAGCGGGCTGACCCCAAAAACCACATGAGCGAACAGGTCGGCGAAAAGACAGAAAAAGCCTCACCGAAACGCCTCGAGGAAGCCCATAACAAAGGCCAGTTCGCTCGCAGCCAGGAGGTACAAACGGCTTTTGTTCTGATCGCCGCGATGACCGCTTTGATGTTCTCCGGCGGCGAAATGTGGCAGATGTTGGCGAACACTCAGGTTTCCATTTTCAGCCATCTCCATGACACCCCCCTCTCATTGAACGTCATGCAGAGTTACGCCATCAACGGCGTGTTGTTGTTCGGAAAGTGTGTCTGGCCCGTCCTGGCGGCAACCATCGTGGCCGGCTTGCTCGCCGGCGGCATCCAAACCCGCTTTCGCGTCACACCCGACGCATTACGTTTCAATTGGGAAAAACTCAATCCCGTCGAAGGCTTAAAACGGGTCTTCTCCATGCATTCAGCGGTGCCCACCGGGCTGAGCGTCCTCAAGCTCTCCATCATTGTCGCCCTCTCGTACGGTGTCATCCGCGGCATCATGAGCGATCCAATTTTTCACTCGTCGGTGGACGTGGCAAGAATTGCCCGCTTCATGGCAGATTCTTCCTTTAAAATTATTTTGCGCGTTGCTGTCGCTTTGGTGATCCTGGCCGCGACCGATTATGGCTATCAAGTGTGGCGCACGGATCGCGACCTCATGATGACCAAGATGGAGGTCAAGGAGGAGACGAAAAATACCGAGGGCAACCCCCAGATCAAAGCCCGCCAGCGCCGCAAACGCCAGGCCCGAAGCAAACGCAAAATGCTTTTGGAAGTGCCTAAAGCTGATGTGGTTGTGGTCAACCCAATCCATCTTGCCATTGCTCTCCGTTATGATCGGAAAACCATGAAGGCGCCCAGGGTCGTGGCCAAGGGCAGCCGCCTGAATGCGCGGCAAATCCGTGAAATTGCCCAAAAACATCAGATTCCCATCATCGAAAACAAGCCCCTGGCCCGCATGATGTTTAAGTATTGCCCGGTGGGTGGCGAGGTTCCTGCTCAACTCTATGCAGCCGTGGCCGAAATCCTGGCGTGGGTTTACCGCGTCAACGCCTATCGGTATTACTGCGAGCAGAGTTTGTAACTGATTTAAAACGAGATGGCACAGACGAAATCAAAAAAAGTGAACCTTAGCCGCCTGTTCAGCAGCGGCGATCTTTTGGTGGTCATGGGTCTCTTCGGCACGGTGCTCCTCATGATCCTGCCGATCCATCCGTTTCTTCTGGACGGGTTTTTGGCCATCAGCATTGCGCTCTCGCTGCTCATTCTGCTGGCGATCCTCTACGTAAAGGACCCATCGGAATTCACAGCATTTCCCACACTCCTTCTCTTTATCACACTGTTCCGGCTCTCGCTCAATATTGCTTCGACTCGCCTGATCCTCCTAGATGGCTATGCCGGGCACATCATCGAGGCCTTCGGCAATTTCGTGGTCCGGGGCAACTATGTCGTCGGGTTGGTCATCTTCTTGATCCTCGTCCTCATTAATTTCATCGTCATCACCAAGGGTGCTGGACGCATCGCCGAAGTTGCCGCCCGCTTCACCTTAGACGCCATGCCCGGTAAACAAATGGCCATTGACGCCGAATTAAACGCCGGAATCATCAACGAGACCGAGGCACGCACTCGCCGCCGCAAGGTTGAACAGGAAGCCGACTTTTACGGCGCAATGGACGGCGCAAGCAAGTTCGTCCGCGGTGACGCCATCGCCGCCATCCTGATCACTTTGATTAATGTGTTGGGCGGCTTCGCCATCGGCATCATGCAAAAAGGCATGACCGTCAGCGAATCCTTGCAACGCTTCACCCTGCTCTCCATTGGCGACGGCCTAGTCTCACAAATTCCCGCCCTCATTACTTCCACCGCCGCAGGCATCCTCGTCACCCGCGCGGCGGCCAAGGAGGAATTGGGCAAGGAATTGACCAAACAGTTGCTCGCCTATCCCCGCGTGCTGACGATTCTGACCGTGATGCTGGTGATTTTCGCGCTTGTGCCCGGCCTGCCCATGATTCCCTTTGTTTTCCTCGCCAGCATCTCAGGGTTTTTGGCCTACAACCTCAAAAGCCAGGACCGGCTTCCGAGCGACATCATAACTGACACGGGCACCGAAACCGCTGGCGGAGCAGCGTCCGCCACCAAAGCCGCAGGCGGTCGAGTTGGTGACAAACTGGAATCATTGCTCAGCGTGGACGCCCTCCAGATTGAGCTTGGCTACGGCCTGGTCAGCCTGGCCGATGCGCGCAAGGGCGGGGACCTCCTGGACCGTGTGACCGGCGTTCGCAAGACTTTCGCCCAGGAAATGGGGGTGATCGTGCCGCCCATTCGTCTGCGGGACAATCTGCAATTGGATTCCAATCAATATCGTTTTCTGCTGAAAGGAAATCCGATCGCGCAGGGGCAACTGATGCCCGGCCACTGGCTGGCCATGAACGCCACCAACAGCAAGACCGTGCTCAAAGGCATGCCCACAGTCGAACCGGTCTTCAAACTCCCCGCCACCTGGGTCACCGACGTTGAACGCAAGAACGCCGAAATCAGCGGTTACACCGTGGTGGACGCCGCGTCGGTCCTGGTCACGCACCTCTCCGAAACCGTGAAGCGAAATTGCGCCGATATTCTCAGCCGCCAGGATGTCCAAAACCTGCTCGACAATCTTAAGCAAACCAATCCGACCGTCATCACCGAATTGATTCCGGCGCAGCTCAATGTCGGCCAGGTCCAGCGCATCTTGCAGAACCTTTTGGCCGAAGGCATTTCCATCCGCAACCTCGCCGGCATTTTGGAAAAAGTGAGCGACCATGCCGCCGTCACCAAGAACCCCGATGAATTATCCGAACACGCCCGCCGCTCGCTCGGCCCGCAAATCGTCAAGCCGTATCAAAGCCAAAGCGGCAGCTTGCAGGCGATCACTCTTGATCCGCGTCTGGAACAGCAAATCGCGCAGGGCGTCAGGCAGTCCCCCACGGAAGTTAGTTTGACCATGGAACCCAAACTGGCCCGTCACGTCGTCGACACACTGTCGCAACGCATCCAACAGTTGCTCACCGCCGGCCAGCCGCCGATTGTCATGTGCGCCCCGCAAATCCGCCTGGCCTTCCGGCGCTTTTTTGAAACGACCTTTTCCGATCTCACGGTGCTTTCCTATGCGGAGGTCCCGTCGCGCATTGAAATCCAAAATGCAGGCATCATCGCCTGTCCGGATTAAACCGATATTCATCACCCTCGCGAAATTTTAATTACCCATGCAACCCACCACTTTCATAGCCGCCTCCGCGGAAGAAGCAGTCGCACAGATCCGCGCCAGATTGGGCCCGGAGGCCGTCGTGTTGAATGTGCGCCCCCTTCCGGCAAATGGACTCGCCCGCCTCTGGCAAAAACCGATGATAGAAGTCCTGGCCTGCAAGCCCGAAGCGCCGGCCCCCGAAGCCGATCCCGTGTCCGAGACGCTGGCCGAGTTTCGCCAGCAATTGCACCAGATCAAGCAACAGGTCGACAGTCAGACCACAAAAATCGAAAAGGAATCGTCGAGTTCCGAAGCCGAAGACCTGAATTACACTTCTGACGAAGGTCCCAAGTTGAACAACGGCCATTGGCGCGTCGGCCCGGTGCTCCAAAGAGCCGGCCTGTCGCCTTTGAATGTGCAGAATGTTCTCGACCAATTGCATTCCCAACACGGAGCCTTTCGCTCCGCGTCGTTGGGAGATGAAATCGCCCTCACTCGCGGCGTCCTGTCCAAATCCTGGCGCAAGTCACGTCCGATCGCCCCCAATTCCGTGCATGTCCTGGTTGGCCCCGCTGGCTCCGGCAAGACCACATGCTTATGCAAATGGCTTACTCAGGCGGCCTTAGTGGATGGCCGCCTAGCGCGCGTATGGCGCCTGGACGGGGCCACAGCGAATATGGCCGAATCTTTGAGTGTCTATTGCGAGATCCTGGGAGTCCCCTCCGAACGCGCCTGGCATGAGGGCGCCGCGACGCTGCGCGAAGATATTGGTTTTATCGATCTGCCTGGAGTGGACTGGCGCAAACCGCTTGCAGTGAAGCAGCTTGCCGGGCAACTCGACCAGTTCGGTTCATCCCATGTCCATCTCGTTTTAAACGGCGCCTATGACATCTCAATCCTGCTGGCCCAGGAGCGCGCTTTCTCCACCCTGCCCATTGAAGACCTGATCGTCACCCATTTGGACGAAGAATCTCGCTGGGGAAAAGTCTGGAACCTCGCGTTAGGCACAAATTACTCGATTCGACATTTCAGCACTGGGCAAAATATTCCGGGAGATTTCTGTGAGGCGTCCGCTGAAATGGTCTTTGCCCGTCAATTTCCGGGCAAATGAGGGGTTTTTAGCATCCGCGCTCCCCCGGCGCAAAGTTGGCAACACATCTGCTAAGTCCGTAGTTCGATTGAATCTCTTATGAAAGCATTATTGTTATTCGGGGGCCTTTTGGGGTTCGGAATCGGCCTGGTTTTCGGTTGGGTCCAGGAAAGCGCCTGGCCAACTTGTCTTTGGCATGCGTGTTTGGCGGCCTATCTGGGCGGGCTTTTGCTGCGCTGGTGGGGCCGGGCCTGGCGCAGGAATTTGGAGAAGGTGCTCTCCGAAAATCAGTCACAAGCCCCATCAATCGATTTTTCCCCCTTTCCAAAAGCGACTAAATCATGACTTCCACCAGCCCCAGCCTCGATTACCCTCCTTCCGCAAGGGACGAGGGGCTTTTCAACCAACAGGAACTTTGGCGTCGCTACTCCAAGTGCGACCCCGGCAGCGCCACTGAAAATAGCCTCATCGAGGAATATCTGCCCCTGGTCAAAACCGTCGTCGGCCGCCTGGCGATGACTTTGCCCTCCCATATCAACATGGATGATCTTTTCGGCGCCGGCCTGGTCGGATTGCTAAATGCCGTGCGCCGGTATGATCCCAAGGGCGGTTCGTCCTTTCCAGCGTATGCCCGCGTCCGAATTCGCGGCGCGATATTTGACGAATTGCGCCGGCTCGATTGGGTGCCCCGCTCGGTGCATGACAAGGCCCGTAAAGTCGAACAAACTCTCTACGTCCTCGTCCAACGCAAAGGCAGCATTCCGACCGACGCGGAAATGGCGAAGGAATTGGATTTGTCCCTGCGCGACTATGAAGACCTGTTGGAAAAAATCCGCCCCGCCTCATACGTCTGCCTCGATGCCGTCCATAGCGGCGACGGCGAAAGTGGCGGGGGCAGCCACGACCTTATCGCCGACGAGTCGCAGATCGATCCGCGCGAGGGCGCATCAATGCGCGAAATGGCCAGCCTGGTCGAAGACAAGCTACAGCTCCTGCCGGAAATGCAACGCAAGGTCCTGGCGCTTTATTATTTTGAAGACTTGCGGCTGCGCGAAATTGCGGAGGCCTTTGGCGTCACCGAATCGCGCATCTGCCAGATCCATGCTCAAGCAATTTTGGCCATCAAGGCCTTGCTGCGAAGGGAGGACCCCGAGGTCTTTAATCATCCTTTGCGAACGGATTCATGATTGTCATTCTCGGCGCACTTATCGTTCTGGGTTCGGTTATGGGCGGATTCGTCATGGGTGGCGGGCATCCCTTGGCTTTGATGCATCTGTCCGAATTCGTCATTATCGTCGGCGCGGCCCTTGGCGCTTTGGTCGTGATGTCGCCCAAAAAGGTGCTCGTCGACCTGGGCAAGCAGATCATCGGGACGCTCCGAGGCACCCCTTACAACAGGGATTCCTATAACGAGCTGTTCAAGGCTCTTTATGAATTGTTCATGTTGGGCCGGCGAAACGGCATGGTCGCGCTGGAGGAGCATGTCATGAATCCAGAAACCAGCGCCATTTTCGGAAAATATCCCGCCTTTCAGAAAAACCATCACGCCATCGATTTTCTCTGCAACGGATTGCGCCCCATCATTGACGGCAAAATCAAGCCGGACCAGCTCAAGCTGCTCCTGGAAATTGAACTGAATGCGATGGAGGAAGAGCACGAAAAACCGGTAAACGTCCTGACCAAGGCCGCCGATGCGATGCCCGGTTTCGGAATCGTCGCCGCTGTCCTTGGCATCGTCATTACGATGGCCTCCATTGCCGGGCCGATCGAACAAATCGGCGAAAGAGTGGCCGCCGCCCTCGTCGGCACTTTTCTCGGAATCTTTCTCTCGTACGGTTTCATGAATCCCCTGGCCGTCAACATGGAGTTTGTCAACATGGCGCATGACACCTATATTCGCTGCATCGCCGCCTCCGTGATCGGCTTTGCCAACGGCATGTCCCCCATCATGGCTGTGGAAGTGGCGCGGCGGGGCTTGAGCAGCGACGTCAAGCCGACTTCCGACGATTTGGAAACGATGCTCAAGTCCGTAAACCAGGCCCCAGCCAGATAAACCCATTTTCCATGCTCTCCCCCAATTTCCAATGAGCAAGAAAGGTCATCACGGAGGCGCCTGGAAAGTGGCTTATGCCGACTTCGTCACAGCCATGATGGCGCTGTTCATGGTCTTGTGGCTTACTTCCCAGGACCAACGAATCAAGGAGGCCGTCGAGCGGGCCTTTAGAAACCCCTTCTCCTCCGTCACCAAGGATTCCGTCGGCATCATCCCGAGCAAGGAAATGCAGGCCGTCAAAAGCAGCTCGGGCAATTTTGATTCCGCTTCCGCTGTCGAGTTGACCATGCTTCGCCGCCTCAATCAGGACCTCTTAAAATCACTGCAAACGGACGGCGACGCCAGTGACGAAGGCTCCGTGAAATTAGATCTGACCCCGGACGGGTTATCCATCAATGTTTTCGACCGCGCCCACAAACCGATCTTTGAACCCCGGTCCACGAAGTTTACCGCTTACGGCGACTGGGTCTTTTCCACACTTGCGTGGGAAATTTCGCGTTACACCAGTTTTGCCATCGAGCTGGAAGGCCACACCGAAAGCGGCAATCCGCCGCCACACGAGGATTACGGTGATTGGGAAATCTCCTCCGATCTCGCGAACGCCGTCCGGCGCAAGCTCATCGAGCATGGCGTTGAGAGCCAGCAAATCAAAAAAGTGGCCGGTTACGGCGATACCGTTCCAATGCCCAATCAGGAGCCTGCCGCTGAAATCAATCGCCGCGTCACGGTGCTCTTGAATGTCAAGTCAAGCAAAACGTGATTGCCACACTCCAAAGCCATGTCTGACAAATTTGTTCCCCTCCTGCCACAGGCCGCCCCAGTCAAGGAACCCGCCTTCGCCTCCTTAAGTTGGAAGGTCCTTCCCCAGGCCCCCGCTGCATCCGCCTTCGAACCGTTGGCGCCCGCTTCGGCCGAGCAGCCCCGCTCACCAGAAGATTGTTCCAAGCCCATCGTCACCTTGCAACGCAAGGGCGACGCCGTCTCCGGGATTCGCATCCAATGCGGATGTGGAAAAATCATCGAGCTCACCTGCGTTCACTAGAAGCCCGTCCCGTAGATAGGGCACGCCCAAATTTATGAGATCGGTTCGAACATCTCTTGGCCGCTCGGATTTTCGAGCGTCAATCCGTATTCTTTCCTGTTCCATCAGCGGCAATATTCTCCCGTGCGCCTCGGCAGCTTTTGCCTCAAGAAATCCTCGGCCCCGCCAAAAACCCTTTATAATAAGGGGTTGTATGCAGTGGCACACCCGTTGCTTTAGAACTTTTGGATGAATGTAAGTCTTTACCAAGCCGCGGCGGCGCTCGATGCCAACAGCCGTTGGCAAGAGGTGATCGCCGGCAACATGGCTTCCAGTTCCATTCCCGGCTTCAAAAAACAGGAGTTGTCGATGGCCGCCGTTCGCGCCGGACTCATGCCCTCCAGCGGGCTCAATTCCTCCAATCTGCCCCAGTTTTTCACAATCCCCAAGGCGACCGCCTCCACCAGTTTTCTTTCCGGCGATAGCCAAGTCACCTCCAACAAGACTGACGTGGCCATCGACGGAAGCGGCTTTTTTACGGTCCGATTGCCCAATGGTTCCACCGTACTGACTCGGGACGGCCAATTTCAAATCACCGCCAAGGGCCAGCTCGTCACCAAGGATGGTTACACCGTCCTGGGGCAATCCGGCCCTGGTGCCGCTCCCGGCCCCATTTTTTTGGATTTGGGCAACTCCGCGCCGATGGTCATTTCCGCCACGGGCGAAGTCAGCCAGGGCTCGCAGACGCAGGGCAAATTGAAAATAACCGAATTTGTCAAACCTACGTTGCTCACGCAGATCAGCGGCGCCTATTTCATGGCCAACGATCCCAATCTCCAAACCCGGCCCAGCACCTCGACCCTGCGGCAGGGCTTTCTGGAAGGCTCCAATACTTCCCCCGTCACCGAAATGGCCAACATGATGACCGCCATGCGCTCCTTTGAAGCCAACCAACACATCATTCAAATCCAGGATGAGCGCTTGGGCAAGACCATCAGCGACCTCGGCAACCCGACCTAATTTATGATGCGCTCCCTTTACTCCTCGGCCACAGGCATGGAATCCCAGCAACTCAATTTGGACGTCATTTCCAACAACCTGGCCAACGTCAACACCGCCGGCTTCAAAAGGAGTCAAATCGAATTTCAGGATCTCCTTTATCAAAACACCAGCGTCCCCGGCGCCGAGCAGGGTAATGGCACCCAACTGCCCACAGGCATGCAAGTCGGCCAGGGTTCGCGCGCCATCGCCACCTCCAAGATTTTCACCGAGGGCGAACTGACCCAGACGGGCGAACGACTCGATGTCGCGATCCAGGGCGACGGTTTCTTTCAGGTGCAATTGCCCGACGGCACGCTGGCCTACACGCGCGATGGTTCCCTAAAGACCTCCTCCGATGGCCAGATCACCACCAGTGAGGGTCTCCCCGTTCAAAACGGTTTTCAACCAATTCCCGTGGGCACCACGTCCGTCACCATCTCGCCCAACGGCCAGGTCACTCTCACCGGCTCCGGCGGCACGCAAACTTTTGAGGTGCAGTTGGTCCGTTTTGCCAACCCCGCTGGATTGCAAAGCATCGGTCGCAATTTATACACTGAATCGCCCGCCTCCGGCACCCCCGAAACCGGCACCCCGAATGAAAATGGTTTCGGCAGCCTCCAGCAAGGCTATGTGGAAATGTCCAACGTCAAAGTCGTCACCGAAATGGTAAGCATGATCGTCGCCCAACGCGCCTATGAAGTAAATTCCAAGGCTGTTCAGGCCGCCGATGAAATGATGCAAGAGAGCAACAACCTCCGTCACTGATGAACTCCGCTAAGTACATTCTTTCCTTCCTGGTTGTCCTGGCCCATTTGGGCCTGGTTCAATTCGCCGGCGCCGATGAGGCCGACGTTTGGCAGTTGCTGCCACAGGCGCAGGTCGATAGTTCAGGTGTTTTTCTTAATCAACTGGTCATCCCTCCCGCAACATCTGTGGTCCTCCCACAAATCCGTTTGGCCTCGGCGCCCAACCTCGGCCAAACGGCTTCTTTTTCCCGCGACCAGATTGCCGATTTGATCCGCAGCCAGGCTCCCGCGTTGATTGCGACCAACTGGTCCGGCGCAACCCAGGTCCGCGTCTCCCGCCGCACACGCCAACTCACCGATTACGACATCACCGATCTCCTGACTTCCACCTTGCAGCGGAAATATGTCAATGACCTGGGCGAACTTGAACTCCACCTCGCCCGCCCCTGGACTCCGGTGACTGTCCCCGATGAACATTTGACTCTCAAAGTATTTGAGCTCCCAGCCGCCGGAATGATTCCCAATTTTGTTGTCCGCTGCGAACTCTGGAACGGCAGGGAACGGGTCGGCGACTGGGACCTGGCCGTCCAAGCCTCGGTTTGGCGGGATATTCCTGTGGCCCATTCCGCCCTCACGCGCGGGGAATTGTTGAAAGACGCCGATGTGGCCCTGGAACGCCGCGATGTGCTGGTCCAGCGTGACGCCTTCCTGAATTTCTCCCATGCCGACGAAAACCTCCAACTGGTCGAGAACATTCCGGCCGGCATGCCCGTACTCAATCGCTCCGTCCGGGTCCGCCCGATCCTCCAACGCGGCCAAACGGTGGAGGGCATCTACCAGGACGGCACCTTGAGCATTTCTCTCAAGGTCGAACTGCTTGAGGATGGTTTGCTCGGCCAGACTGTCCGTATCCGCAATCCCAAAACCAAACGTGAACTCTATGGAAAGGTGCAAAATGCGCAGACTGTTCTCATCACTTTATAACTCAACCGCCCTGGTGCTCCTCTTGATCTCCCTGCAAATTGGAAATCTGGCGGCCGATTCCCTATGGCAGGAGGGAGCCTCGCGCGCGATGTTCACGGATAAAAAGGCCCACTCCGTCGGCGACATCCTTACCATCATCATCCAGGAGAACAACGGCGCCACCCGGCAAAACAACACCACCACCTCCAAGAAAGCATCCCTTAACGCCGCCATCGCCAGCATCCTGTATAATCCCGCCCTCAGCGGTTTGTTGACCAAGAAAGGCACGCTGCCCGCCGTCAATTATACCTCTGACAGCGAATTTAACGGCGGCGGCCAGATCAACAACCAGGAAACCATCACCGCCCAAATCGCCGTCCGGGTCATCGACGTCTTGCCCAATGGCAATATGGTCATCGAAGGCCGGCTTCACACCGCCTTCTCCGGTGAAAAGCAGGACGCCATCGTGCGTGGCATCGTCCGCACCGATGACATCGCCTCCAACAACACCCTTTACAGCTATAACATCGCCGACGCCACCATCCAGTTTATTTCCAAGGGCACCATCACGGACAATCAGAACAAAGGCTGGCTCACCCGCGTTTGGGACAAAGTCAGTCCGTTTTAATGGCTACAACATCATGCGCCGCGCGCTCGATCTGCTAATACTGTTTCTCGTGATGGCTTTCGCGCCGGCCGCCTTCGCAGGCGGCGCGCGGGTCAAGGATATTGCCGTGGTTGCGGGCGCCCTTGACAACCAATTGGTCGGCTACGGACTGGTCGTCGGCCTGGCTGGTGACGGCGACAAGAACCCCACTCAAACTCTCCAAACCCTCGTCAACATCCTTCAGCGATTTGGCCTCACTGTGCCCGCTTCAACCATTTCCGCCAAAAACGTGGCCGTGGTGATGGTCACCGCTGACATTCCCGCCTTCATGAAGCTTGGCTCCAAATTGGACGTCACCGTCTCTTCCATGGGTGACGCGAAGTCCATTCAGGGCGGCGTGTTGATACAAACTCCTTTGCTGGGCGCCGATGGCAAGGTGTATGCCGTTGCCCAGGGCGCCCTGGCGCTCGGGGCCATTTCGGCCGGCACAGAAGGCGGCGGCGGCGCCTCGGTTCAAAAAAATCATCCTACCGTCGGCCAGATTGCTGACGGGGCAATTGTCGAACGGGAAATCCCCGCCGAGATCGTCAGCGATCACCATGTCGAATTGTTGTTGCGCGAGCCGGACTTCACTACCGCCTCGCGAATGGCCGCTGCCATCAACGTGGAATTTGCTGACAGTTCCCAGGCGCTTGATTCCACCACCGTGCGCGTCCGCGTGCCCGAAGACATGGAAGCCTCGCCCATCGATTTCATCTCGCGCCTTGAATTGGTGGAATTGGAACCCGACGTCCCGGCGCGCATCGTCATCAACGAACGCACCGGAACCATCGTTGCCACCTCCCGCATCCGCATTGCCAGTTGCGCTGTCTCCCATGGCAACCTGACCATCAGCATCACCTCCACTCTTAATGTCTCGCAGCCCGGCCCCTTTAGCAATACCGGCCAAACCATCATCACGCCCACCACCCAAACCAAGGTCAAGGAAGAGAAAGCCGCCATGGTCGCCTTGCCGGAACTGCCCACCGTGGAAAAAGTGGCTTCCGCTTTGAATTCCCTCGGCGTCACCCCGCGCGACATGATGTCGATGTTCGAGGCCATGAAACAAGCCGGCGCTTTGCAGGCCGAATTGATAATCCGTTGATATGGATGTTTCTCCCCTCAAACCCCATGTAAACGCGGCGGATTTGCCCCTCGACCAACTCGCCGCCAATCCGAATGTCTCCGATGCGGACAAGGTGGGTCAGGCTTGCCGCCAGTTTGAGGCCATTTTCCTGCGCCAGATTTTGCAGGAGGCGCGAAAAACGCTCATCGCCTCCTCTTCAGAAGACAATTCGGTCGTCTCCGGCATTTACGGCGACATGGTTAACAGCCAGTTGGCCGACGGCATCAGCCGTTCCGGCGAATTCGGGCTGGCCAAAAGTTTGCAGGCCCAATTGGTTCATCAGGTTTTATCCCATCCCGACGCCTCTAAATCCAAGGATTCATGATTGAAGATATCCAACAGTTGATCAGCGCTTTGCGCGAAGAATTGCAGCAGTACGGTGAAATGCTCGCCTTGCTGGACCGCCAGCATCAGTTCATCATGGTGCGGGCCGCTGAGGACGTGTTCCAGTCCATAAACCCCATCCGCGCGCAAGGTTCCGCCATCCAAAGGGCCCGCGCTCATCGGGAAAAATGCCGCCGCGGCGTCGCCCTGAATTTTCAACAGCCCGACAGCGCCGGCTTTGTCGTCCTGATTCCTTTGCTTCCATCGGATTACCGACCGTTATTTAAGGCGCTTGTCGATGAAAACAACGAACTCCTCCTTCGCGTGCGCAACCGGGCGCGTCAAAACCATCTCCTTTTAAGCCGCTCGGTGGAGCTCATGCAGGGTTTGTTGAACACGTTGCTGCCCTCCCGCGAAACGAGGGTTTACAATGACCACGGCAACATGCATACCCACACCATCGTTTCCCGTTCACTCTACGATGCCGTTGGCTGACCCAATTAACTTATGATCGGACTTTTTGGCACATTAGACCTTGCCTCCAATTCACTCTCCGTTCAGGAAGAGGCGATGGAGGTCACCGGCCAAAATCTGGCCAACGTCAATACTACAGGCTATACACGGCAACAACTCGAGGTGCAGGCCGCCACGCCGCTCCAAACACCCATCGGGCAGGAAGGCACCGGCGTCGAGGCCACCGGCATTTCACAGGCCACCGACGCGCTTCTGAACAGCCAGATTCAGGCCGAAAACAGTGTCACCGGCTCGCTCACCGCACAACAGACCGCGCTCCAAAATACTGAAACCTCTCTTAACGAGCAAATTTCCAATACCAGCACAGGCACCGCCAGCCCCAGCGGGATCACGGCGGATCTGGCCAACCTGTTCGGTTCCTTTCAAAGCCTCTCCACCGACCCCAGCAATCTTACTGATCGCCAATCACTGGTGGCCAACGCGCAACAATTGGCCACGGAATTCAATCAGGTCTCCTCGAGTCTCGGAAGCGTCAACACTCAATTGAACCAGTCGATTCAAAACGACGTTACCAGCAGCAACCAGGACCTCACCCAGATCGCAAGTTTGAACCAGCAGATCATCGAGGCGCAGGGAGACGGCGGTTCGGCCAACGACCTGGAGGATGAACGCGAACAAGCGATCGAGAACCTGTCCAACTACGTCAACGTTACCGCAACAGCCCAATCCAATGGCGGCGTCAATATCGGCATCGGCGGGGTCACAATGGTTTCCGGCGGAACGGCCACCGACAGCCTGGAAACCTACGATGCCGGCGGCGGACAATTGCAGATTCAGGCGCAGAATGCCGGCACGCACCTTACGTTGAGCAGCGGCAGCATCGAAGGCGACATCACTGTCCGGGATGGGGCGTTGGCCACGTTGCAGACCAGCGTCAACACCCTCGCCTCACAGCTCATCACCCAGGTCAACGGCATCTATTCCTCGGGCTATGATCTCAATGGCAATACCGGCGCGGATTTCTTCACCGGCACCGACGCTTCCAACATCGGCGTCAACAGCGCCCTGGCCAACGACCCCGGCGCGGTCCAGGCCAGCGGCACGGCGGGGGCCACTGGAGACAATTCAGTGGCGCTTAAGCTTGCGCAATTGGCCAACACCAATATTCCCGGTCTCAGCAACCAAACATTTAGCCAGAGCTGGGCGCAGACAGTCGGCGATCTGGGCTACACAGTCTCAGAGGTCAACCAGCAGGTCACCAACAGCGCATCGGCCAACCAAATGCTCTCGAACCAGAGGCAATCGGTAAGCGGCGTGTCTATCGACCAGGAAATGACCAATCTGATGCAGTATGAAAAGTCCTACGAAGCTTCCGCCCAGATAGTCACCTCCTTGAACCAGATGTTGCAAACCATTGTTGACATGGATGACACCTAAGTCGAAATTCAACCTCCCTAACCTATGCGCGTTTCCAGTTCCTCCTTCCCGGACAGTTTCATATACGAGACTAACCAGCTCCAGAATCAGCAGAATACTCTGCAAACCGAGGCCTCGACGGGTCTCACCTTCACGACGCCGGGAGACAATCCGGCTGGAATGACTCAGGCCCTGGAACTCCAAGCTGATTCCAGCGAAACTACACAGTACCAAAACAACATCACACAGCTTACGAATTCGGCCACAACCTCCTACGACGCCCTGAATGGCCTGCAAACCCTCATTTCCCAGGCAAGCACCATTGCCGCGGGCGTCGATAGCACCACCTCAACACAGCAACTCAATTCGGACGCAACAGAAATTGGCGGCATCATCCAACAGGCGCTCCAGCTCGCGAACACCCAGGACAGCAATGGCAATTACATTTTCGGCGGAACAAACGTAAGCTCCCCTCCCTTCGTGGCCAGCACCGACGCCGACGGCAACGTCACGGGCGTCACTTATCAAGGCAACACCAGCGTCGCCTCGTCGGAAATCGCCCCCGGCGTAACCGTTTCGGCGCAGACCCTCGGCGCCAATACCACGGGCACAGGTCCCCGCGGCCTGATTACCGACACTCGCTCTGGCGCCGATTTATTCAATCATCTGATCAGCCTGCAAAACGATCTTACCTCGGGCAATGCCAGCGCCGTCACCTCCACGGATGTCCCGAACTTGTCAAAGGACGAGGCCAACATCGCCTATCAAGTCGGCTCCAATGGCGTGGTCCAGAGCACTCTGACCAACACCAACGACGTGGCGACACAACAAGCCACTAATTTGACGACGCAGATGTCCAATTTGACCGACGCCAACCTGTCCACGACATTGACCCAGCTTCAACAAACGGAAACATCCTATCAAGCAGCGCTGGAAAGTGGTGTGCAGGTCATGCAGATTTCCTTGGTTGACTTCCTCTACTGACGCAAACCGCGGGGCGTGGGTGAGATCAAGAGACTAATCGTCCATCCCGGGGGCGGCCCCGTTGACGGATTTGTCTTGGGGGTCCTTCAGGCTGCGAGCGAGAAGAGCGCCTCGACAGTGCGCATCTCATCGAAAGATTCCATCAGGAACTGGGGTATCGACTCGGAAGTGAGTCCCAGGATCGTGAGGGCTTCGCTCCGGCCGCGCAGGGCGAAGGCCAGATGGCCGTAACCGTGGCCCATAAAATGGGCGATCATGTCGGCCAGATAAATGTAAGAGGCCAGGCGCTGATGATTGCCGGCGCCTTTGGGGCTGTGATGAAACCAAACGGAGGCGACAATATTGGGAGGGAACTTCCAGCGCTCCAGCAGGCGGGCGCCCACCTCGGCATGTTGCACGCCCAATAATTTCTTTTCCGATTCCAACAACGATTGCTGGTTCATCTCCGTCTCGCGGACCAATTTCGGATAAATGGTCTCCAACGCCTGGGCCAGGATGATTTTCCCGATGTCGTGGAGCAGCGCGGCTGTGAAGATCAGGTTCTCGTCGTCAGACAGTTTCCTGGCCATCATCTGGGCGGTCACCGCCACGGCGATGGAATGCTTCCAAAGCTCGCCGTCGTCCAGGCCGTAGCCGGGTTGGGAGGCGCCAAGCATGCGCGCGCCCATGACGGCCGTGACCAATTGATAAACCTGCTGGAAACCCAGGCGGGTGACGGCTTCCTGCAAGTCGCACGTTGTCGTGGCGGCGCCAAAATAGGCGCTGTTGCAGATGCGCAGGACATTGGCCGTGAGGGCCGGATCATACGAAACCAGTTTGACGACTTTGCTGCTGTCGAGATCGGTTTGTTTGAGAAGTTTCATCAACTCCGGCACAATGCGCGGGGCCGGCGGCAGGAAGCGGACGCGGTTTATATAATCATCTACGGCTTGCATAAGGTCTTCATTTTAGACTGCCCCGAATACTTCAAACGGACTGCGCCGGTCCCCAGATTCAATTGCATGATGCGGTTGGTCAGGCCGCCGACGTCCTCGGCATGAATCGACATGCCATAGTTGGCCAGCAAACGCGTGAGGACCGAGTAATTGCGTTTGCCGATATTAAAGCAGGCCGTCTCATCCATGACCTCGCTTCCGCCGGCGACATAAACCAGAAGGTTCTCCTTCTTGACTTTCAAATTGCACGCGTATTCCAGCAACATGGCCAGGCCGGTGTCCAGAAACATCCCCGGACGGGCCGCCGCGCGTTTGGGGTCGATGCTCGAATCCGGCAACATGCTGTGCAGGACGCCGCCCACCCTGGTAACCGGGTCATACACAGCGATGCCCAGACACGCGCCCAGCGGAAAGGTGCATAGAACCAGGCCCGGGTCCTGGCTGACCATCAGGTCGGCCAATTCCACCATGAAAAGCCTTGCTGTTTCGGTTCGCTCGATGGTCAGCATGGAAGTTGCTCAAATTTGTTGTCAGCATGGCCGCCGGAAAAACGCAAATCAACCCCTCCGTCCGTTCCAGCCCATTCCTGCAGAGCCAACGTATTGTCTTATTGGAAAGAGTGGCGCTATCACAGGAGCATTATCGGCAGCATTCAATGGACGCTTAACCCCGAAACGGCCGGGCGAAGACTCTCACCCAGGCTGGAAAATATCGCCGGGTAACCTCTTCCAGCCGTGCCAATATTGCCTAGACCCAAAGCCGCGCAGGCGCCTCGGAACGATCCCGGATCCGTCAGAGCAGGCCGATTTGGGCTGTTCCCGGGCCTTCTTCGGGCCATGGCATAACCTTTGCTTAGCTTTCCCGCAACAGACTATAGACAATGAATACTCTAGAGCTAATCGAGCCCGAGACACGCGCGCTAAATGGCAAGAACATAATCCGCTTCCCCTACGGGCTGTTGGGATTTGAGCGCGTCAAGAATTATGTGCTCTTATCCCGGCGGCACGAGGAGCCATTCTCCTGGCTACAGATGCTGGATGAAGCGCGGCACGCTTTTTTGGTCGTCTCTCCATTTCTTGTTCTGGGGGAGTATGAGCCGCGCATCACGGAGGAGGACGTGAAGTTTTTAGAATTGACCGTTCCAACCGACGCCCTGCTCGTCAATATCGTCACCTTGCGCGGCAATGGACGGGCCACGATTAATCTGAAGGGGCCTGTGGTCATCAACCGTCTTACGATGGTTGGCAAACAGATCATTCCCGATAACGCCACACAATACAGTTTGAATCACCCGCTGCCGGTCACTTGAAAGCGCCGGTTTTTCCCCATGCTCATCCTCTCACGCAAACGCGGTGAAAGCATCGTCATCGATGGCCGGATCCTGGTGAAAGTCGCGTGGTTAGACGGCGATCTTGTAAAATTGGGCATTGAAGCACCTTCCACCGCGCCGGTCCATCGTCAGGAAGTTTACGTCGAAATTCAATCGTTCAATCAGGAGGCCATGACCGATACCAAGGTGAGATTGCCTCGCCTGACGGCGTCCACGGTTGCTCTTCCGATTTCCAAGGGCGGACACCCCTCCGCGGAATCACTCACTTCCCGGCGCGTTTAGAGGTTATCCGCAAATTGACAATGCCCACGACCCGAAAATAAAATACTATGGTCATCAACACTAACATGAGCGGGACCGCCGGAACTCCGTTGGTCAAATCGAATGCCCGACCTGATTCCAATTCCAAAACCGGCAGCCCTTCGGACTCCTCATCCGGCCAGACCGGGGCGGCCACGTTGGATTCCCAAATCAACCGGGCATTCCTGGACGTTGGTTCAACGATCCAGAGCGGTGACGCGGCCGTTCAGAGCACGCAACTCGCCAGAGCCAACATGCTCAACCAACCCGGCACAGCGATGCTTGCCCAGGCCAATCTTTCGCCCGAAACAGTGCTAAACCTATTGCAAGAGTAAGCCGGCGTCCCGGCACGCAATGAAGACCCACTCCAAAAACCAGAGACATGGGGTTGGCCCAGAGCCCGTTTTGAAAATATCCCAGGCGAGAACACGCGCGATAATTTATGTCGCCGCAAATGAACCTCAACTTTCAAACCCATGACCACTCTGGCAACGGGAACCGAGCCGGGAGATCGGGTTGAAGACAATGAACGCGGCGCTTCCACCCTGGAGCAATTCGTTGCCGCGGCAAACGAAGCTTTGGCCCGAGGCGAGTTCACCCGCGCGCGGCAACAACTCCGGGCCGCATTTAAACTTTCGCGTGGAGATGGCGAACTCGCCCTGGCGCTTGGCCACGCCGAGTTAAACGGAGGCGATCTCAACAGCGCTCTGGCCGCGTACACGGCCGCGGTGGCGCAGTTGCCGAACGTGGCTTTGCCCCATGCCTGCCGCGGACTCGCCCTTCAATTGCTTGGCCAGTCCGTCGAGGCCGGTCGGGCCGCCCATCGCGCTCTTTCGCTCGAAGCAACCCAAGTCATCGCCCTGAAAGTCCTGGCCCGGATTCAACTGAACGCCGGGCAACGGGAACAGGCCCAACAAAGTTGCCGGCGCATTCTTAAGCGTCATGCAAATGATTCTGACGCGCGGCACATGCTCGACGAAGCACGCCGCCACCAAAGCAACCCGGCAAAAAACGGTCCCAACACTCCGCCCGCCCCGCCCGCCGCGGTTGTCTCCGAGGGCTTGAAAATACTTGAAGCGTTGTCTGGCGACTATGCCGCGCGCACCCGTGCGTGGCGCAGCCTCGGGCCGGAGCATCTGCTGCAATCGCTCTGCGCAGGCGATTATGAAGCGCCGATTCGAATAGTGCATGCACCATCAACCCCGGCGCCGGCGCCGGATCATTTTGCCGTGCCGCCTGTGGATCTGACGACGGGCCATGGCTCGGGCGATTTGACAGAGTATCTGGCTTCCGGCGCAGGCTCAGCGGCAATGCTGCGTGAGGTCATGGCGCGCGGCGGCGTAACCCTTCAAGCCGGCGATTCGATGCTGGACTGGGGCGGCGGAGCGGGCCGGGTCATTCGCAACTTCGCCGACGAAGCCCGGCGCGGCGTCAATGTTTGGGGCTGCGACGTTCATGGGCCTTCCATCGAATGGGCGAAGAACCATTTGTCGCCGCCATTCAAATTTTTCAACAATCTGGCGCTGCCGCAACTACCGTTCTCTGAAGGGGCCTTCAAAGTCATTTGCGGTTTCTCGGTCTTTACTCATCTGGTTGTGACGCGGGACTTGTGGCTGCTGGAGTTGCGACGCGTATTGCGCCCGGACGGCTGTCTGGTGCTGACAATTCACGATGAAAACACGTGGGCCTGGTATCGCAAGAACGGGATGCCTCAGTGGATGCCGGCGGCAATGCGGGGTCTGGCGGAAATGCCGGGCGAACTGGTGGAAATTCGCGGCAGTTCGCGGGACAATTGCCACACGTTCTTTCACTCGGGCTACGTGCGGCGCATCTGGGGCCAGTATTTTCGGGTGGCAGAAATCATTCCCGGGGCCGAACGCCATCAAACGGCTGTCGTGCTTAAGGCGCTGTAGCCATTGCGATGACGGCATTGGAGGGCGAGATTGGTGAGGCTCTACTAGATCGTTGCTGGCAACGGGTGAACGATCCCACTGAATTTAACTCGTCGTCAGTCAATAAAGAGGCAATTGGATGAGGAAATTATGCTTTGGTTGCATGGTGAACAGCAACTCGCAACAAAAGTGAGTTGACATTTTTCCCTTGCAATACTTCCCGCGCCCCGGTAGTCCTTAAGCAAGTCCCGGGTGTCCGTGACGGCCACCGAACGGCGGCTGTCATAAACGCGATCTAAGCGCGTTGGCTCCGGGCATCTCCGTCAGTCCCGCACTGGAGCGGGTGTTTCCGATCACGTTTGGAGTCTTGAGATGATTGTGCAACTTCTTGATGGCAAGCGTGAATCGATGTGAGCTTTTCTTCCAAACTTATAATCAACTCGTGAATGCGGGCGATTGCGGCTTTATTGTCCGCAATTGCCTGACGCAGATCGTTCTCATCCTCGATTTCCGCTCGTGCCATCCGTCTGACACGATAAATTAAACTCAGCAACGCGTCATCCTGAAATTGACACCGGGGTTCTGCCCGATCACACATTACCACAAAACCAGCCCCTTCCCGGTGCGACCCCGGCCCCGGCGCAATCCTGCTCCCGATCTATTTTCAAAACAGGCTATTAAGCCAGCAGCCTGATATTCCGATGAAGGTAAAGATGGAAACCGGCTGCCAAGAATTGTGTTGTTCCGTTGCTGGGTTTGCCACATCGCTACTTGCGCGCGGAAGGGGGATCCTGGGTTGCCCGCGACGCGCGGTCCATACAGTGTCTGCGCGCGGACCCTGCGGCCAGTGCTTGAAATGAATGTGTCACACCCCACGACCAAAGATGATCAGGTTCGTCCCGCGGAAAGCGCCCGCGCCACTTCCTGGCGCGTGCTATTTGTGGGGGCCGATCCGCTGTGGTTGGGACAGATCAAAGGTGATATAGGGTTTTTGCATCCCGATTGGCTCTGCCTGGAGGTGCCGGAAATTTCCGCGATGGAATACATGGACTGGCGGTTGGCGAGCGCGGTGGTGATCGATGGGCGGTCAGCGGGCGCTCGCGAATGGCTGGAGCAGGCAAGGAAAGAACGGCCCAGTCTCAATTGCCTTATTCGTTGCGATGTCTCGGAAAAGCCTGTGGCAGAAGTGTGGAAGGGACTGGGCTACCCGATGTTGGCAAGCCACAGTGACGCCAGCACACTGGTCTCGAGTCTGCGGCGGAATCTTCGCTTGATGGAGTGGAGGGCTGACCCCGCCATCCAACGGCTGCTGCCTTCGCTGCGCAAACTGCCCGCGACGCCGCGCCTTTTCCTTCAAGTCACCGAGGAACTGCGCTCCTCGAATGGCTCCCTGGAGGTCGTCGCGCAACTTATCCGGCAGGACCCCGTGATGTCCGCCAAGATGCTGCAGTTGGTCAATTCGGTTTTTTTCGCCTTGCACCGTGAAGTGTCCGATACGCTCGATGCGGCAACCATCCTGGGCACGGAACGACTCAAGTCCCTCATTTTGCTGGCCGGCATTTTCACCCAGTATCATGAGGCGGAGGGCGTTTGCCCGTCGGTCGAGGCGTTGCTGGCCCACAGTATCCAGGTGGGAGTGTATGCGCGGGCGATTGCCTTCACGCAAACCAGAGACGCGGCGACGGCGGAAGCGGCGTTTACAGCGGGCGTTTTGCACGACATGGGAAAAGTGATCCTGGCGGGCAATTTGCCGGGATCGTACATGGAAGTGCGAAAGCTGCGGGTCGCCAAGAGTCTCTCTGACGATGCGGCTGAGCTTGAGATTTTTGGCGCGACACATGCGAATGTGGCGGCGTGCCTTCTGGCGTCGTGGGGATTGCCGCTTGCCATCCTGGAGGCAGTAGCCTGGCACCATGAACCCGAGCGTTCTTCGGAGAAAGCCTTCTGCCTGTTGGCGGCAGTTCATGCGGCCAACGCGTTTGCTCACGAGGGGGAGGGAGCGCCCGCCCAGCTTCATCAAGAGTTTTTCGAGCGGATCGGGTTGGCCGAGAGCTGCGGTCGATGGCGGCGAAGGTTCGGCGTAGACGAGGCATTACCTTCGCGAATTAGCGGACCGTAACCCGTGGGAGTTCACCTTTATTGTTAGTTGCCAATGACTTACACAACACCACGCATACGCCACCCGATGACTAGAAAAACTGTTAAGCGCATGGCCGAAAATGCCGATAAGTACGCGCAGGGGCCGTATATTAGCTCATAATCACATGGCTGAGAAGCGCATTTTGATTGCCGACGCCGATGCCGAAGCTTGTGTTAACTTCCGCGAGGCGTTAGGGGAATCGTGGACCGTCGTGGGCGCCGCCACAGGGAGCGCCGCACTCCGGGAGGCCCAAAAGCAGGCGTTTGACGTCGTAGTCGCCAATTACGACCTGCCCGATTTCAGCGGGGCCGAATTGCTCAATCGTTGCCGCGCGGCCCATCCCAAGACGATGCGGTTCATGGCTGCGGCCGAGGCCCTCAAAGAAAAAGTGAGGCATCACGTGCTGCGCGGCCATCAATTTCTGTCCATTCCCTTTGACCGCGCCACGCTCAAAAACACTATCGAACGTTCCCTGCCGGCCGATTACGGGATGAGCAACAGCCTGCGCGAATTGGTGGGCCGGATCCGCAGCTTCCCCACGATCCCGTCGCTTTATGTCGAGGTCGTCAGCGCATTGAAGGACCCCAACACCAGCACCGACACCATCGGGGCCATTATCGCCAAGGACATGGCCATGACGACCAAACTGGTGCAGGTGCTCAATTCCGCTTATTTCGGACTCCCGCGCACGATCACCGACCCGACGGAAGCTGTCGGCATCCTGGGATTTGAAACTGTCAAGTCATTGATTATAACCGTCAAGCTCCTGAGCCTGCACGATAAGGTGAAGCCGGTCTATTTTTCCATAGACAACATTTGGCGGCACAGCACCAACGTCGCGCGCAACGCGAGAGTCATGGCGCTGCTGGAAACCGGGGACAACGATTGCAGCGGGCTGGCTTACACGGCGGGATTGATGCACGATTTGGGGAAGGTCATTCTGGCGGCCAACTTCGACGGGCAGTATCATGGCGCGCACAACGTGGCGCGCAAGCAGCAAGTGCCGCTGTGGGAGGTTGAGAAGGACATTTTCGGAGCGACCCACGGCGAGATTGGCGCCTACTTGCTGGGGCTTTGGGGCATGTCCCAAGATGTTATCAAAGTGGCGGCCATGCATCATCAACCTCTGCGCGCCGGGGATACTGAGTTCACGGCGTTGACGGCGGTGCATGTGGCCAACGCGCTGGAATACGAGGGAACTACAGAGGCCGACGGCATGCCGGCGCCGGTTCTCGATATGGATTATCTGCGACACCTGGGTCTGGAAGAACGGATCGAGCTGTGGCGCGAAGCACGGCGGGACACGGAGGTGACGACATTCGAGACTAGGGCGCAGCGCGCCAGGTCCATGGCGAAGTCCGCCGCCAAGTACGTCGCTCCCACCCCCACTCCAGATGCCGCCCCCGAACCTCAGGCGAAGGCAGAAACCCCCGTGGAATCTTCGCCCGCAACACCCAGCTTTCATGGGGTTTGGAAGTGGATGGGCATCGCGTTGGGCGCCACTGCGGCGTTGGTGTTGCTGGCCCGGCTGGAGGTCAACCGACTGGAGAGCAACGCGGAGCACGTTGAGGCTCAGAACATCGCGAATAATCCGCTGCCGCCTGTCAAACTTGCCACGGCCGCGATCGCGGCGGCCCCCAAGCCGGTCGAAGCGAAAAAGGCCGCGCTTGTGCGGGCAACCAATGCCGCCCCTTTGCTGGCCGCGCAGAAGGCGCCAGCTTCAGTCCCCGCTCCGGCACCACAGCCCACCCCCGCAAGAGCGGCGCTGGACCAGCTTAAACTTCAGGCGATATTTTTTAGCTCGCAACATCCCTCGGCATTGATCAACGGCCAGCTTGCCAGGGTGGACCAGGAAGTAGCGAATTGCCGCGTGCTGGACATCAGTCCCTCCACTGTGACCCTTGAGTGTCTGCATGAACGCAGAACGCTCTCGTTGAGATAACGGAGGTTTGCTCGACGGCGACGGCGGTCGTGGGGTATGGTTTTCCAATGCCGGTCTATTTGCCGCCAATCTCCCGCAGACGTTTTCTCAAGGGTTCATTGGCCGCCGCAGTTCTAAAGGCCGGGGGCGGCTGCGAGACGCGCAAATCCACCGCCGACGGCCAAAGCTGGGCATTGCTGTCAGATATTCACATCGCGGCGGACCCCAAACTTATCTTCAACAAGGTCAATATGACCCGCAATTTTCAGACGGTGGCGAAGGAGGTCGTCGCGTGGCCCGAGCCGGTTTCCGGAGTTCTCATCAATGGCGATCTGGCCTTTAATAGCGGCGAAGTGCCGGATTACACGGAGGTTTTGGGTTTGCTACGGCCCATGCGCGAGCACGGGCTGCCGATTCATCTGGCGTTGGGCAATCACGATCATCGGGAGCATTTCTGGGCCACGCTGCCAGAGGAAAAATCAACGGTCGTGAATCTGCCTGAGCGTCAGGCGGCAATAGTGCGGACGCAGTTCGCCAATTGGTTTGTGCTCGATTCGTTGATCGAAACGCGCGAAACGCCCGGTCGTCTGGGCGGCGCGCAAAGGGCCTGGCTGGCACGCGCGCTCGATGAAAACGCGGACAAACCGGCGCTCATCGCGATTCATCACAATCCCGCGCTGGCCGGCGTCACGGACGGCCTCCTGGAAAGAAGCCCGGACATGACGGGGATTCTAAGCCCGCTGGAATCCCTCGCCGGCATGGCTGCAGCGCTGCAAGACACCGCGGAGCTTATGGAGATTTTGCGACCGCGCAGGCACGTCAAGGCGTATTTCTTCGGACATACGCATCGGTGGGGCGTGGATCACGATGAGAGCGAGATTTGCCTGGTCAATTTTCCGCCGGTCGGTTATGTGTTCGAGGAAGGCAGGCCGAGCGGCTGGGTCCACGCCACGTTGAAGCCGCAGGGGGCGCGCATCGAGCTCCGTTGCGTGGATCGCGCGCACAAGGACCACGGGCAGGTGGTCGATCTTGTTTGGCGCGCCTGAGGGCGCTCAGCCTCGAATCCGGTTCGCTTCACGTATCCAAATTTTGACTTGCTCGAGGCGGACGTCCTGGTTTAAGGGTTTGATCTGGAGGATCAGTTCGTTTGGATTCCGCAGCGCCAGGTCTGCCGCGCTCTTAATCCCCAACGCTTCCAGCGCGAGGGCGTTCTGAAACCCCATCCCCTTCAGTTCCGCCATGGTCGCGATGCGCCGCATCCGGGCAAATAAAGCCGGATCGATCGCGGGCGGGCGTTCCTTCAATTTTAAGAACTGATTCCCTTGCAGTGCACGTCTGTCGCGAAGAGCGTTCACGCCTTGTTCGCCGAGTTCCCTGGCAAAATAGCGGTCCAGCGGAGTCGAATAAGAAGCGATTGTCCCCCCGATCACGATGGCGGCGCTGGCGGACAAAATGCCCAGCGGCAGCAACACCGCGCACAAGACCACGCCCCATGCGGGCATGCCGCGGCGCGCCGTGTTGTCCTGGCGGCTCAATTCCCAGTTGCGTCCGTTCCGAAACAGGGCCAGAAAGTTGACCAGCGCGTAACATTCCAGCGCGAAGGGAGGGAAACCCAGGAAGCCCAGCAGCGGCATCTCGCCCAGTTTCACTTCGTCAAAGAAAGGGACCGAATAAATCCACTTGGTGCGCGCACCGAGGTTCCATGCCTCCCAAAGACCGCCGCAAATGAATCCCGCCACCAGGAGGGCGACCAACCGGGTGTTGTCCCCAGCGGCCAACTGGCCGAGCAGGCTTCGGCCCGCGTGATTCTTCCGCGCGCGCCACACCCGGTAACAGATTGGGTCCGTGAGAAAGTAGGCAAAACCCCATACCAGACAAAAACAATTTTTTGGAAACGCCAGCGCGAGCGCTAGCATCGACGCTCCCAACGCCAGTTGCAGGGCAATATTTAACCGGCTCACCACAAAGGGGCGGCCCGCGATGCTTCCGCCGGGAACAAATTTCTCAATCAGCCCGAGCACCAGGGACATCGTTTCAAAAATCCCGGGCAGCACCGTGGCGAAGGCCAAAACAAGATAAAACGTCCCCCAGGAAAAACGGTACGGCGACATCACATAATACCAATCGTGGAGGCGGAGGTTGGCCATTTCAAACACGAGCCACACCGGAACAGACCACACCGCGAGGAATAACAACTCCCGCGGCTGATCACGCAGCAGCGAATGCCCGCGCAAACGACAAACGGCGAAATCCACGGCAAAGATGTACGACCACCAAAGAAAACAATAAATGGATGAATAAAAAGGCTCGATCCTGACCACCAGCCAGTAGTGCGAGAGCAGCAAACCGACCATCCCGGCCACCCAGGCCACGCGATGCAATTTCATTACCCGGCAATTATGGGCGCGGAGTTGGGAGCAAACAAGAGTCTTGACATCACCTTCCGTTTACGTACCGTACTCCGCCACATGCAAAAGAGGTAATCTGTTGCTGATGATTCGCAGGTTGGTTGGAGATACACCCATGCACATCCCCCGGCTCTTGTGCGGTTTCGCAATGCTCTTCCTGGCCGCGTCCACCCGCGCGCAGGTGCTGACGAACTCAGACATCGGCGCCGTCAATCCCAACGAACCGCTGGGGCCTTCCAGCCGCAAGACCGGCATTGTCTTTTCCGAGATCATGTATAAGCCGGCTCCGCGGACCGACGGCAACAATGTCGAGTTTTTGGAGATTTTCAATTCCTGCCCGTTTTTCC
>DATKFW010000153.1:0-102711 GCA_035511075.1 Vulcanimicrobiaceae bacterium
TCGAATCCCACTTTGGCCTTGAAGGCCGCACTGTGCCGTTTGCGTTTTGCTTTCATAGGTCTGCTCTTTATTATCTACAGCAAACCGGCGAAAATCGAAACTTACCTGTGGTCTAAAATTAGGGGTCCACCTCTCATCTCCGGTCGGGTAAAGCCCGTTATCGCATCGTTCTGGTGAACGACCACAACTAAGAACACTCTATCAGTTGGAGGACTAACTATGAATAGCAAGCATTGGAAACGTGATGTTGCATAATCTCTGAGACCACGTTTGGGCCGGAATAGTTAAACGCGCGTTATGAAAAACATTAAGTCGTTGAGAGATCGGTTTCGGAAGTTCTCGCCACTTGAAGAGGGATTCGTCGTTGGTCGTTTTGTGGGCCGTCGTTCTCATCTTCGCTTTGCCGCCAGACTGGACCATTTCAAATTACCTGTTTCCAAAAGAGTGTCTGACTGGGATGATTCTCGGCTGTCAAATTACTGCCTTCAACATGGCTCTTATATTGAAATGGCTCCAGCAACGACGTTCGCCTGTGATTCTTTACCAAGCCTTCAAAGCAACAGACACACTTGCCGTGCGAATTCAGAAAATCGCCACGATCGGACGAGTCTAAGGACACCGAACCAATCAAAACCCGAGGCTCCGGCGGATAGCAATGCCAGCGCGGCCCCAGGTAATCCTCAAAATCATCGTACCCGTCGAAAGGCAGCATCGACGCCGCCAATATGAGCCGGGTCCGATAAATCAGATGGCCCACGGTGTTGGGTGAGAACCGCATTGAGATATTCCGGCTCAATGTCCGCGACAACCGGACCAAACGGGAGTTCGCAATGCCGTCCACTCGGACGCCAACGCCTCATTGCGGAAGCGCACACCGCGCCGCAGCCGATGGTTGTTCTGTCATCACTCGATTTTGAATTGACCAACCCGAATTTTTCGCGGTCTTGACTCGCTGGCACAAAGGTAATACCGTTCTCGCATGCAAACGGTAACGTTGAAAATGAATCGGCAACAGATCACGCTTTTGAGGGCACAGGCGAAAGCGCTAGGGCGCTCCCAGGCGGCGATTGTGCGTGATTTGATTGAACAGCACCTAGCCTCCAAGAAAAAGCCTTCCCTGTATGAGCGGGCCAAAGACCTTTGCGGAAGCGTACGCGGCCCGAAAGAATTGTCCACCAGAGTGTTGACTGGGTATGGCCGCGACTAGGGTTTTTCTGGATTCAGGGCCGCTGGTTGGATTTCTCAGCCAGACGGACCAGCACCATGGCTGGGCGTCGGAAGTTTGGAACAGTCTTTACGATCCGTTATGGACATGCGAAGCAGTATTGTCGGAGGCCATTTTTCTCATGTACTCCGGCGGAGTGGCAATAGGTCCATTGCTGGAATTATTCGAACGCGGTCTGGTGAGGATTGATTTCGATGTTTCATCCCAACGGGCGGACCTTTGGCGATTGCTTCGCAAATACGCCGGGCAACCGATGAGCCTTGCCGATGCATGTCTTGTTCGCATGGCCGAGTTGAGTGAAGGTTGCCAGGTGTTCACGACGGACAGGGACTTCTTGGTTTATCGGCGCAAAGGCCGAAGCGTTATTCCTTTGCTTGCGCCGTTCTAAGGCAGACATATCCACTTTTTCCACGGCTATGGTGGATTTTGGCGAGCAGAGATGCTACGACTGCACGAGAGTGATCGATTTTGGCGGCCGGAGTGGCGAAATGGCAGACGCACAGGACTTAAAAATCCACTTTGGGCCATTTCAGGCCATCACGCCTCATCACTTGCAATACGCACAAAACCACTGATTTTATTGGGTTTCCATTGCGTTTTGGATGATTCTCCATGTGTTCCAAAAGAGCGAGGTTTTTTGATGAATCTAGCACAAAATCTAGCACAGAACCGAAAAGTCCGGTAGTGTCCTGATTTTAAATTCCTTTGATTTTGGCGTGATTCTTGATTGATTATCATTTTTATGAAGCGATTTTCATTTGTCAGCTTGTCCCTAATTTGTCTCGCGGCGGGTTGTTCCACGCCCGAAGTTTTGACGTATGGAACAAAAATGAACGCGATTGAAAAAGGATGGGGCAAGCCAGACGATACAATGGCGTATCAGGACTATAAAGGCACAGGTTACTACTCCGTTGAAAGCGTTGGTGGCTCATGGTCGCCACAAGGCGGTTCGGTTTCAGGTTTCGGCTACGGAGAAACATACACACCCACAGCTATAGTTTGGATTTACAAGAGTAGAGGCAAGGCCCTTATCTTTGAGAAGCGAGGTTTGTTTTTTTGATGAGCAACACACACTAATAATGAAGTGGAAATTGGTGGGATGGAAGAATTTGAAGCCCGATGAGCAGAGCGCGAAACCCCCAACATCACAGCAAAATTCCACTCCTTGATCTGCCTATCAGTTTGACCCTTTGCTGATTTTTTATCGGTTGTTGCCCTTGCCGCCATCCCATCACTATTATGACCTTATATTCCAAGAATTGGCTGCCAGAAATGGTCAGCGGTCATCCGGGTCAGAAAATCTGACTGACACTTTAGACAAAAACAAGACTTATGGCTGACCCCTCAATCACTATTCCCGGCATCACCACCACCGTTAGCGTCCTTCTCGTTGCTTGGCAGCTTTTACGCACACACCGGCAAAGTGTCACTGTGTTCGAGGACTCTTTGGCACGCGAGTATCGGGAGCTTACCGCGAAGATTCCAACTAAGGCATTCTTAGAGGGGAACTTGACCGAGCAAGAATATGAGGCGAATTTTGATAAATTTTATCGTTATTTCGACCTCTCCAACGAACAGGCATTCCTCCACGAAAAAAGACGCGTCCGTGGTTCCACTTGGAAATTTTGGAAAGACGGCATTGCTTCCAATCTCAAGCGACCGGCCTTCAAACGTGCATGGAATGAAGTCTGCGAAAAAAGTTCCGATTTCGCTGAACTTCGGGCGCACTTCCCGCCAGCCACCGTGCCGGATGGGGACCATACCGAAAACAATAGGCGACAGGCGTCGCCATCTTAAATCGCTCATTGCCGCTAGGGCTAGCGTGAACTCACCAAGCCCGTTGTGCAGTGGGTTTGGAACAAAAATGCGAGTGTTCCTTGTGGAAACAATTTCAGAGATATGAAATTTTGCCCTCGTCGAGATAATCGCGCGTAAAACGATCTTCGCTCAACGCCGCTTCCTGTTCCTCTTGACTCAACAAATTCCAACCCAACGCGAACCAATACGGCAACAAACGACGATGACGAGCGCCCCAGGTTTCACAGATTCCCTTTTTATAACTGCGAATTGCGATATGTTCTTCCGCTGCGTTCATTCCTGACATGTCGCCCCGATGTTCTGCGCGACCAAGCGCAACGATCCGCTTGAACGTGCTTTTCCATCGAAAGTCGAAAATCCGCACGTTTTGCCCAATGTAAATGACCCGCCGCACATTTTTATCTTTTACAGGGTCGAGACCATTCTTATCTGTGCAGTAATTACCCAAGTAATTTGCCAGCTTTGTGCCATCCAAAAGTGTTTCGCGGACCCGGCGAAATTTCATCTGCTGCCCCCATTTCAAATCAATCGCCGCACTGCGCAACCACCGCCAGCTTTCCGATCCGCCGGAGCCGTTGTAAATATCCCCTTCCAAATCTAAATCTTTAACGCCGGGGAATTCCGCGACCAAATGTATGTGCCATGCACCACGGAATTGACGCGCCCAAACCCCGACCGCACGAGTCCCCGGCCAATGTCTTACTAAACGACGTTTCAACCGACGAAAGCGATCTTCGGCATATTCCCGCTCTGTGACGTTCTCTGAAAAAGTAAATGTCAGCCACCAACATTGTTCACACGTCGATTGAAGATGATTTATCGCCGCTCGTAGTGCGTGTTTGCGGATAATGTCATTCAACTTGTATTGCACAAGTGAAGTGAGGTTCAGATGTATAACCTTTAATCAAGAAGGAGTCGCCGGGGGCACCGCTAAAGCGGCGCCACCCGGCGAACTCCCCACCGATTAAGCGGCCTTTTGCAACCTACCGCTAACGTCCAAACGGCCCTTGTTCGGCACCGCCGCAGTCACGTCCACGAACACCTTATCCCCTTTTTGAAAAGGAGGTTTCCAGGTCTTCAAGTCCACATCATCCGGGAGGAATTCTGTCACGAGCCACGTTGGCCCGCCGGTTTCCACCGTGTATTGAACCTTTTTGTAACTACGCCGACGCCCCGTCTTTTTATCGTCACCGCTGAATTCGTTGGCGACCCCGCCGCGATATTCACCGACAATAAACAGACGGCCCATTGCCGCCGCGTCCAACACTGCTTTGCTTTGGTCTTTGTTTTGATCTAACATACGATTTCCTTTCAGTTATTTTTTCACCGTCAATGTGTTTTCCCTTTGCCTGACGAAGCACCGATTGCGCCCTTGTTAATCGCGAACGGAAGCAATCGGCTTCCCGCCCACGAAAGACGGGAATCAGGATGATAAGTTGTGCCGTTTGGGTGCTTTGTGGACTTGCGAGAATTCGCCGCGCTGTGCCCGTTCTGTGAATTCGGCGATTGCTTCTTGAGTGAGGTATTGCCGTCCGCAGATATTGACGGTTTTGAGCCAGCCCTTTTTGCGCCACCGCCACGCCGTGCAAGGTGTGATGCCTACATCAGCAAGCCATTGCTGCAAGCTGACAATTGCGCTGCTCCCAGAACCGTTTCTTTTTGACGCATCATCTGATTCCATGCCGCCACTTGTATCAAGTGACGACCCCACTGGGAGCCGACAGCCCAGACCGCTGACATGTCGGAATTACTTGGCACGTTTTGTGCGACGGCGACTGAAGGAAAGCCCAATTCGCTCACAAATCTTTTCCAACCGCTTCGGGTCCCCTAAAACTTGGTCAGAAAGCCCGCGCTGCGAGAGAAACACGCGAAGCTCCCGAACGCTTTTGAGTTTCTCAATTTCTCTGCGGTGGACAAACAGCCTTTGATAAATCGGCGTTGCCGTTGTGGCACGAGCCGCAGGCCCCTCAACGATGCCCGGCTTGGATAGACCTTCCGCCAAACCCCGGAAAAACGCTACGGTCTCAGATTGGTTAGGCTGCTCCCATGCCACCTTCAAGGCTCTCAGTGCGGCTTTATTGAAAGGTCCTTCCACTCGTTCACCAGATTCGAGGGAGGTTTCCAACAACTCTACCGCCTTAGCCACACTGGCCATTAGCGGACCCTCGATAACGGCTTTGAGAGCCGGATTGTCTTTGTTCTTTTCCACCATTTCGATAAACGCATTTGCGCGAGCAAGGTTTTCCGGCGCGAATACCTTTTCCAACCTGCTTCCAATTGCGGCCAGATTTGCCCGTTGTTGGCCGAGACACCGCCCGACACCGCGCGGCGTGACCGGGTCCATGCTCCGAAATGGCAAGGCCGGCATTATCTGTTGAGCCAACTCCCGAAATGTGTTCACGACCCATTGCGGCTCCTTTTTAATGTCCAACTCATCGAATTTTGCAACGTCGGCAAAGTCTAACGAATCGAATATCCGCTCGTACCAACTGGGCTGTTTTTTCTGTTCCATTATCGATGATTCAGAATTGTGCTCACCACGGTCCAAAGCACGATGACGGGGAGAAACAGCAGAGGCAGAGTTACCGCAGCCTGCCAGGGTTTGCCTCGCCAATACAACGGAATTGTAACGACCAACGCCGGGGCAGCAAGAGCCAACAGGATTAGGTCGTCATGCGCTTCTTTATCATAACTACCCCACCGTGCAGCCCCTGCTGAGCAGAGAACCAACGCTAGGTTCAGACCAACGCCTATTCCAAGCCTCAACCAGCCCTCAGTATTGCGCGTGATACGCATAAAGGCGTGGAATCAAGAAAACACGGCCAACCGACCATATCAAGTATTCATTCTCCCTCATTCTCAAATTACGAAGCTGCCACCGCAGCAGGCCCAAAGTTGACGCGGTCTGCCATTGCCTTCCGGTGCTCATTTGCCAAGTGCCCGTAAACCTTGCCGATCAAAACGCCGCCGTCACGATGGCCCACCCACGCGGCAATCGTCATGAAGTCCACACCGGACATAACCGCCATGCTGATAAAATGGTGTCGGCAATCGTGGAATTGAAAACCTGGCATTCCGGCTTGTGTCCGCACGAGTCTAAGTGACTCATGGAACGTCCGCGCCCCCAAATCCTTTTTGCCCCGTTGCGGAGATGGAAAAAGCCAATCGGAATCCGGTGCTTTCCGCCGCTTCATTTCGCGCAGGTGTCCCCGCAACTTTTGGTTGAAGTCCACAGCACGCGACGTACGGTTTTTTGTGTCGCCACTTGCGCCGATGGTCAATTGCTCGCGGTCGAAATCCACATCCGACCATCGCAGCGCCAACGCCTCATTGCGCCGCGCACCGGAATACGCCAACAGCTTGACGTAATCGACGAACTCTTGACCGTTCTTTGTGACCTCGACACATTCCCCAGCATCGTTCTTTCGCGTCTCAAAGGCCGCAGCGCAGAGTTTTTCCAGTTCCGCAGGCCCAAACAGCGGACGCTTGCGCACGGTCGTTTTAAGCGGTCGCAAGCCCTCTGTCGGCAGTCGCTGAATCAAGCCCTCATCGACGGCCCGCTTTAAAACGTTGCGGAGAGAAATCACGTCCAGATTGGCAGTCCGCGCCGACATTCCCTCTTTCATCCGCTTCTCGACAAACCGATTCACGTGGACCCGCTTCACCTGGTTGACCCGGAGTTGGCCGAGATGCTCCGTCCACAGTGCCAGGGTGGACCGCTCCTTATCGACTGTGCCCGCCTTTTTGCTGGTCTCGATAAATTCCAGATAACGCGCCGCATAATCGGCAAACTTTGGAGTCCGCCCGACCGCACCCAGGTCATCATCAGCCCGCTTGGTTTGAAGCCGCTTCAGTTCTGCGATGGCTTGCGCCGCAGTTGCCACCGCTACGCCATCCTTATCGACGAGTGGCACCCGCCGCACCTTTTTGACGCCCGTGATTGGATTCTCGATTGTCAGTTGCGCGTAAAATCGTCCGTTCCGCTCCCACAGGCCGCGCACAGGTTGCTTGCGCCCGTCCAAGACCTTTGAGAACATAGCCCCATGCGTTTGACGCCCGACATCTTGGTTTGTGCTACTTGTGCTAGTCGCTGTGCTAGTTTTTGCGATTGCTTTCGCTTTCATGCCATCAATCTAGCACAACCACTAGCACAGGCGTCAAGCAAGAACTTCAAAAAATACGTAAGTAATTCATTTACAGCAGTTGCCGGAGTGGCGAAATGGCAGACGCACAGGACTTAAAATCCTGGGTCCGTAACAGGACGTGCGGGTTCGAGTCCCGCCTCCGGCACCACCTTGAAAGATGTCCAATAGTCCGGATGAATATTTTGGACGATGTTCAGAAGGGAGGCGGGTAGGGGGCGTTAGGGTCGACCAGGGCGGTGGCGTGGAGCTGCGCCCAACTAACATCATGATAACTCATGCCCGTGGGAAGGGTGCCAAGGCTCGTCAGCGGCGCTGCCAATGTGTTGGCATCGACCCACTTATGGTATTCGCAATGCCCATCCGCGAATGAAAAGCAATCAACTCCGCTGTGCCAGGTCCCGGGCCAGTTATCCCAAGATCCCGCTGTGTTACATTCTAACGCAAAATAGTCATCGTCGATGGTAGCCGGACACTCATCCAAGAACACGTAAGTCTGTGCTGGACCCGGGCGATTAAGATCCTTGGTCTTGTGATAGGTGATAATCTGCGGATGATTTTGATTGTATCCGCCGGAGTCCCCATTCATCCATCCGTTCATCGAGACGCTGCGAACCCGTGGATAGGTCCTGCCGTAAATCGTGGCCACGCTGGTATCAGAGGGACATTTGTAAACGGCGACCGATTTAAGATACGGCCACAAGACCGCATTGGTGTCCATGAGCAGGTTGTAGTTGGTGGCGTCCTCGGGGTTTAACATCCACCCGCTGACCCAGCCGTAAATGTTCTCTATGCCGATTCCACACGGCGGCATTTGATCATTGAAATCGCCGCAATACATGGTCCAAGCCAATTGGAGTTCCTTTTTATCATTAAGACAACTTGTTTGCTGCGCCTGTGTCTTTGCCTTAGCCAAGGCGGGAAGCAGCATGGCAGCCAGGATCGCAATGATGGCGATGACAACCAATAATTCGATCAGCGTGAAGCCATGGAAGGATTGATTACGCTCATTCCTGGTCGGTGCGCCCGAATTTTTGTTTTTCTTCATAAAGTTTCGAATTCCTATGCGGCTCCAATCTCTACTGGCCCGCGGCGCAACAAAATGAAACGGGGACAAGCAATCCGATTTTTCTTTGTTAATTGCCAGACCTTGCGATTTTTGAGCGGACTTTGCCATTTGCATCATAACCTTCTGAAACGATTAAGTTCCGTACTTTCCGTCTATGCGGACCCCGTGACGTCGAGGCCATTGCCAAATGGCGCACGGTGGATACCGACGGATTGTTGGGATTAAATTTAACATCAGCCTCCGGAGTCGTCATGTCGTCCATTTTTACGACAGATTTGCGGCTCGCTCAGCGCAAGAAACGTTGCCAATTGGGGATAAGTCCTGATAATTGGCTGCATGACCCATTGGACAAGGGCAAATTGGCCCGGTGCATGGACCGGCATCATCGTCGGGATGGGGTTGCTTAGTCTGCGGTTGGCGGGAGGGGAATTGAAGGCGGCTTCTCCGGCTGAGGATTCCAAATATTTCTTCGAGGCATGGCCCTCCGCGGGCGGGCAGGACTTGAATTCGGTGACGGCGATTGAACAAACGCGGGATGGATATTTGTGGATGGGCACCTTCGATGGGTTGGTGCGGTTTGATGGCGTGGCTTTCGCAGTATTCAACTCGATGAACACGCCCGGGTTGCAAAACGCCCGGATCACTTCACTTTTTGAAGACGACGCGGGGGTGCTCTGGATTGGGCATGAGACGGGGGAATTAACGCAATACAGCGGTGGGCGGTTTCGTCCGGTGAGCTTTGGCTTCTCGTGGGTTGGGGGTCCGATCGAGGCCATCAACGCCGACCAGGAGGGGGACTTGTGGCTGGCGAGCAATGTCGGCGGATTGTTCCGACTGCGGGACGGACTTTGCAGTAAACCAAATGAGCCCAAGAAAGGCTGGACGGCCTGGATGGTGCGAGACAAGGACCGCAAGCTTTGGGTCGTATCGAACGGGTCCGTTGGAAGTCTTGAGGCAGGGATTTTCAAGCCGTTGCGATTCGATGACAACGACCAAATGACCAACAAATATGAGCCGGTGCTTCCGGCCCGGGACGGCGGATGGTGGGTGCTGCGAAACAGCCGAATTGGAAAATGGAGGGAGGGCCGTTGGGAAGAGATACCGCGCCCGAAGGCCTGGACAAATGACTTTGCCACTGCGCTCCTGGAATTGCCGTCGGGTTCATTGCTGGTGGGCACCTTTAAGAGCGGCTTGTATATTCTAGGTGCCGACGGCGCCATCACGCACTTCACGCGAGCCGATGGAATGTCCTCGGACCAAGTGGGCAGTCTGTGCGAAGACCGGGAGGGAAACATTTGGATCGGAACCGGTAATGGGTTGGATGCCTTGCGAGTGCGAAAAGTCGAGATGCTCAACCCACCCGATGAGTGGGGTGGGTACAATGTTTTGTCGTTTTGGGTACAGCCGGACGGCTCGGCGTGGATAGGCACCAAGGGGGCGGGCCTTTATCATTATGAGAGGTCCGGGTCAAATGCCCAATGGACCTGTTTCAATCAGACGAATAATTTGCCCGCACCCTACGTCTGGTCGGTTTTGGAAACCACCAGCGGCCAACTGCTGATCGGAACCTGGGGCCAGGGGCTGCTGGTTGAAAAGCAGGGGCATTTTGAATCACCGGGTGAACTTAGTACTATCACTGCTGGAGTGTTGGCGCTCTACGAAAGCAAGGCGAACGAGCTTTGGATTGGAACCACGATTGGGTTGGAGCGCTATGCGAATGGCAAATTGACTTTGGAAGCGGGCAAGAACGAATTGAATGTTCCGGACGTGCGCGCGATTACCGAATCGACCGATGGCACGCTGTGGTTCGGCATGTCGGGCGGCGGGCTGGCTTCTCTAGAGCACGGAACCTTGACGCTATTCCGGAAACATGACGGATTAAGCAGTGATTTCGTTCATTGCCTGTACGAAGACGCGGACGGAACCCTGTGGATCGGCACGGCCGACAACGGTCTTTGCCGGTTGCAACACGGGAAATTTTCCACCCTAAGCAAGGGCGAGGGCCTGCCCAGCAGCGCCATCGTGCAGATCGTTGACGACAAAATGGGAAATTTGTGGCTGGGTTCAGAACGCGGTATTTTGAGGGTCAGCAAGTCGGAACTCAATCGCTGCGCGGATGGGTTGGAGCGGACGATACAATGCCTGAGCTACGGCAAAGCCGAGGGTCTCGCTTCACAATCGTGTCCGGGTGGGTTTCAACCCGGGGCGTGCAGGGCCGCGGACGGCCGTCTTTGGTTTCCCACTACCAAGGGCATAGCGATTGTAGACCCGACCGATGTTACGATCAACCGGGAGCCGCCGCCGGTTGTAATCGAAGAATTCACGGTGGATGGGATAGTAGAGACGCAACCGGGCGCACAAGTTCCTCCGGGCAAGCAGCGCTTCGAATTGCGCTACACTGGGTTGAGCTTCGCCGCGCCGGATCGGGTGCGCTTCAGGTATAAGCTCGATGGATTGGAGTCAGACTGGGTCGATGCTGGAACCCGGCGCGTCGCGCAATACAGCTACTTGAAGCCCGGCAAATACAGCTTCCACGTGATTGCGTGCAACAACGACGAGGTTTGGAACCAGACTGGCGCTTCCCTGGATTTTACCGTGGAGCCACATTTCTGGCAGACTTGGTGGTTCCTCGCTGTCGCCACGGCGTCCGGCATGGGCGTGGTTGGCGGCGGAGTCTCGATGGTGGCGCAGCGGCGAGAGCGGCGCAAGCTCGCGCAACTGGAAAAGCAGCAGGCGGTTGAAAAAGAACGCGCCCGCATCGCACGCGACATACACGACGACCTAGGCGCAAGTCTCACGCGCATCGCCATGCTGAGCCATACGATGCGAAAGAACCTGGACGGCAATTCACAGGAAGCCAGCGCGGCTGAGCGTGTCAACGGCATCGCGCGCGAACTGACGCGGGCGATGGATGAAATTGTTTGGGCGGTCAACCCCAAGCACGACACTCTGGATAGCCTTGCCACGTATCTTGGCGGATTCGCCCAGGACGTATTAGCGCCGGCCGGAATTCGCTGCCGCTTGAATGTGCCCGTTTGTCTGCCGGCTTTGGCCGTAACCGCGGAGGTCCGGCACAACGTGTTCCTTGCGTTCAAAGAAATTCTGCACAATGTGCTTAAACATGCAAATGCCTCGGAAGTGGAGATCTCCCTGGAGACAGGGCCGACTGAATTCGCGTTGGTTATCGCCGACAATGGGTGCGGATTTGCGCTGCATCCGACGAAAGAAACATGCGTCGGACCCGACGGGGGACAACGGGTAGGCGGAGGCAATGGCTTGCTAAATGTGCGCAAGCGTTTGGAGGATCTTGATGGCCGTTGTGAATGGGAAACGGCGCCTGGCCTTGGGACGACGGTCAGATTGGTCATAGGGACCGTGAATACGGAGGGATGAGCCGATCTAGTCTAATATGCGCAGACTTCGACCCAAATCGCACAGGCCCCATCCGGACACCGAAGTTGAAAGATACGCTGAAGTTAAGGGCATGTCATTAAAACGGCTGACAACAAAGCCAATCATAATGGGTTACAGTGGAGTAATGGCTGCAGCCATTTCGGTGGCAATTGTCGAAGACGACACGCAAACGCGAGAGATTCTCGCGGAGTGGATCGCTAATTCCCGAGAATTCCGGCTCGCCGGAGAATGGGAGAGCGGTAAGCGCGCGCTCGAACTTCTGCCGAAGACCAAGCCAGACGTAGTGCTGATGGACATAAATTTGCCGGACATCAGTGGCGTTGAGGCTGTAAAACAGTTGAAGCGAATCCTACCCGCCACACAATTCGTGATGCTGACGGTTTATGAAGACACGGATTATATTTATAGCGCGCTGGCGGCCGGCGCCTCGGGCTATCTGCTTAAGAGAACTTCAAAGGAAGAGTTGTTGAGCGCGGTAGAAGATGTGCATCGCGGCGGTTCGCCGATGAATAGCAGAATTGCCCGCAAAGTCGTCCAGTTCTTCACGCAAACCCCGGCTGCTGTACGGGACGGCGAAGTGCTCTCACCGCGTGAGGAAGAAGTACTTGGGCTGCTGGCGCGGGGTTATTTGTTCAAGGAAATAGCGTCAAAGCTGACGGTGTCCGTGCCGACTGTCAATACCTATGTCAGGCGTGTCTACGAGAAGCTTCATGTGCGTTCGCGCGGGCAGGCCATCGCGAAGTATGCTCATATTACAGGCACCGAGAATGGACCCGTCGCAATGCCCGGCAAACCGAAGTAATTCGGGCCATGGCCAACGCCTGAGGACTTCCGTTCAAAGCAAGGGCGACCAAACGACCGTTTCCCCCGTCCATTTCAACAGGGTCTGGCATAAGAAGACCGGCGACTGCCAAGCGGCTTGTCATTAAAACGGTTGACTTGCGGCTTTCGGAAGCATTGCTACAGTCGGCCTATGCCTCGAAATGCTCTTTGGAGCGGAACTGTATTCGTTACGCAGAATGGCGCGGACGGCTTCGGACAGCACCTCGCCCCAGGTTCTCCCAATAGAGTGAATCGTGACATCAACGATGCCGAGGGAAATTAATAATCTACCATAAATCCAATGTACATTATGAAAGACAACCCTGAACAAAGGCCCGCTCTTCATCAGTCAAACCAAAGAAATCACACGAAAAGTAACTATCGGTTGCGGAAGTGGCTTCTGCTGGGGGCGCTCAGTTTCGCGCTTGCCGGACAGAGCGCGATGGCGATTCAGGACTTGCTTATCCCCCCAGGCGCCGTGGAACCCGGCGGCGACACAAACGACCAGGATGTCGCGTGGTGTTTGGGCTTTGGCGGCCCGCCTGGAGGCTCGGCGAGCATGAATTACGCCGGGGGAGTCAGTTCGGAACCGAACATCGCCGGTTCGATCTATATGATCCTCGATTGTGTGGGCGGTGAAGTTCAGGTGTCAACAAACATACAATCTCCCAATCTCGCGCTTTTTCTTTCCATGTCGGATGATTTTGTCGACTGCTGGTTTGGAGACCCGACCTATAGCTATTACAATCTTGCGGACTACGCGTCCATCTCCTTCGACATCATGGTTAACACCGAGGTTTCGTCCAACACGGATATCCCCCTGGCCTTCTGGGCCCAATATAATAATGATCGATTGGAACCTCTGAGCAATGACGGTCAAACTACTGATCCTAACGCTTCAACCGATGGCTGGGGCATGGGTCTTACAAATGCGAACCAGTGGAACCACGTCGTCATTCCTATCACCCCGACTTTAATTTCGGCAGGGCTTGTTAATGGGTTTGGCTGCTACCTTTGGTACAATACCGGCGCCACTACGCCGCCGGCTCACCTGGAGTTTTGGATCGACAATATGAGGTTAACAGCGCTGAGCGCTCCGCCGCCGCCGCCAACCCTTGCTGTGCAGAATTTGCCCCAAACCGGGCTCCTGCTCGATTCCGGCCTTCAGGACGAGACCTTTCGGCATGAAATCTGGACGGTGACTAGCTATCCATGGGAAGGCAATTCTTCCTCGGGCTCTCCAGTGACGTACTCGATGACCATCAGTTCCGTGCCCAATCCAGCCATCTACCCAAGCTGGGAGGCCAATATCTTCCTTGCCCCAAACGACAGTTTTAGCAACCCGGAAAATAACGGTACCGATGTGGGCTGGCTGCAAATCCTGGATGACACCAACGGGACGGCTACCGCGACAATGCATTGGAAGACCAACAGCGCCTTTGATTACGCGATGTTATACAATACCCAGTACGGCGGTGCGGGCGGCACGAACAACGTATTGGGGGCCGGTTTGCTGGGAGCCCTGAGCGCGCCATCCATGGTGGGCACTTGGAGCATTTCGTTTACCGGCGATACCAATCTGACAGTGAATGGCCCGGGCGGGGTCAGCACGAATTTAACCATTCCGGAGTCTTGGCTACAGGTTTGGGACGCCGATGCCGGGGGTGTTGGCCCGGTCGCCTATGCCTACTTCGGCGACGATTCCTTTACCTCAACCAACCAGGGGTTGATGTGGTTGAGCAGCGTTTCCATCTCCGGCGGAATATCGGACGACGCCATCACCAACACCTTCACCGCGGCCTTGGACACTACAGCGTGGGGCGCGGCTGACAATACCACCGTGGTGACATCTCCTTCCTTGCTGGTGAGTTGGACTGCGCCCGGGGCGTACTACACCCTGGAGGCCACAACCAATTTGGAAAGTCCCGTTACATGGGAGGCCATCACAAATAACCCCGCCGTGCCAATAACCAGCTATGAGGTGTTCACCAACATTCATGCAATTATCGCGGTTACCGATTTGCCGAGCACCAATAGCACGTTCTTTGCACTTAACAGATCGGTGGCCGTCGCGTTGCAGGTCTTAATGCCGGGCGAAACCAACGCGCCTGGCACTGCCACGGGCAAGATCGGCACGCCGACGCCGCAAACAGTTGGCAATACATTCAACGTCACGGTCAATGCTGTTGATTTCAGCGGGAATATAATGACCGGGTGCTCCGATCCGGTGAGCATCACCAGTAGTGATCCTGCGTCAACGACGGGTCCCCAGACCCTGGTGGGTGGTAGCGTCACCTTCCCGTTCACCTTCGGCACCTCCGGTTTGCAGACTATCACAGCCACAGATAGCATCGATGTTACCGTGTCTGCCACAGGCAGTTCCACGACCGTTAATCCTTGATGCTGGTCTAATGCTGGACTTTCGGGAGCGGGTGCGGCCGGCCGGGGAATGATGAGCCCCGGCCGGCCTTTTACTCACTTCCGCAGAGGTGAGTCCGGCGAAACAGGCCAACGAGGCGCGCGGAGGATCGCTTGCAACGCACTTGGTCAGCCGAGGCCAGGTTTAGATGACGTTTGGTCGGCCTGCAAATGCGCGTACTTGGCGACGGCTTGAGTTCGTGAGCAAACATGCAGTTTCTCGTACATCCGACGGACGTAAGTTTTCACACTGGGCATGCGGATTTCGAGTTTATCGGCCACTTCCTTCAAGCTAAACCCGCGCGCCAGTAAATCCAAAACTTCCTGTTCGCGGGTTGAAAGCTTTACGTCCACGGGAAGGCCGGCGCGCGGTCTGGCAAAAGCCTGAGTTACCTTGCGAGCGATGATGCTGGTCATCGGAGAGCCACCGGCGTGGACTTCTTCAATTGCCTCAATCAATTCATCCATGGAAGTTTGTTTGAGCAAATAGCCGGTGGCGCCCGCGGCCAGGGCTTCATAAATATGATCGGCGTCCTGGTAAACAGTCACCATTAGAAATTGGGTCTTCGGCAGAACGCGCTTCAATTGTCTTACTACATCAATGCCGCTCCCAACTTGAAGATTGATGTCCACCAGGACGACCTCCGGCTTGGTCTCCGGCAGCAGATTGACCGCGCTCCGGGCGTCTCCCCATTCCCCCACGAGTCGAAATCGGGACGCAAGCTTGATCCAACCCGAAAGTATCATTCGGGTTTCTGCGTCGTCTTCGACGATGGCTACAGTGACGGGCATTTGCCCTATATTAAGTTAATCTCGGGTCTCTTCGAGTCTTTTTTTGGTAAAGCGGACAGACCGATTGGGTTTTGGGTCAGATTTATGGTCGTCAATTGTTCACAGTGTGTCTGGCCCTGCGGCGGCCCAAATCCAACCAGCAAAAACCGAATCGATGGTCTTGTTTTCGTCACAAAATTCGTACAATTATTTCCTGTATGAGCTTAAGATTTCGGTCTGCCTTGTTCGCGCTCTGGTTTCTGGCGGGGAATTTCTCAATCTTCGCCGACACGTTCACAGTGGTCAATTCCGCATCCACCGGCCCGGGGTCGCTTAGCGATGTTCTAAACAACCTGAGTTTCGACAGCACAAACACAATCACCTTCGATGTTCCCGGCCCAGGCGTTCACTCTATTCTCGTGCCAACCGAACTGTACGTGCCGAATTACACCACCATCGACGGTTACACTCAGCCGGGTGCCCATGCAAATACACTGACCAATGGCGAGGACGCTGTTCTTCTCATTGAATTGCGCGCTTCCTCCGGGCTTCCCAATACCGGATTGGAGCTCGGCACGGGTTGCCTGGTGCGTGGATTGGTCATCGACGGATTCACCAGCACGGGCATATCGGCTGTCAGCGGCGCGGTGATCCAGGGGAATTTTCTCGGCACCGACCCCAGCGGAACCATCGCCGAGGGCAACGGGTATTATGGGGTTATGGTAACGATGTATGGCGCCGGCGGGAATGTGCTCGTTGGCGGACCTGCGCCGGCGGACCGGAATCTGATTTCGGGCAATCAATTTTCCGGCGTAGACATCACCGGCAGCGCCGGCACAAGTGATATTGAAGGGAACTTCATCGGGACGGACATCACAGGGACGCGACCCTTGGGCAATGCGATCGGGGGCGTTGTGAGTTTTGCAACGGGCGCCGCGATGCAGGTCGGGGGACCAAAAAGCGGTGAAGGCAACGTCATCGCATTCAACGGGGTCGGGGTCTGGAACTATCCAGCCCTGGGCGGAACGGTTCTCGGCAACTCCATTTTCAGCAATCAGGGCCTTGGCATTTCCGTGGGTGGTCTCGGCGGTGGCGCGGGGGTGCTGCCCGCCGGCCCGGGCGGTTTTTCTCCAACGATCACGTCAGTCAGCGTTACCGGCGGCAGCACGAAGGTGCAAGGGACGATCCAGGGTGAACCCAACGCCGCCTACCGCCTCGAATTCTTTGCCAACGCCGGCATTGGCGCCATCGGCTATGGCCAGGGCCAAACGTTCCTCGGCTTTGAATCGGTAACCACCGGAGCCAACGGTGCGGCAACTTTTTCGGCGACTTTTCCGGGTAGCAACCAATTTATTTCGGCGACGGCTACCGACCCATCCGGCAACACATCCGAGTTCTCCCCAAACTACTCGGCGCCCGCCAACTCGTTCGCCGCCGGGGATTTATTCATCGCGCTCAATAACGGTTTGGTCCAATGGCGTCATCCTGACGGCACGCTGGTGGGCGTTTTGAATCCTGGATTCGGCTGGGACACGACCCCAGGCGGAATGGCGTTCGACGAGGACGGCGACCTTTACGTGACCGGCCAAACCAACTCCATCGTGGTTCGATTTGATCCAGCCGGCCAGCCACTCGGCGTTTACTTGTCCAACACGAACGGTTCCTCATCGGACATCTCCTTCGACGCGGCGGGGCATGCTTATGTATCGGCTCAGGAGGCCAGCACCGAAGTCAGCGAATACGATTCGAACGGTAAACTGCTGGCTGGGTTCGACCCGGACCCGCAACTCTACGGCGTTTACCGATTCCAACTCGGCCCGGACCAAAGCACCGCCTATTTTGACGGGTTCATCGACCTGTTCGTGTCAATTTACTATCTTCCTGTCATTGAGAGGTTTGATTTGACCACGCAGGAAGAACTGCCGATTCTGTATCAGACCAGCACCAACGAGAACGCCCCCAGCATTTACGGCTTCCGCCTTCTGGCCGACGGCGGAGCGGTCCTGAGCAGTGAGGAGGGCTTGGAGCGCGTTGGCATCAATCCAGTCCACCCATTGACACTGGCGCGCGTGACGCAAACTTATAGCGCGCCCGGCGAGGGAAATTGGAGCCCCATTGCGCTGGACGCCGATGGAAGCTCGTTTTGGGCCGGCACTGACACGGGATCGTTTATTTACAAATTTGATCTCGCGACAGGCGCGATACTGTCTCGAATTGACACGGGCGCCTCTGGCGGCGTCGCTTCCATCGCGGTTTATGGCGGGCCAGTCGCAAGCGCGTCAGGAATGTACCTTGGGATGGCGCAGGGGGCTTCCAACGCGATCCCCGACGAATCCATTACAAACACCCTGACCTTGCTCAATTTTCACACCAACGCCCTCACTGGCGTCACGGTCAGCGACACCTTGCCGGCAGGGGCGACATTTGGCTCGGCGTCCACAACTCTGGGTACGTTCAAAGTGACCGGCAATACGGTGGCGTTTGAGCTCGGCACCGTTCCAGCGAGAACAAACGTCACGATGACCATTGCGTTAGCGGCAGCGGACGTCGGCGTCCTGACAAATTCCGCAACTGCCGTCGCCACAGGTCCCGCCCCGGAAAGTTATTCGGCTTCCTCCGTCACAACAATTCAACCAACTCCCGGCTCGCTCATCGTTACCACCACGAGCGACAGCGGTCCAGGCTCGTTGCGAAACGCCATTGCCGCCGCCAACGCCGCAGCCGGCACGGGTATTATCACTTTCAACATTCCGGGGACCGCCCCGCATGTTATTCAACCGCTCTCGCCGCTTCCCGCGCTTACGGCGCCGGTGACAATTGACGGTTACAGCCAGTCTGGCGCCGTCCCGAACACGTCTGCCGCCGCCGACAACGCCACGCTGGCCATCGCCCTCGACGGTGCAAACGCCGGTCCGCTTGCTGACGGCTTGGTCGTTGACGGCGGGCAAAGTATCGTGCGCGGCATGGCCATTTATAACTGGAGTGGCAACGGCATCGTCCTGGCCCAGGGCGCCGGCAATACCGTCAGCGGCAATTTCATCGGCACCGACGCAACTGGCGCCGCTTCCAACAGTCCGAACGCGAAAAACGGAATTCTCATTAGCGATTCATTGAACAATAACATCGGCGGCCCGCTTCCGGCCCAGCGCAATCTGATTTCAGCCAACGGAGGTTCGGGAGTTGGCATCACCGGTTACAACACTGGCAGCAACTACATCCAGGGCAACTTTATCGGCGTCAATCCCAGCGGTGCCGCGCTTGGCAATGCGCTTGACGGCCTGCTGGTGAGTTCGTCGGACAACCTCATCGGCGGCACAAACGTCGGCGACGCCAACGTCATCGATTTCAATGGGGCCGCCGGGGTTTCCGTTTTCGGGACCACGTCTTACAATCAATACAGCACATCCGTCGAGCAGTTAACCCAGGGAGTCGGGATTTTGGGCAACTCGATTTTTGGCAATAGTCAACTTGGTATTGACATGGCCCCCGCCGGAGTGACCTTCGTTAGTCTGCAATCCACAGGACCGGATGGGCCGGTGTCATTCCCTGTGCTCGCCCCCATCACGCCAGGTAGCACATCCGTAAAGGGCGCTCTCGACAGCTACCCCAGTGAGACGTTTCGGATTGAAATTTTCGGCAACAGCGTTACCGATCCCAGCGGCTACGGCCAGGGCCAGACGTTTCTGGCCGCGGCCACCATAACGACCGACACCAACGGGAGCGCCAATTTCTCCGTTCCGCTTTCCTCGCCCCTGGCCAGCGGCGATTTCATCACGGCTACAGCAATCGAGTTGGACAATCTTGACACATCGGAATTCTCCCTGGCCGTGGAAGTGACGCCGGCGGCGGACCTGGCCGTTTCCTTGACCGCTTCGGCCGATCCGGCGCCAGCCCGGCAAAATCTCACCTACACAATCACGGTCACCAACCCCGGCCCCGGCATGGCGACCGACGTGCTATTGACAAACCAGGTTCCCGAATACACGACCTTCATTTCCGCCGACAGCGGCGGAACCGAGTCTTACGCCAGTCCCCCGCAGATTGGATGGTCGCTCGGCACAATGCCCCCAGGCGCCGTCACCAATGTTCATGTCATCGTCACTCCGGTTCGCGTTGGCACCATCACCGCCGCAGCGAGCGTCTCGGCGCTGGAAGCCAACCTCACGCCCGGCAATGCCTCGACTTCGCTTTCCGTCGCCGTTACCGGCGCGCCGCGCCTCTTGCTCGTGACAAACAACACCGACAGCGCTGCCGGTTCGCTACGCGCCACCATCAACGACGTTAACGCCAACGGCTATGGTCTCGATACCATTCAATTTGACATCCCCGGCAGCGGTGTCCAGACGATCACGCTGCAATCGGGCCTGCCCAACATTAATGAGCCGGTCGTCATTGACGGTTACTCGCAGCCCGGCGCTCAGCCCAACACTTTGAGCAACGGCGATAATGCCGTCATTCTGATCCAGCTTCAGCAAACCAACTACTCCTACGGCTCGATCCTTTGGATCGGGGCTGGAAACTCGACAGTCCGCGGGCTCGTTATTAACGGAACCGGCGACCAGGGCATATACGTGAGTCCCTCATACGGCTCAACCTTGCAGACCAACATCATCATCGCCGGTAACTTCATAGGCACAAGCCCCGCTGGAACAGCGGCGGCCACTAACTCACTCTCGGCCGGCATCGATGTGGACGGCAATAGTGAGTTGAGTGGCGTTCAGATCGGCAGCGCCAATCCAGCCGACCGCAATGTCATTTCCGGCAATGGCGGTTCCGGCCAGAGCAGCGCATCCTCAGGCATCTCGGTGAACTATGCCAACGGCGTCGTCATTCAGGGCGATTACATCGGCGTGGACGCTTCCGGCCAGATGCCGCTGGGTAATTTCGGAGACGGCATCTTGTTGTACTTGAGCGACAATTCAACGCTCATCGGCGGCACTGGCGCGGGCGACGCCAACGTCATCGCCTATAACGCCACGATCGGTGTCCAGATCGGAGAGGGCACGAACAACGCGGTCCTCGGCAATTCCATATTCAACAATGGCGGCCTCGGTATCCATCTGGGCTTTGATTACCCTTCCGACCCGGGTTCGCCCACACCGAACCACACGGGCGGGCCTGTCGCCGGCCCGAACAATTTGCAAAATTATCCCGTCCTGTCGTCAGTGAGCACGGTCGACGGCAATACCACAGTGCAAGGCACGTTGAACAGCGCGGCAAATACGACGTATCTCTTGCAATTCTTCTCCAACTCGCAGCCCGGCGCGTCTTTTTATGGACAAGGGCAAACGTTCCTGGGCGAAAAAAGTATTGTCACTGACGCAAACGGCAATGCCGGGTTCGACTTCACGGTCCAGGGTGGCGCCAGCAACGTCACAGCCACTGCCACTGACCCGGACGGCAACACGTCCGAATTCTCCGCCGACTTTCTGGCACCGAGCGGGGCGTTCCAGACGGGTGACCTCGTGGTCGGGTCGGCCAATGGGATCATTCAGTGGCGGCGGCACGATGGAACGCCGGTGGCGCTATTGAATGTCGGTGTGACCAACAACATTGAGGCGCTCGCCTTTGATCCCACCGGCCGGCTGATTGCCGCCGCCGGAAACTCTTTGGTCGTGTTCGATAACCTGGGCAACCGTCTCGGATTGCTGGCCACCAATGTGAGCGTTCGATCGTTCGCTTTTAATGCCGCTGGAAATTTCTATGCGGCCGGCGGCGGCTACAGTGGCGGCTCCGGCGGCGGACCGATCTGGGAATTCGACTCTTCGGGCATTCTTCTCAACACGTTCACTGTGGCAGGTGACGATGGCGCTCCCGCTTACCTCGATCTGGCCGCCGACCAGGAGACGCTTTACTACACTTCATCCGGGACCAGTGTGGAGCGCTACAATGTGTCGTCCCGTTTGCAGCTTTCTGACTTCACCACCAATCTCACCGCTGCCAGTATCTACTTCGCCTACGACCTCCGAATCCTGCCCGACGGAAGTGTGCTGGTCGGCGGCGGCGGCCAAAGCGTCGCCCGCTTCGACGCTTCGGGCAACCTGTCCCAAACCTATTCCGTGGCGTCTGCCAGCGGCGATTTCGATGTGCTCGCGCTGGATCCCGACGGCGCATCGTTTTGGGTTTCGACTGATTTCAACCCATCGTTCCTCTATCGATTCGATTTGGCGACCGGCACGAACCTGGTGCAGTTGCCGACATTCCTGCCCGGCGGCGACGGCAGTTCCGCCGCAAACGGCAGCTTCGCCATATTCGGTGAGCCGCGAGCGGCGGCCCCGGCGTTGCCCGTGATGTCCATAAGTCGCGACCAGAAAAACGTCGTGGTGTCGTGGCCGGCGAATTTCTCCGGGTTTACGCTGCAGACGGCGCAGAGTCTCGGTCAACGTTGGACTAATCTGGTCACTTCGACCAATTCGGTCACCCTGCCGGCCACCAACTCGCAGCAATTCTTTCGCTTGACGAAGCCTTGAGTTGCGTTCCCGCCGGAATGCCGGATGCGGCGCACCGCCGACGGCTCATTCGCCGGCGTCTGCGCGGCAAACACTTTACGAGGAGTTGATACCTCATGCTCGGGCTGAGCACCACACGCCCAGCCAATGTGCGACGAATGCCGTCCACCAACCCATTTACGCTTACCCCCTTCAGCAAATAACCGTCCGCACCGGCTTCCAACGCTCGCGGGGCGTACCACGCTTCGTCCCTGAAAGAAAATACCAGGATTGGCAAACGCCGATGCCGCTTGTGAAGAGTTTCGATGAATTCGAGATCCTGTTGACGCAGTATCTCCGTCACCACGATGTCCGGTTTCAATTGTCTGCGACTGCCAGCCGGACGATCGAAAATTGGTCAACCAGGAAGACGCGCTTGGGCTTTCTTGGGGGGTTGCTGTCGCTTTTCAGTTTCATATCCAAAATGCCCTCGATTAAATTAATAACCCGCCGCCATGGCCAAAACCTGTCCGGAAGTTACAAATTTGTAAGGTCAATGAAATTTACAGAGGCGGGCTGCATTTAACGGATGGAACAAAGGAATTGAGTCCAAAACCGTAGAGTCAGTTGCATCGGCAAAGCGCATAGCTACTCTACCCGCGCAATTCTTACCCGGATTGTCCCCACCTCGGGCTTTTCCAGCCTTGCGAACGCGGCATGGCTCAAGTCCACGACTTTGCCGAATTGCAAGAACGCCCTGGCCCCGCCCCGGTCCGTCACTTCCACCACCACGCTCTTGCTCCCATAACTTAACCTGAGCCTGGACCCCAGCGGATAATTCCAACTGGCCGCCGTCATCGCGTCCGGATTAAACGGCCGCCCGTTGGCCATGAGTTTCCCGCGCTCCCGCTCGCCATACCAGGTGGCCCGGTCATAACAGCATTTGTGCCAGCCGCAAACCAACAAGATTACGGCCAATGCCATGCCAAGCTTTCGTCTCACGGCCCCATCATAAACCCGGATCAGCCCGATCATCAAACTTCCAGCGTCAATTGCCCAGTTGCCGGCCCAAGCCTCTTGCGAGCCTTGACATTCCAGTATCCTGCGTAAGCATGTATCCAACATAATTGATGAACTCCAGTGCTCTGATCGGTCGTCTCGTCCCCCTCTGTCTTTTCATGTCGTTGACGGCCGCGTTTGGACAGGTTGACGTGGTTGAAGGCCCGATTTCCACCTCGACCAACTCTTTCTACGTCGGCAATCGTCCGCCGCTTGAGCCCTCTCCGTTTTGCAAACTTCCCATTGGCTCCATCACCCCGCGCGGCTGGCTGCGCCATCAACTCGAATTGGAACGCGACGGAATGACGGGCCATCTGGAGCAAATCTCGCCTTGGCTGGATTTCGCCAAGAGCTCGTGGGCGGATCCGCAGGGCCGCGGGAAATTTGGCTGGGAGGAATTGCCCTATTGGCTCAAGGGTTACGGCGATCTGGGTTACGTCCTCAAGGACAAAGCCATCGTGGCGGAAGCCGAAAAATGGATTAAGGCCGTGCTCGCCACGCAACGCGAGGACGGCTGGTTCGGCCCGCGCGAGTTGCTCACCAGCCTGGACGGCAAACCCGATCTTTGGCCCCACATGATCATGCTCAACGTCCTCCAGTCCTACTACGAAGCCGAGGGCGACCCGCGCGCCATCGAGGTGATGAGCCGTTATTTCCAATGGGAGAACACGCTCCCTGTCAGCGCCTTTGGAGAGGGCTACTGGCCGAAACTGCGATTCGGCGACAACCTGGAAAGCATCTTCTGGCTCTATAACCGCACCGGCCAGGCCTCGCTGCTGGATTTGGCGCGCAAGATGAACGCCGGCATGGCGCGGTGGGACCAGGATGTCGTCAATTGGCATAACGTCAATATCGCGCAGGGTTTTCGCGCCGGGACGGAGTTCTGGATGCTGTCGAAGGACCCCGCGCATTTGGCCTCTGCCGAACGCAACTACCAAGAGGTCTTCTCCACCTTCGGCCAGTTTCCCGGCGGTGGTTTCGTCGGCGATGAAAATTCGCGGCCCGGCTTCACCGATCCGCGCGGCGGCATCGAAACGTGCGGCATTGTCGAACTGATGCACAGCTTCGAGATGTTGACCAAAATCACCGGGCAGCCTCTTTGGGCCGATCGTTGCGAGGAGATCGCCTTCAACACTTTTCCCGCCGCACTGACGCCGGACGAAAAGGCGCTTCATTATGTGACTTGCGACAACCAGATTCAGCTCGATCCCGGCAACAAATCGCCCGAACTCCAGAACGACGGCACGATGGTTTCCTACAGCCCGTATGAGGTCTATCGTTGCTGTCAACATAACGTGTCACAAGGCTGGCCTTACTATGCCGAGGAACTTTGGCTGGCCACGCCCGACAACGGCCTGTGCACTTCCCTTTACTCCGCAAGCCAGGTCAGCGCCAAAGTCGGCGACGCGGCCGAAGTTAAAATTACCGAGGTGACCGATTACCCGTTTCGCGACACGGTCCGGTTCACGATCAAAACCGCACAACCGGCCAAATTCCCCCTTTACTTGCGCGTGCCCCGCTGGAGCGATTCGGCGACAGTCAGCATCAATGGCGAAGCGGCCGACGCGCCGTCCAGGCCGCTGACGTTCATCCGGCTCGATCGCCAGTGGCACGACGGGGACACGGTTACGCTGCGAATGCCGATGAAACTGACGGTGCGCCGGTGGCCTAAAAACCAGGACGCGGCGTCCGTTGCCTACGGGCCGCTAAGTTTCTCGCTGGACATCCAGGAGCGATTCACCGCCTACGGCGCCCGCATTCCAGCGTGGCCGGAGTGGGAGGTGTTTCCCCAATCACCCTGGAATTACGGGTTGGTCCTCGACGGGCAAAATCCCGCCTCCTCCTTCAGATTGATCCATTCCGGCGGCCCATTGGCGGCGCAGCCGTTTACGCCGGAAACGGTTCCCATCAAATTGGAGGCGACAGGCCGCCGCATCCCCAGTTGGCAGGCCGATAGCAACAATGTCATTGGCAATCTGCCCCCCAGTCCCGTCACCTCGGACCAACCGAATGAAAAGATCACCCTCATTCCGATGGGCGCCGCTCGTTTGCGCCTGTCGATGTTTCCGGTCATTGCGTCCGGCCACGGCGCCCAGCAATAAATGTCCAGGTTTTCAAGCAAAGCATGTGGCCATTTTATGCCACATGACCTTATGAGAAAGGGCCGCTAACCTTTAACATGTGAAGACCCAATTTTTGATTCCCCTTGCCGTCGCGACTCTTGGATTAATGCAGGCATCCGCCGAACCCTTCCGCCCACCTTCGGTGCCGCTGGTGACGTTTGATCCGTACTTGAGCATTTGGTCCGCAGCCGATCACCTTACCGCTCGCCCAACGCAGCATTGGACCGCCCGGGAGCAGTCGCTTATTAGTTTAATTCGCGTGGATGGCGCCACTTATCGCCTCATGGGCAATGAGCCGAAGTCCACTCCCGCCTTCCCGCAAACCGGCTTGCAAGTCACGCCAACCCGCAGCATCTACGATTTCGAGGACGGCAAGGTCCATGTCACGCTGACGTTTATGCGGCCCGCGCTGCCGGGCAATTTGGACGCCATGGCGCTGCCGCTCAGTTATATCGCCTGGCAGGTGCGCTCGATGGACGGTCAGGAACACGACGTCGCGCTCTACGACAGCACCAGTTCGCAAATTGCCGTCAATAAGAACGACGAAAAGGTGGCGTGGGCCCGCGAGAAGGCCGGAAACTTGACCGCTCTCCGCGTCGGGACCGTTGAACAGAACGTGCTCGGGTCCTGGGGGGACGATCATCGCATTAACTGGGGTTACCTTTACGCCGCCGCCCCCGGCGCCCAGGCCAGAGCCGCCATCGGCGCCAACGAAACTCTCTTGAGCGCCTTTGTCTCCGACGGCAGCCTTCCCGCCGAGGACGATGCGCGCATGCCTCGGGCCGTCAGCGATGAACAGCCCGTCCTGGCGTTCGCCTTCAACCTCGGCCGGGTCGGCGCCGCCCCGGTCACGCGCCAGGTCATCGTCGCCTATGACGAGTTATACGCCATCAAGTATTTTGGCCGAAAGCTGTTGCCCTACTGGCGGCGCAATGGAGCCACCGCCGCGCAAATGTTGGCAAAGGCGTCGCGCGATTATCCTCGGTTGGCCAGCCAATGCGCGGAGTTCGATGAGCAATTGACGGCCGACGCCACGAAGGCGGGCGGCGCCAAATACGCGCAGATGTGCGCCCTGGCCTACCGGCAATGCGCCTGCGCATGTGGCCTGGCCGCCGATGCCAATAAGCAGCCTCTTTTCTTCACCAAGGAAAACACCAGTAACGGCGACATCGCCACGGTCGATGTGTTTTTTCCGATGGACCCGCAATGGCTCTTGCTCAGTCCGGCGCTGGCCAAGGCGACTCTTGTCCCCATTCTTAGCTACGCCGCCAGTTGGCATTGGAAGTTTCCCAATGCCCCCCACGACCTCGGCACTTATCCCATTGCGCGCGGCACCGACGACGGCGGCGAAGGCATGCCGGTGGAAGAAAGCGGCAACATGCTCATCCTTTGCGATGCCGTCGCGCAGATGGATGGAAACGCCCATTTCGTCGATCCCTGGTGGCCCAAATTGACGCAATGGGCCCAATACCTGGAAAAATACGGACTAGACCCGGAGAACCAGCTCTGCACCGACGATTTCATGGGCCACCTGGCCCACAACGCCAACCTTTCCATCAAAGCCATTCTTGGCCTGGCGTGCTACGGGGATTTGTGCCGCATGCGCGGCGACACAGCGGACGCGACCCGGTATCAGCAAATCGCCAAGACCGATGCCGCGCACTGGGTGAGAGTCGCGGACGATGGCGACCACTTCCGGCTGGCGTTCGATAAGCCGGGCACCTGGAGTCAGAAGTACAATTTGGTGTGGGACCGCATTCTTGGGTTGAACATTTTCCCGCCGGAGGTCGCGCAAAAGGAAATCGCCCATTACAAAACCGTGATGCAGCGCTACGGGGTCCCGCTGGATTCGCGCACCAAGTTAACCAAGACCGATTGGTCATTCTGGAGCGCCACCCTGGCCGACAACCAGGCCGACTTCGAGACGCTCACTTCGCCCATCTACGATTACCTCAACCAGACGAGTGCCCGGTCGCCATTTGTTGATTCATATGAGACCGATAACGCGCACAGCGACGGTATGCACGCCCGCCCCGTCATCGGCGGCGTCTTTATCAAGATGCTGGCGGACCGCGACCTTTGGAACAAATGGGCTCATGCCGACAACGTCAAAGTCGGAAATTGGGCGCCGCTGCCGGAGCCGCCAAAGGTTGTGGAGGTTATTCCAACCGCGCGAAGCGGGCCGTCGGTTTGGCGATACACAATCCAAAAGCCCTCCGGCGAATGGACCAGCCCCGACTTCGACGCCTCCGGGTGGAAGGAGGGTCCCTCCAGCTTCGGCACCGCCGGCACGCCCGGCGCGATTGTCCGGACCCGTTGGGACACCGATGACATTTGGCTCCGCCGCCAAATCACTCTGCCGGACAAGAAGTATTCCGATCTCGAGTTCTACGTCGATCACGACGAAGACGTGGAAATCTATGTCAACGGCATCCTGGCGTCAAAGGAGTCGGGCTATACCACAGGCTATGTGCCGCTGGGCATCCGGCCTGCCGCCCGCGCGCTGTTGGAGCCGAACGCCACAGTGACCCTTGCCGTCCACTGCCACCAAACCGAGGGAGGGCAAAATATCGACGTCGGCCTGGTGAACGTGTCAGAGGTGCGGGACAAATCTCTTACCCCCCTTGATCCCTAAATGGGGACGGGTGAGCGCCTGGGAGCCAGTGACCCCAAGCCGCGTCGTGCCACAGATCGGAAAAAAAACACAACAGTCCGCAATGACGTTATCGGCTTGGAAAGCCGGGTGATTCATCCTTGCCAACTTGCCGCGTCGGAGGTTAAATGCCCGCAAATCGCCCGCAATCGAGTTATGTTGAGATTGAATCCAGTTCCCCCAGCGGCGGCGGTTCCCACTCGGTCTGGCCGGTATCGATTGTGCCCCTGGCTCTTGGCGCTGGCGCTGGTTTTTCCAGCGTTCGACGGCAGAACCGATGACCTTGGAGCGCAACTGCGGGACTTCGTCCTACGCTCCTGGACCAAGGCCGACGGACTTCCCGCGGGTTCCGTGACGGTCATTCAACAGACCCACGACGGCTACTTGTGGGTTGGCACGACGGCGGGCCTGGCGCGGTTTGACGGCATGAAATTTACCGAAGTGCCGCTGCCCACGGACAATTTCCGCCGCCCCGTCGCCGTCACGGCTTTATGCGAAGATACGGCCGGCAATGTATGGATCGGCACCGAAGATAGGGGCATCTTTTGTTGGAAGGACGGCCGGACGGAACACTATGGCACGGCGGAAGGGTTGCTCGATGACAACGTAAGCAGCCTCACATTGGATGCCGCGGGCCGCTTGTGGATCGGCACCAGGCGCGGCGTCAACCTGCGGGAAGGCAGCCAGTTTGTTGCATTGACGACGCGCGACGGTTTGCCCGACAACTCGGTTTCCAGCGTCCACGCGGCCAGGTCGGGCACCGTTTGGATCACCACGGCCGGGGGCATGTGCCGGTTCGTCAACGGGCGGATCAGCCGCTTCGAATTCCCCGCCACCGGCCAGGAGCGTCAGGAAGAAGTCCTCGGCGCTTACGAGGACCGTCGCGGCAACCTCTGGGCCTTCTGCGCCACTTACATCATCAATCTGGCCGAAGGCAAACGCATCAACTATTTCCCCGGCGAAAAATCCGCCATGACCCGCGTCTGGAGCCTCTGCGAAGGCCGCGGCGGCCGCCTGTGGATCGGCGCCAGCGGACGCGGTGTCTTCTGCTTTGATGGAACCAAGTTTCAACCCGTGACCCTCAACGAAGGCCGCTGGCCCAACGACGTTCGCACCATTTGCGAGGACAACGAAGGCGATCTTTGGCTCGGCATCTCCGACGGTGTCCTGGTGCAATTGCGTCCCCAACGATTTTCATTGCTCACTGAGGCGGATGGATTGCCGGCCGGCTCTCCCACCTGCCTCACGGCCGACGCCCTTGGCCGCGTCTATGTCGGCATGGACTCCGGCGGCCTCTACGCCAGTGCCGGGGATCGCTTCGAGAGAGTCAGCGACGATTCGCAGTGGCTTTCTCAGGACCTTGTTTCCTCCGTCTGCGCCCGACCCGACGGCAGCCTTTGGGTGGGCACGACTGGCAGCGGCCTCTATCATATCAAAGATAATCGGAAAGTGGTTTACTCGACGGCCAACGGCCTCTCGGACGAGTGCGTCCTGGCAGTTTGCGCGGACTTGCAAGGAGCCATCTGGGCCGGCACCCGCGCGGGAGCCTTGCACCGGTTCAAGGACGGCAAGGTGTCCACTTTTACCAGCGCCGATGGTTTGCCCGGATCGCCCATAACGGCGTTGTTGCCCGCGCGCGAAGGGGGACTGTGGATCGGAACCGACTCCGGGGCGCTTGTCCGTGGTGACGACCACTTTGCTAACGTAACTGCCGCGAAGTTAGCGCCGGGATTTCGCGGCAAGGCGCTCCTGGGATTATGCGAAGGTCCGGGCCAATCGCTCTGGATCGGCAGCGCCGGAGGAGGCCTGGGATGCCTGACGGGCGATCGCTGCCTGGATTGGGGTGCTGCGGACGGCCTGCTGGACGATGTCGTCTCCGGTGTTGTCGAAGATGCCGAGTCCAATCTTTGGCTGGTCATGCCCAGGGGCTTGTGCCGCGTCGCCAGTAATTCGGTCGCGTCGGCCATGACCGGCAACGGTGCGCTCAAACCCAAGTTGGTATTCGAGTCGGAACCCGGGCCGGATCGAGCGCTCAACCTGGGTTGGCCCCGCGCAGTGCGTTCGCCCGAAGGCCGGCTTTGGTTCGCAACGATGAGCGGCCTTGTTGGCATTGACACCCGTGGTTGGGAAGGGGAAAAGTCCGCCCCGCAAGTTCATCTCGAGGCCATTTATATCAACAACGAATTGGCACCTCTTGCCGCCGCGGAACATGGCGGCAACGCCGCCGGCGCAGCCAGCCCGGCGAAATTCCCGGCCGGCCTGCGCTCGCTCGAATTTCATTTCACCGGTATCGGCTTTGAAGCACCGGAGAAGATTCGCTTCCGCCATAAATTGGATGGATTCGACGCGGATTGGGTCGAGACAGGGACGGAGCGCCGTGTGCGATATGGACGCCTGCCTGCTGGGCCTTACACATTTCATTTAACGGCTGCCAATCCCGGTGGCCTCTGGAACGATCAAGGCGCCAGCCTGGCGTTTATCATTCCGACCCCGCTCTGGCGCGCTCCCTGGGTGCTGGCTCTTTACGGGCTTGCGGCCGCGTCTCTCGCCGCCGGCACGGTGCGCCTGATATCCGATCGGCGTTTGCGGCGGCACCTGGCGGGATTGGAGCAGCAGCAGGCGATGGAGCGGGAACGCATGCGAATCGCCCGGAACATGCACGACGAAATCGGCTCCAAACTCACCAAGATTTCCTACCTCAGCGAACGCCTCAAAGTGGAATCCGCGCCGACAGGCCTCGCCGGGGACAAAGTCGATTCCATCGCAACCACGTCGCGCGATCTGCTTAAAGCCCTGGATGAAATGGTGTGGGCCGTCAACCCGCACAACGACACCCTGGAACAACTGGCTTCCTACCTCAGCCAGCACGCCAGGGAATACTTTCAGGACACCCCCGTCGAATGCAATTTGCGCGTTCAGAGCGAATTCCCGCCGTTGAACATGTCCGCGGAGTTCAGGCACAACGTCTTTCTGGCTTTCGAGGAATCGTTGAGCAATGTCCTTAAACACGCGCGCGCCTCGCGGGTCCAGGTTCAAATCCAGGTCGAGCAGGGGAACTTGCGCATCCGCATCATGGATAATGGAATCGGCTTTGCGCCCCCCGCGCGCAATGGAGACCATGCGGGCGGCGGTCGCGACGGCCTTACAAACATGCGCCAGCACCTGGCCGACGTCGGCGGCTCTTGCCTGGTCCAAAGTCAGCCGGGGCAGGGCGCCAGCGTCGAGTTGCGAGTGGCCCTTGGCTCCGCCGACACGCAGCCCCTATGAGTAAGGTCATCACCATCGCGATCGTCGATGATTCCCTGGACCTGCGGGAAAACATCGGCGGCTACCTGGGGGCTTTCCCGGAATTTCGCTGCATCAGTTCTTACGCCACCGCCAAGGAAGCGCTGGCCGGCTTGCCAAAAAATCCCCCGGGCGTCGTCCTCATGGATATCAACCTGGGCGAGCGCGCGACCGATGGCATTGAGTGCGTGCGCCAGCTCAAATCGTTGCTGCCCGGCGTTCAGGTCTTGATGTTGACCGTGTTTGAGGACACCGAAAAAATCTTTCGCGCGTTGGCTGCTGGCGCCAGCGGCTACCTCCTCAAACGCCAACGGCCTGAGGAATTGCTGGCCGCCATTCGGGAAGTCGTGGCCGGCGGCGCTCCCATGTCCACCTCGATCGCCCGCAAGGTCGTCCACTCGTTTCAATCCACGACGCCGCGCGGTTCCGAATCAGTCGACTTGTCCCACCGCGAATTGGAGGTCTTGCAAGCCCTGGGCCAGGGCCTGACCTACAAGCAAATCGCCGACCACCTCAATGTCAGCATCCACACGGTTCGCAATTATATCCGCCGCGTTTACGAAAAACTCCATGTTCGCTCCCGCACCGAGGCCGTGGTTAAATATCTTAAACCATGAACCGTTTCCGTCGCCGGTGGCTTTTTCTTGGCTTTTTAGGAATCGTTCTTCATGCCGTCAGAACTCATGGCCAAACGGCCCCTGCGTGGCACCCGGCCCGGGCGCCGCTAATGACGCGCTGGGCCTCCTCTGTTAATCCAACTAATTCGCACCAGGAATATCCGCGCCCTCAATTGGTGCGCTCCGATTGGCAGAACCTCAATGGCCTCTGGGACTACGCCATCCGCCCGCTCGCCTCCGAGCCACCCGGCAAATATGACGGCCAGATCCTGGTTCCCTTCCCAATCGAATCGGCCTTATCGGGTGTCATGAAGCCATTGGGTGCGCAGGAATCGCTCTGGTACCGGCGCACGACGCACATTCCGCCTGGGTGGAAAGGCCGCCGCGTTCGTCTGCAATTCGGCGCGGTGGACTGGCAGTGCAAAGTCTTCGTCAACGGCCGCGAGGTCGGCCAGCATCGCGGCGGCTACGACCGTTTTGGCTTCGACATCACCGACTGCCTTCATTGGGACGGTCCTGAAGAAATAGTCGTCATGGACGCCGACCCAACCGAAGGCGACCAACCTCGCGGCAAACAGTCGCTCCATCCCCAGGGCATTTTTTATTCGTCCAATTCAGGAATTTGGCAGACGGTCTGGCTGGAGCCGGTGCCGGAGACTTCCATCGACGGCTTGTCAATGCGACCCGACATTCCCGCTGGCGGATTGCGCCTGCGCGTAGCCGTCAACGATCTGGCCGATGACTTGCAGGTGGAGGCTCTCGCATCTGCGGGAGGCTTCGTTGCCGGACACGTCTCCGGCCCCGCGGGCGCGGAATTGCTCCTGCCTCTGGCCAACCCAAAATTATGGTCGCCGGATTCTCCATTTCTCTACGATTTGCAAGTCATCTTGAAAAAGGGCGGCCGCCATGTAGATCATGTTTCCAGTTACTTCGGCATGCGGCAAGTCGACGTGCGCCGTGACGCGCACGGCATCGCCCGCATCATGTTGAACGGCCAGCCGCTGTTCCAAATCGGGACTTTGGATCAGGGCTTTTGGCCGGACGGCATTTACACCGCGCCGAGCGACGAGGCGCTCCGATCGGACCTCATGTTCCTGAAATCCGCCGGATTCAACTTGACACGAAAACACGTCAAGATCGAGCCGGACCGCTGGTATTATTGGTGCGATAAATTGGGCTTGTTGGTCTGGCAGGACATGCCCAGCGGCAACAACGCCACCGCGGAAGGACAGCGCGAATTCGAAACCGAACTCCTTCACATGGTCAAGGACCTCGGCAACCATCCCTCCATCATACTCTGGGTCCTTTTCAACGAGGGCTGGGGCCAGTATGACACCCAGCGATTGACGCAATGTCTCAAGTCTCTGGACCCTTCGCGCCTGGTCGACGACGCCAGCGGCTGGACAGACACTCGCGCCGGCGACGTTGTCGACGGCCATAGTTATCCGGGGCCTGCTCTCATGGAACCCGAGGCCAGGCGCGCGACGGTTGTGGGTGAGTTTGGCGGATTGGGAATGATCCCGGAAGGCCATTGCTGGTCTCTCATCGGCAATTGGGCTTATCGAATGGAGCCTGATGCCACGGCCCTCGGCGACGCCTATCTCCATTTGCTTCGCCAGGTTTGGAGCTTGCATCATCTTCACGGCCTGAGCGCCGCAGTCTATACCCAAACCACGGACGTGGAAACCGAATGCAACGGCCTTCTGAGCTACGACCGCGCCGTGTCCAAAATGGATCCGCAAGTCCTGGCCCGAGCCAATGGCATCGGGCGCGACCAAACCCCCGGTCGCGTCATTGTCTCTGACGCGATCTCCGCAAACGTGTCGTGGAGCTACACCTTTCAGGCGCCGGGGCCGGACTGGTTTACCCCTGGCTACAACGCCGCCGGATGGAGGGACGGAGTCGGGGGCTTCGGCACACCGCAAACGCCGGGAGCAATCGTCCACACGATTTGGAACACAGACGACATTTGGCTCCGGCGACAATTTACTCTTGGAGCCGAGGACCTGCGCGGTCTTAAGCTCGAGGCGCATCACGACGAGGACCTGGAGGTTTATCTCAATGGCGTCCTGGCCGCCAAACTTCCGGGCTTTATCGAGCATTATGAGCAATTCGATCTGAGTCCCGAAGCGGCTGCCGCTCTCAAACCGGGCGTTAACACGCTGGCCGTTCATTGCCACCAAACCACCGGCGGACAGTACGTTGACGTGGGATTGGTTGTGCCGGGCGAATCGATTGGCCCGGCGCAATAGGAGCGCGCATGTCATTCAAGTCGGCCGTTTGGGCGCGGCGCCGGATGTAAGGATGAATTGCGGGCTACCCATTGCCGTGCCAATGTCTAAGACGTTATGAACCGAAGAAAGTTTATTCGCGGCGCAACCTTGGCCGCCACAGGAGTTTTGTTTGGATCGCTGGCAAAAGCGCGGGAAACATCCTTTCCCGTCGTGCGCATTGCCGAGGCGAAAAGAAAATTCAATAGCGTCGCCGTCGAAAACACCATCCGGCGCATCCAATCTTCGATCGGCAACAAGGAGTTGGCCTGGATGTTTGGCAATTGTTTCCCAAATACGCTGGATACGACCGTGGATTTCGGTACGGCAAACGGCCGGCCCGATACCTATGTGATCACCGGCGATATTGACGCGATGTGGCTGCGCGACAGCTCGGCCCAGGTCTGGCCCTACCTGCCGTTGATGAAGGATGACCCGCGTCTCCAACAGTTGATCGCCGGCGTGATCAACCGCCAGGCGGGCTGCATTCTCCTGGATCCCTACGCGAACGCCTTTTATAAGGATGAACACAAAATCAGCCAATGGCAGAGCGATCTGACGGAAATGAAACCGGGCGTCCACGAACGCAAGTGGGAAGTTGACTCGCTGTGTTATCCCATCCGCCTTGCCTATGGCTATTGGAAACAGAGTCAGGACGCCGATCCGTTTAACCAGGAGTGGCGCCAGTCCATTCTCGCCGTCCTCAAGACCTTCCGCCAGCAGCAACGCAAGACGGACAGGGGGCCCTACCATTTCCAGCGCCGCACAGAGGTCGCCACAGACACCGTCCCGGGCGGCGGCTATGGTCGGCCCGCCAAGCCCGTCGGATTAATCTGTTCCATGTTTCGCCCCAGCGACGATGCGACGGTGTTTCCCTATTTGGTTCCGTCCAATTTTTTCGCCGTCTTGAGCCTGCGCCAGGCCGCCGAGATGCTCGAACAAATCCATCACGACTCAAATTCCGCGGGCGAATGCCGCGCGCTGGCCGAGGAAGTGGAACACGCCCTGGAGCAATACGCGGTGGTCAACCACGTCAAGTTCGGACCCATCTACGCCTACGAAGTGGATGCCTACGGCAATTCCTATTGCATCGATGACGGCAATGTTCCGAGCCTTCTCTCGCTTCCGTATCTTGGCGCTGTGACCGCCGCCGGCAAAGTGTATCAAAATACGCGCCGCTTCATTTTATCGGACAGCAATCCCTATTATTGTCAGGGCAAAGCCGCCAACGGTCCGGGCGGCCCGCACGCCGGCGTGGACATGATCTGGCCGCTGGGCCTCATCGTCCAGGCATTGACCAGCACGAACGACGACGAGATCGCCCTTTGCCTGGACACCTTGCGGCGAACCCATGCCGGCACCGGCTTCATGCACGAATCCTTCTACATGAACGACCCGAACAAATTCACCCGCTCCTGGTTCGCCTGGGCCAACACGATGTTTGGCGAATTGATCCTGAAGGTTTACGCGGAGCGGCCCCAACTTTTGGGATAGCCGAAAAACCGGCGCATTTTTCCGAAATATTGATATTGCCTTCCTCCTGTCAAAAGGGCAGATAGAGGCATGGCTAAATCACCAAAAAAAGCAAAACGAACTCCGAGCGCGGCATTCATGAAACCGGTTACCCCGGACGAGAAGCTTGCCAAAGTTGTCGGCGACAATCCTCTCCCACGGACTGAGTTGACAAAAAAGCTGTGGGTCTACATCCGCAAACATGGATTGCAGGATGCCAAGAAGAGGACCCTCATCAACGCCGACGAAAGTCTCAAGGCCGTGTTCAACGGCAAGAAGCAGGTCAGCATGTTCGAGATGACCAAGCTGGTCTCCGGGCATCTGAAGAAATAACGGTTGGCCAGTCAGCGGGTTCTCTTCGCCCGTCATTCCGGAGCTGGGAAAAGCCGGCGGGGCCGTCTTCCCTATAGTTGTTCCGGTTGCGGCTCCGCCCGTCTCGACCCAAAGTACGCGCCGACATTGCCGGCTCCAGTGTGCCCGGCCAGCCGCTGCTTTTTATCATGGCAAAATGATAAAATTGCGCTGGTCAACGCGCGTCAATTCAGTATTGTCTTGAACCCAAGGCGGCAATTCTCGATTATCGAATTCGTCTCCGAAACAAATGAACAAGGACTACCTCGATACCGGTCGCAGTTCGCCGGATAAACCTATCCATCACCCATGAACCTCGTGCCCGATACCGGCTCCCGGAACCTCCTCAATGTGGACGTGGAGATCAAAGGCCAACTCAAGTTCACCGGCGAATTGACCTTCGCAGGAAAGCTCGACGGTGAGATTCTTTCCGAGGGCACGCTCCACCTCAGCGACGAAGCCGTCGTTCGCGGCAACATCAATCTTCGTTCCGTCGTCCTGCGGGGCAAGGTCAACGGCAACATCTCAGCCAGGGAGAAAATTGAGATCACCTCCAGGGGGGAATTGTTCGGCGACATTCGCGCTTCCAAGCTGGTCATCGAGGAAGGCGCCACGTTCGTGGGCAAGTGCGAGGTCAACCCAAACAAAGTCTTTCCCGCCCCGCTGCCAGCCGCCGCCGCCACAACGAAATCTCTCGACCCGCTGATCCCAATCAAAAAGTAAGGAACCAAACATGAGCACTGCAAACAATGACTCCAAAAATGTCCTAAATTCCGACGTGGAACTCAAAGGCACGCTCCGCTTCTCCGGCGAACTGACCTTCGATGGAAAATTGGAGGGTGACATCCATTCCGAGGGCGCCCTCAACCTGGGGGACAACGCGGTCATCAAAGGCAATATCTCCGTCAACTCAGTCGTCGTCCGTGGCAAGGTCAATGGCAACGTCACGGCCAAGGAAAAGATCGACGTCAAAACCAAGACCGAAATGTTCGGCGACATTCGCGCCGCACGCCTCGTCATGGAGGAGGGCGTGACCTTTGTGGGCCAGACCGAAGTCAATCCCAACAAAGTCTCCCCCACCGCGCCCCGCACGCCCGAACCGGCAAAACCGCCGCCTCCCCCGAAAACAGCCGGATTCTGATCCCCAGTGGCTTTCAAAGAGGATACGGTTTCGGTGGCCTGCCCCAAATGCGGTCACTCGCAGCCGGTGCCCCGCACTGCCTACTCGGGCATCTGCAAAAAGTGCCGCGCCCATTTTCGCGTTGCCGATACTCTCAAGCCGGCGCCAAAACCGCCGCCGGCCGCCTTCGAACAAAAGCGCGTCGCCTGTTTCCAATGCGGCACTGAACTGGATGTGCCGGTCACGGCCGCCTCCACCATTTGCAAACGGTGCAGCAGCCACGTGGACCTCGCCGACTATCAAATCACCCAGACCGTGTCAAAAAATTTCCGGACGCACGGCCGGCTCGTCATCGAGGAAAGGGGCTATGTCCTCAACACCGACGCCGTCGTCGACGACGCGGTTATCAAGGGCCGTCTGATCGGCAAGCTGGTCGCCCGACGCTCGCTCGAAATCCATTCCAGCGCCCAGATCAAAGGCAGCTTCACCGCGGGATGCCTCATCGTTCCGACCGGCAACCATTTTCGCTGGCCGGAGGTCCTGCTCGTCGGCGGCGCCGAGATCGGTGGCGAACTGGTGGCCCGTTTGCAAACCTCCGGCACCGTCCAGCTCAAGTCGACCGCCCGTCTGTTCGGCGACGTTCAGGCCGGCCATCTCGTGGTCCACAGCGGCGCGGTCTTCGTCGGCGCGGCGAAAATCGGCGGGCGATGAACTTTCGTCCCGTTCATGCGCATTACCCCTTGAGGTGAAACCCGACCACGAGCAGGCCAATTACAAGAAATCCAGCGGTGAAAAAGCCAAGCACGATGCCTCTATGGTGCTCCCAAATCTCACCCAAAATCGCATGCGTCGCGAGAAAAAGAAATCCGCCCCCCGCGTTGGCCAGCGCCGCCCCGAGCCAAAATTCAGAAACTCCGTGGAAAACAAAATGCCCGAGCAGCCCTCCCAGGATGGTTGTCGATTCCACGGCTGCAACCATCCACAGCATCTTCGACGGGGAAAAACCGGCGCCGAGCAGCAAGGCGCCCAGGGCCATGCCTTCCGGCGCCTTATGAACGCAAATGGCGAACATCATCGCCGCATCGATCACTTGCGCTCTTGCGCCGGTTTCCTCCCGCCCCGCCGCCAGCGCCAATCCGTCCACAGTGCAATGGATCGCCAGCGCCACCATCATCGCCAGCGCAATCTCGCCAAAGCGGTGCGTGGTCGCGTCGTCAAAATGGCTGGCGGCGCACGCGGGGCACACGTGAAAGACATACTTGCTGATCAACGCGAAGAGCCCGTATCCGCTCACGCCCGCCACCGCGAACTGCCAGAGGCGCAAAGCCGCCAGGCACTCCGGCGCGATGGCGAACACCGTCACCCCCAACAGTGTTCCCGCCCCGAGACTGATCAGGGCGCAAAGCCGCTTGTGGGTCTTGGCCATCAACGCGCTGGCCGCCGCGCCTGCCACTGCGATCAAAAATGCCGCTCCCGTGCGGATCAAAATGGCAATTATTGCGCTCATGGATTTTTCCGGCTTTTCAATTGATCTATCCAGTACCGCACGGCTTGCGCCCTCGTCGAGACTTTCTTCAGGCGTTCCGGCAGTGTGGCGGCCTCATGATTGCGGCGCCGCTCGGCGGTGCCAGGGAAGCTGCTAGGGCAGGGGAGCCACGGTCAACGCGCGTGCGATGACCGGATTGTTCGGGGGCTGGCGCAGCCCGCCTTGCGCGTTGTCCAGAAATTCCCCTACATTAATCTTGTTGTTCGTGCAGGTGCCGTCGTTGACCTGGAACGCCCTGCCGCCGCAATCGACCACCCGCAGATTGTCAAAAGTATTGCCGGTGCATTCCGTGCCTGGGAAAAGTTGCCAGCCGGAAACGGTCATGTCTCCAGCCTGCGCCATGAAGATTCCATCATGCCGGCTGTGGCGAATCGTCACCCCTTCAAAAACGTTGTCGCGCGAATCCCGCATGAAAACGCCCAGGTCGTTGCCAGTCAGGACCGCGCCGTCAATAATATTATGGTCGAACCCCAGGTCCAGCGAGATTCCCGCCGCCATGTTGTCGTGCAGGTTCAATTGGCTGAAATGGCAGCCCTCGCTGCGGTAACAGGCCAGCCCGTCAAATTGATTGTCGTAGGCCGTGTAATCCCGCAACGTCAGCCGCCGCGTTTCCCCGGTGGACACCAAGCCGCCCGAACGGCAACTCCGGCAGATGACATGCTCGATCGTGGCGTCAACCACCAGGCAGACTTGAATGCCGTTGTTATTAATGGCCGCGCCATTGGGAAGAATGCGCCAAAGTTCGTTCTGCTGATGGGTCCGGTTGCCGTCCACCAGCAGGTCGCGAAGGTTCAGGCCCCGTGTCGGCCGTTTGGTTTTGTCCTTCGGAGGACCCAGGATGATGACCGGGCAATTGGCGTTGTCTGCCAGCCACAGTATCGTTTCCGGCCCCGCGCCTCGCAATGTCTGCCCGTTCTGTCGCAGGATGATCGGCTCGTGGACGACGTAAGTCCCCCGGGTCAGAGTAACTTGGCCGCCGGCGCCAACCTGGTCAAGCGCCTGTCGAATTCCCTCGTCGCCGGTCACGGGCCCGACCTCCAGCGTCGCCGCAAGGCCGGACAATGGAATAAGGAAAACCAGAAACAAAAGTACAACGATGGCAAATGCCCCCAATCTGAGGCTCAGTCCACGCGCGTGGCTGGCGGCGCCCTGGGATGGCTCGCCGCTCTTTGGCGGGATTATTGCATCATTAAAACTCAAACGCTCGCGATGATTCTAACGTTTATTATCTTCGTTGCTTCGGATTTGAGGATGCCGAGGCCGCCGCAAAACACAATGTGAAAAGAAAAACCTCTCGTTGCCGGAGCGGTAACTCACCTCCCTTGACAACGCCCGTCCCCTGGTGCGAAGGGTATTCTGGTGGTTAACTTGACGCCGCTGTCCCTTGGATTTGGAGATGGATTATGAATGAAACCGTCGCACGGAAGAACTTTTTGCAGGAATTCACCGACGCCCTTTCGACGCTGCTCGCCCGGGCAACGGACTACGTTTTCGGCGCCGGCGCGAACCGTCCTGTGCTCGGACCCTTGACCAGGGCGGATTTGGCATCGGCGTTTGGTGTGGTGCTCCTCGTCCTGGCGGCGCATGGTTTGGCCGTCGCATTTCTTCACCGCAAGACCAAGGGCGCCGCCGCGTCTGAAACCGCCGATTTGCTCCGGCCACGGATCTTCCGTGTCCTGGGCGCCCCCCTCTACGCGCTGATTTGGGTAATCGGCATTTACATGGCCGCGACAACGCTCTTGCGGAAACTTCTGCCGGCGGATGATTGGGACGCGGCCAGCCAGTTCCTGGGCAAGCTGGTTGACCTGGGAGTATTCGCGATTTTATTCTGGCTGTTCTTTCGCCTCACGCGCCTCCTGGAATCGCGGCTGGCCGCGTGGGCGATCAGGACCGGCAGCAAGCTGGACGAATTGTTTGTTCCGCTGCTGGGTAAGTGCCTGCGCGTCATGGTGCCGGTCGTGGGCGTCATTCTTGCGCTTCCGGTCCTGGGCCTGCCCCCGCAATACGCCGGCCTGATGGCCAAGGGCACCAGTATCCTCTTGATCGTCGCGGTGGCGTTGATCCTGGTCGAGGCGGTCGGGCTGGGTGAAAAAATTGTGTTGATGAAATTTGACGTCGGCGTAGCGGATAATTTGCATGCGCGCAAGGTCCGCACCCAGCTTCAAGTCATCAGCAAAACGCTCTACATTCTTGTCGGCATCTTCTCCGTCGCCTCGATCCTGATGTTATTTGAGGAAGTGCGCCATCTCGGCACCAGCATCCTGGCCTCGGCGGGAGTCGTCGGAGTCGTCCTGGGTTTCGCCGCGCAGAAGACCATCGCCAACCTTTTCGCCGGCTTTCAAATTGCGCTGGCCCAGCCCATCCGCCTGGACGACGTCGTCGTCGTTGCTGGCGAATGGGGCCGTATCGAGGAAATCACTTTGACTTACGTGGTCATTCACATTTGGGACGACCGCAGACTCATCGTGCCCTTGAGCGATTTCATTGAAAAATCCTTCGAGAATTGGACCCGGACTTCGGCGGGCCTGCTGGGATCGGTCCTCCTTTGGGTCGATTACTCGCTGCCTTTGGAGGAGACCCGCGATACCGTGCGGCAAATCATCGAGACAAACCCGCTATGGGACCGCCGATTCTGGAATCTGCAAGTAACTGATGCCTCCGAGCGCACCATGCAAATCCGCGTGCTGGTCACCGCCGTGGATTCCTCAACGTCCTGGAACTTGCGTTGCGACGTCCGGGAAAAGCTCGTCGCCTTCATTCAGAAGCATCATCCGCAGAGCCTGCCTCGTATCAGGGCTGATTGGGAGCCTCACACGTTGGAGGCGGCTTCATAGCCGCCGTTTCGGTTTTTGACCGCGTCGCGGCGAGGCGCCCTGCCGCGCGACGCTTAATAACCGCGATCCAGCCGCGTAATCCTTTGGTCTTGTTGATCATCACAGGCTAAGATAGGTTGGAATCGTGAGCGGCTTGATGTTTTCATGCCGCGCTGGACATTTCACTGGTGAAATATTCCATTCGCCCTGACCTGGGCCGGCTCCGGCATTTCACGCGTCCGAAGTTGCGTAGGTTGGCTCATTTCTGGTGGGCCATCCTTTCGAGAATATTCTGATTTTTTATCGCAAAATGAATCTTAAATCACGCCGCTTGCGGTCAATTTGGACCATCTTCTGGAAATCCGCGGTGTTCATTTGCCTTTGGGGAATGTTTTACACACCATTTATCGTTCCCTTCAAAGGCCATATTGTGCAACTCGAGAAAAACTTTCCGCATCAAATCCGGCTGTATTTCGAGGCGACCGGTGTATTGGCCCTGTTGGCTGCAGCCTGGGTAATGGTGAGATTTATTGACCGACGCCCTTTCAGGTCATTGGGATTTGCGCCCGGCCATTTGGTTCGCGACTTTCTAATCGGCATGGGGATAGGAACAGTCTGGCTCGGCCTTTCCGTTGTTGCCTTGTGGATCACGGGGTGCATTTCTGTGCGATCGTCCGTCACCGTCTTTGCGCCCTCCCTTGTCTGGGCAGCGGTTACGCTCCTTTTAAACACCGTGACTCAAGAAGTTCTCGTGCGCAGCTACATTTACCAGACCATTCAATCTCAGACCAATTTCATCTGGGCCATTGTGGGATCATCAATTTTGTTCATGCTGCTTCATGCAGGCGCACTGGCGGGAGCATGGCTGCCTGGTTTAAATCTGGTTCTGGCGGGTGTTTTCTTTGGTGTAGCTTATCACCTGACAGGCAATTTGTGGTTGCCGATAGCCATTCATTTTACGTGGAACTTCTTACTGGGTCCTGTGCTTGGTTTGACGGTAAGCGGAAACAATGAATTGAACAGCGGCTGGCAAGTGTTGAACATGCATGGTTCCGCCTTGCTGACAGGCGGTTCTTTTGGCATGGAGGGCGGCCTAATTGTTACGCTCACCACAGCGATTGGCGCGGCGGCGATGTGCCGTTTCATTCGAGAGGGCAAACTCGAGGCCACACCTGCCATCGCGTCGATCGAATCACCGGACAGGAGAAATTAGGCGTGCCCACTAGGCGTGGCGGCTGAAACGGATAGGCTGCTTCATCGGCCGCAGTCATCAAACAATCCCTCGAGGGAGTGGGCCGGGTTGCAAAAATTTTCCATGCCATGAAGGAATTCGCTATCCGGCGGATTGCCATCGATCCGAGCCACGCCATCGGCGACGTTAGTCTGCCCGTTTTTGTGGAGCCTCGGAGGCAAGGGCGGCGCGCTTCAATGTTTTTATGTCAAGTTTGTCCATTTCCATGAGGGCTTGCATGACGCGTTGCGTTTTCCCTGCGTCCTTGCCGTTCAGCAGCTCGGTTAAAGTCGCCGGGACAACCTGCCACGACACCCCGAATTTGTCCTTCAGCCAGCCGCACCGGCTTTTTTCTCCGCCTGCCGAGAGCTTCTCCCAAAACCTATCCACTTCCTTCTGCGTCCGGCAACTAACAACAAATGAGATGGCTTCGCTGAGTTTGAAGTAAGGCCCGCCATTCAACGCAACGAATTCCTGGCCCTCAAGCCTGAACTCCACGGTCATCACCGAACCCTTCGGCCTTCCGGAAGCCTTCGCCGACGCCTCTGAATAGTGGGTGATACTCACAATCTTTGAATTCTTGAAGATCGAGACATAATGCTTCGCTGCCTCTTCGGCCTGGTCATTGAACCACAGGAATGGGGTGATTTTTTGCATGTTTCGCTCCAATTCTCTGCCTGTCTCCAACACGAAGTGTGCGGGATTATTCGTTCTCCTTCGCCTTCTTCAGATATTCATCGAGCCGGTCCAGGCATCCGGTCCAGCCGTTCTTCATCGACTCGTGCCCTTCGTCAAACGTCTTGCGTTCCGCCTCCGTCGGATTCAGGGGAAGCCACTGCACCGTGAGCGTGGTTTGCCCGCCATGCTCCGCGAACGTGATGGTTGACAGAATTTCGAGCGGCCAATGCGGGCTCATGGGATGCGCGGTGATGCCGCCGGCTTCATCCGAAAAGGAATTCACGAACACCAACCTTTCCGGCCTGGCGATTTCCCCAATGCGCCACTTGCCCCACATCTCGTGACCATCGTCGGTTCTCATGCCATAATGGAAAATGCCGCCGGGCCGCAGCTCCATTCTGGCATGATGAATGGTGACGCCTTTGGGTCCCCACCACTGCATGTGTTCGCTCTCCGTCCACATCTTCCACACCAGGTCGCGCGGCGCGTCAAAGACCCGCGTAATGACGAACGGTCGTTCCCGGCTCACGGACCCCTGTATCGGATTGCTCTTGGTGATCATCTGTTTCCCTGCGTTTGTCAGCTAGGCGCAGACACCACGTGGACCATCCATGCCATGCCGAAACGATCCGCGACCATTCCGAAGCGCGGCGAAAAGAATGTCTTGGTCAATGGCATCTGCACTTGCCCGCCGTCTGCCAGCGCGGCGAACAATCGCTCCGCCTCTGCTTCGGTGCGTACGTTCAGCGACAACGAGAAGCCTTGAAAGTTCGGCTTTCCGGAGGAACGTCCGTCGGACGCCATCACGGTGGTCTCTCCTATGCGGAAACTTGCGTGCATCACGTTGTTTTCCTTACCGGGCGGGACGCATCCCGGCGGGGGCGGCTCCGGGCTTTCTTTGTAGCGCATCAACATGTTCACCTCCGCGCCCACTGCGCGCTTGTAGAACTCGATCGCTTCCTCGCACCGGCCATCGAAGTTCAGGTACGGTTGGACTACAGGACTATTTTGTTTCGTGGTCATAATTTTCCTCAGTGTTTATATATATTATTGTTTCTGTTCCATGACGAGTTGAACCAATCGACAGCCTCAGGACGCCTTTCCCGCCAACTCTTGCTCCGCGAAGTGTGACGCCGTGTGAGCTTCTCGAGACATCGGACATTCCGCGGCGACGGGCCGGACTTCGATTTTGGCGCCGTACGAGAGACCCGGACAATCTTTGGCGATTTCCACCGCCTCGTCCAGCGTGCTCACAGCAAGAAGAAAATAGCCGCCAATGGCCTCCTTGGACTCGGCGAACGGCCCGTCGGCCACCACGCGCCCGCTTTTTCCAGAAACTATTTTGCCCGTCCCTTCCAGAGGGTTTCCGGATATGGCCTTGCCCTGGTCGATCAACCCCTTGAACCAGGCCATCCATTGCGTTGAAACCGTTTGCATCTCGTCCGCCGAGAGGCCTTTGTACCATGTGTTGCCACGGAATATCAGCATGTATTCGTTTTTCGTTTGTGTGTTCATATCTTCTTTCTTTTCTCGTTTGTTTTCGGTCCTTCAGTAATACGACGAACGTACCCGACCGTTTAGGACATTTATTTTGCGTCCTTATTCATTTCCCAAATGGCGAACGTGTTGTTCTCCGTGTCCTGGCAGATGGCAAAGTAACCCATCCCCGGCACCCCGGTCCTGGGCTTGCAAATGCTCCCGCCCAGTTTCTCGACTTTTGCCATGAATTTCGTCACCGACGGCACGCTCACGTAGGTGGTGATCGCGTGCGTCGGATGCATGCGCTTCATCAGCCCCCCGTCCGGCGAAGCGTCAGCGCCGCCGGTGTCGATGTGCAGGTAATCTGTCATGCCGGGAAGCGGATTCATCTTCCAGCCGAACAACTTGCCGTAAAACGCCTTGGCGCGCTCGGGTTTGTCCGCCGGGATTTCAAACCAAACGATGCTGGCTGCCTTGTCTTTCTTTGATTTGCTCATATTTCGACTTTCGCTAAATTGTTTTGTTCCCTTACATATATGACGAACGGGCCGCCCCGTTCAGGACATCTTCCCAAATTTTTTTTACCATCCCGAAATTAGCTCGTCGGAACCGGGGGAATCTTCTGCTCGCAGGCTTGCAGTCTTTTCGCCAGGAAAGTTCGTTCCGACTTGAGTTCCGCCAACTCCAGCGATTTCCGAAAGTGGACGGCTGCCACCTGGTCATGGTTCAATCGCGACTCAAATTCGCCGAGCACGGCGTGCAGCAGATAATAAGATTCAAGCGATTGCAGGTCTTCAATCGCCCCTACGGCTTCAATTCCCGCCTGCGAACCATGCACTTCGGCCACCACCACGGCCCGGTTCAACGCGACGACCGGCGAACGATCAAATTCCATCAGCCGATCGTACAGCGACAGGATTTGCCGCCAGTCTGTGGAACCATAATCCGTGGCCGCGCAGTGGCACGCCGCGATGCCGGCCTGCAAATGATACTCCGTGATCTCGCCGCCCGCAGCCGATTGCGCGAAGTGAAACATCCCTCTCGCAATCATCGCCCGGTCCCAGCGCGCGCGATCCTGCTCCTGGAGGCGCAACAGGTTGCCCTCGTCATCCACGCGAGTCGGGATGCGCGCGGCGTTCAACAGCATCAGCGCCAGCAGCGCATGGGTCCTGGGCAGGTTGCCGGTGGGATGTTCCGCCAGCAAACCCGTCAGCCGGATCGCTTCGGCGCAAATTTCTTCGTGGACCAGATTGTCCCCGCTGGATGCCTTGTAGCCCTCGTTGAAAAGGAGGTAGAGCGATTGCAATACGGCATTCAGCCGCCTCGCTTGTTCGTCCCCGGCCGGTATCTCGAAGGCAATCGCCGCCTCGCGAATCCTTTGTTTCGCCCGTGTCAGCCGTTTGGCAATGGCCGCTTCGGTCGTCAGAAACGCCCGGCTGATCTCTTTCACGCTGAACCCGCAAAGTGTTTTCAACGCCAGCGCCACTTGCGCCTCCGCCGGAATCAGCGGATGGCAGCACACGAACATCATCCGCAATCGGTCGTCGGCAATTTCCTGCTCCGGAAAAATGGCCGCGTCCGGCGCCGAATTCTCCTGCTCCATCAACCACTTGATCTCGGGTTCCTTGTCGCGAAAAACCTTTTGGCGCCGCACGACATCCAACGCGAGATTCCGCGAAGCCCGCATGATCCACGCGGCGGGATTTTTCGGCACCCCGTAAAACGGCCACGTCTGCAACGCCCGCGCCAGCGCCTCCTGCACCACGTCTTCCGCCAGTGTGAGATGTTCTATCCCAAAAATCCCGGTCAACGTCCCCACCATTTTTCCCGCCTCGTGGCGGAAAAGATGTTCAACCACCTGGAGGACTTCGGGTGGTTCCTCGCTTTTGATCCCGGTTTGATTCACTTGCTGTCTCCAATACAATAGCGGTTTCGTTCCTCAAACGACAAAATCTGCCGTCAGGCGCGTCCCATGAATGGATCTGTGAAGCTATCGTCGCCGTTCTCCATTCGTCCCGCCAAACGTTGTTCGAAGTTCGGGAATCCTTCCACGCGAATTCGAAGGTCGTGCCACCCGAAACTTGGCGCCAGGTCCAGCGCGAGGCTGACCCTGGCATCTGTCCCGGCAAATGATTTGAGGTTCACCGTGCGCGGGTCCCCTCCATACGCCAGGTCGGCGACAGTCACCGTAAGCGGACGCTGCGGATCACGGTTCGCCAGGCCCAATTCCGCATTGCCCCTGAGCTGGACCTCCAGCATCGGATCATCCGCCGTCCCACGAAATTCCCGGTGGAAGCCGTTTGGTCCCTGGACGCGCAGATGATAGATGCCCTCTTCAAAGTCAGTCAGCAACCATTCATCCGAAATCCGGTCTCCCGCGCGCACCGCGTAGGACCGCGCCCATCCGGTCTTGCAAGGTCCATACGCGTGAAATGGCGCCCCGGCGGCGCGATCCCCAAACAATCCCTTATCGGCGGCAAAATGGATCAGGAACGATTTTCGATCATTGCTCAACGCTCCATCCGCCGCCAGTTCGTAAGGAAGCGCGCAAGAGGGCCGCACTCCGCGCTCCTGTTGCGGCCACAAAGCCGGCGACGCCTGATTTTCACGCGCGCCCATGATCTCCTCTGCCGAGAGCTTTTTAAAATTATCGGGTACCGGCCTGTTCCGCGCCTCCTGAATCGATCCCAAAAAGGCGTCTCGTTCCACCGGAGTCGGCAGAGCGATCTTCTCTCCGATGTAGGGGCGGAACACCGAGGTCAGGTCGCCGCACACCGTGCGCCGCCATTGACTGATGTTGGGCTCGACAATGGGCCGGCCGGTCTTGTGGCTCAGAAAAACCTCCAGGAATTTAAGCATGGACGTGTGATCGAACACTTGCGAGCACGCATAGCCGCCGCGGCTCCAGGGCGACGCTACCACCAACGGCACGCGAAACCCCAGCCCAATCGGCCCAGCCTGCCCGGTCCAGGTCGGGTCCTTCCTGCGGATCTCCTCCTCCTGTTCCCGCGAAACATATTCCGGCGACGTATCCATCCCTGCCGATACCTTGCCGGTCTCCGGCCTGTCCGGATGCGGTGGCACAAAGGGGGGGACATGATCGAAATAGCCGTCATTCTCGTCATAGCACAGAATGAAAATTGTCTTTTTCCAGACCTCGGGGTTCTGCGTGAGAATGTCAAGCGCCTCGGATACATACCACGCCCCAAACCAGGGCGAGCTGGGATGATCGGAAAATTTTTCCGGCGCCACAATCCACGAAACCGTCGGTAGCTTCCCCGTTTGCGCGTCCTGGCGAAATTGATGAAAAACGTCGCCCTTCGGCGCCTGCATCCGGCCTTCGGTCGCGCCATCGTGATACGTTAGCGCGGCCAGTTCGCGGTAATCCGGATCGCCTGCATTACTGGTGAACGCCTTCAAATGCAGATTTTGTTCGTGCGCAGGTAGCTTCGCAAAGATGTCTGGGGTCCACGCAGCCAGGTCGCTCCGTGTCTTTCCCAAATCGTCGCGTTTTCCCCCGATCGGTTTTTGGAGCGCGTCGGAATCCGGCGAAGCCGCTCGTTGCAGCGCGTCCAGCTCCGCCTCGAGCGATTTTTCCTTTTTCACAAGATAACTCCGGTAGGATGCCGAAAAGCGCACCCCGTACTGCGTGAACCATTCCAGCGGGTTGTCCCCGAAGTTCGTCAGCCAGGAGTCCGCCTCGTCTGACAAACCCGAGGGCAGGCTGATTTCGTTCTGGTAAATTCGCCACGAAATGCCCCGCTCTTCCAGCCGCTCCGGAAATGTCGTCCAATGGACCTCCGCGTCGTAATCGGTGTCTTCATTGTTGACATGCGCCCATTCCCGCATCGACGGTTTGGCGCGCACCGTTCCCGTCCACAGATGAAGCCGATTGGGCGTCGTAGGCGTCAGCGATGAGCAGAAGTTCTGGTCGCAAATCGTGAACGCGTCCGCCAACGCGTAGTAAAAGGGGATGTCCTGGCGGTTGTAATAACCCAGCGTCATCGGCACCTGCGGGAAGTCCTTGAGTTTCTTGGCTAGAAGCCACCGATCATGCTTGCCGTTATTGCGCGCCTCTCCCTGGTCAGGCCACCCGTGCGGCAATGAACCCATCCACGTGGCCTTGGTTTCCTTGATATTAAGGCGAAAAGGCGCGTAAGTTTCGCCCGCTTCATTGGTTTGAAGCCAGACAGGATTGCCATCGGGCAACGTGACAGCGCGCGGATCGTTAAATCCCCGCACGCCCCGCAACGCGCCATAGGCGTGGTCAAACGACCGGTTTTCCTGCATCAGGATGACGACGTGTTCGGCGTCCAGGTACGTGCTGCCCGTCGGCGGGTCGATGGCGAAGGCGCGTTGAATCGATGCCGGCAAAACGCCGGTCAGACCGCCGCCCGCAGCCAGCAACAACGCCTTCTTGATGAAATCCCGGCGCGAATCCATCCAGCAATCTTCCGCAAGCGCCCGCGAAACGAAAAGAAAAATCAGCGCCCAAGGGATCGATTTTTCCGCAGCGTAACGAAAGCGAAACAAATTCGGCTCGACGATGACTCAATGCATTACCCGGCAGTGACCGTAGTATCAAACCCCGCGCGCAATTGCTCCCGCGCTGGCGGCAGTCCGTCCAGGCAGCGCCGCAGGGCGCAGAGCAGCGTTCGCGGCGTGCAGGGCTTTTGCAAAAAGTAACTGTTGGTCTGGCGAAGGATCTCGCTGCCATCGCACATGACGTCTCCCCCATATCCGCTCTGGAAGATGACTTTCAGGGATTTCTTTTTCCCGAGCAGGTCCTCCGCCAGCTTGCGGCCCGTGATTCCCTCCGGCATGATGACATCCGTCAAAAGCAAATCCACCTTCGACCCCGCCGACTCCCAGATTTTTAGCGCTTCAGGACCTGAACCCGCCTCCAGGACGTGATACCCGGATCGTTCGAGGATACGGCGCGTGATCGAGCGCAGCGCCTGTTCATCTTCGACCAACAGCACGGTTTCCATTCCCTTGGGCGGCTCCGCGGCTTCCGGCGCGCGTTCGTTTGCCGCTGGCCGCGCAATTTCCAGCGCCGGCAGGTAGATTTTGAAACTGGAACCGCAGCCAACCTGGCTGCACACTTCTATCCAGCCCTGGTGCTGCTTCACAATGCCGTACACTGTGGCCAGGCCCAATCCTGTGCCTTTCCCGATCTCTTTTGTCGTGAAGAATGGGTCGAAGATGCGCGGCAGGTTCTCGCCGGAAATTCCCAGGCCGGTGTCCTTCACTGTCGCGCAGACGAACTTGCCGGGGCGCCCCTCCGGATGCGCCAAATCGGGTCCCATTTCAAACGTTAGCTGCTCGGTGGTGATCAACAGTTTTCCTCCGTCCGGCATCGCATCCCGGGCGTTAACGACCAAATTGACAAGCACTTGTTCGAGCATGCCGATGTCTGCCTGCACCGGCGGCAACAACGGCGTGTAATTGCACCGCAGATCGATATCTTCTCCAATGATTCGCTTAAGCATTTTGCTCAGGTTCTTGATGATATCGTCCAAATTGACCGGTTGCGACCGCATCATCTGCCTTCGGCTGAACGCGAGCAACTGGCGGGTCAGGTTGGCGGCCCGTTCGCTCGCGGCGTTGATCTCTTTGAGGGCTTCCACGATCTTGCCGGGGGATGCCGCGGCTTCCAGGAGTGCCAGCCCCGCGTTTCCACTGATGACCGCCAGCAGGTTATTGAAGTCATGCGCAACACCTCCCGCGAGCTGCCCGATGGCCTCCAGCTTTTGGGATTGGCGCAGTTGTTCCTGCGCGCTTCGCAGGGCTTCTTCAGCCTGGATTCGATCCAGCGCTCCGCCGCAATGGTCGGCCAGTGCCTGCAGGGTTTCAAGGCTGCGCTGGTCGTAGGCATTGGCAGCCTGGCTTTGGATGGAGAGTATGCCGGTCACCGCCGTCCCATTACGGATGGGTACAAACAGGATCGAAGCCGGCGCGCTCGAAATCTCCATGCCAGCCGCGTCCCCTTTCAAAACCAATTGGCCGCCCTCCCGGATCGTCTTTCGCGCCAGCAATGGCGGCTGGCGGCGCGCGTAATCCGGCGCGGCCTCCGTGCGCTTGCCATCGATTAATTCCGCGTGCAATACAGGCGTAAGGCTGTCCGTATCCGGCGAGTAGAGGTCCAGCAGGCAAGCGTCGTAGCCGAGCAACCGGTCGGCTGCATCGATAATGATTTGCCCCGCCTCCCGAACCGTCCGCGCGCTGCTCAGGAGCAAGCCCAGGGTCGAAAAGGCTGAAAGGAGAACTTGGGCCCGCGAGCGGTCCGCGATTTCTTGCGTAAGCTTTTCATTGGTTGCGCGCAGTTCCCGCGTGCGTTGATTTGCCGTCGCATCCAAGACCGACACCTGCACCTGGGCCTGCCGGGCCAAATCCCATTTCTGGGACAGCGTTTGGGCCAGTTGCAACACCTCCACGGTGTCGAACGGTTTCTTGAGGATGAGCAAACGGTCCGACTGGCCGAGTTTGCGGGCTATGTCGTTCCAGTCATAATCCGAATAAGCGGTGCAGATGACCACCTGCAATTCGGGAGAAACTCGCCACAGCTTGGCCGTCGTCTCAATCCCGTCCCAACCCGGCGGCATTCGCACGTCGATGAACGCCACGCCATACGGTTTGCCGTCGGCGACTGCCTGCTTCACCATCTCCAACCCTTCCTGGCCCTGAAACGCCGATTCGAGTTCAAATCCTGTGAATCGGCATTTCTCCTGGCTCTCTCCAAAGAGATCGGTGCTCATCTCTCCGTACAAATTGCCCTCGTCCTGGACCGCGAGTATCTTTCGAAAATCTTCGTGGATCGCCCGGTTGTCGTCGATGACCAGAATTCGTCGATTGATGTTATCGCGCATTTGCTCGTTTAGGCGGCGGCCGCCGTCTCGCTCTGCCCGTTGTCGGCGATATTGGTTACCGAAGAGGGCTCACAGGGCAGTTCCAGAGTGAACGCGGCGCCGCGCCCCTTGCCGTCGCTGTGAACCGTCAGCGCTCCTCCCAATTCCTTGGCCGCCAGCGCCCCGCTATGCAAGCCGAAGCCATGTCCGTCCTTTCGCGTCGTAAATCCGTGATTGAATATCCGGTTGATGTTTTCTGGCGGGATTCCAACTCCGTTGTCAATGACCGCAATCTTCACCCGGCCGTCTCCGTTGGAAGCGCGCAGGATCACTTGTTTATCACTCCGGCCCGATTCGTCGCACGCGTATTTGGCATTGCGCACCAGATTGATCAGAATCTGGAGCACCTTGTGTTTGTCCGTGCAAACAAGAGGCAGATCGCCGAATTCGCGCACCACTTTGATATCGTGCCGCGCAAGCGACCCCGCGTTCATCCGCAACGAATCCTCCAGCAGATCGGTCACGCTGATATCCTCGAACACGCCGGACACCCGGGCGTAACTTTGCTGCATGGTGATGATTTCTTTGACATGCTCGACGTTCCGCCGGAGGGACGATATTTCTTCGAGCATGTCGGCCTGTTCGGAGCCTAGTTTCTTGGCAAGCTGGCCGATAAAGGCGGGCACCTTTCGTCCTTTTGGATCCTTGGTCAAAAACGCAGCGCGGTCCTCGGCGTGTTCCTCCAGCAAATCGGCCAGCCGCCGCACGTCGGCCACCCGTGAATTCCTGACTCGCTCGTCCACCAGGGTTGCCGAGACATTGATGCTGTTCAACACGTTGCCGACATTGTGCAGGACGCTGGTGGCCACCTCCGCCATGCCGGCCATCCGTGAGGCCTGGACCAATTCCCGGTGCGCGCGCTCCAGCTCGGCCTCGGCCTGCTTGATCGCCGTGATGTCTTCCTTGACCGCCAGAAAGTGAGTGATCTTGCCGGCCTCATCAACCACCGGCGCTACGGACGCGGATTCCCAGTAAAGCTCCCCATTCTTCTTCCTGTTGTGAAACAGCCCGTGCCATTCCCGCCCCGCCCGGATGGTTTCCCACATCAATTTGTACTCCTCATCCGGCGTCTTGCCAGACTTCAAAATCCGCGGATTTCGACCCGCCACTTCGTGAAGGGAATAACCCGTGATCTGTGTAAATTTCGGGTTCACATAGGTGATGTCCCCGGCCGGGTCGGTGATCACGACCGATGTCGGACATTGCTCGATGGCCTGCGCCAGGACGCGCGCCTTGTCCGCGATCTGCCGCGAATGCTCCTCGCTTTGCCGCAATTCCGCCTCGATCTGCTTGCGTTCAAGATTCTCCGTTTGAAGGGCCGCGTTGGCGGCGGCCAGTTCGCCCTGCGCCTGCTTGCGCTCCCAGTTTTCCTGTTTCAACGCCCGCGTTTGCCGTCTCACTTGGCGGCGCAGCGCGCTGATCCATCCAATTGAAACTATCAGCACCGCTCCCAGCCCGCCCAGCGCCCACAGTGTGTGCCGCGCCGTCCACCACGACGGGGCTTCCAGCACTTGAATGTCCGAAGCCGAATTCAAATACATCTCGAAGGCTGTCACCACCTGGTTGGCGTCCAGCGGTTCCTCCGCCTGAAGCTTGATGACCCCGCGCAGCCGCACACGGGCGCCGGGCAGCATTGACGTTGGCAATGGCGTCACCGCCGGAAGATACGCGAAAAAATTCCGCTTGGTCGCCTGGCAGCGCAATTCCAGTTTGAGCGTCGAATCGCTGGCGCCCCGTCCTTCGAAAATCGCGTCCACCTGACCGCGCGTTGCGTCCTGGCTGCTCTGCAAATAGGCCTGAAAGAAGTCCGTGACTCCGGCCGGCGGCAAATCGCCCTGGCCCACTTTGCGCACCACGGCTTGCACCAGCTTGGGTGAGAATCCGTCCGGCAACGCCAATCCGGCGACTTCCACTCGATCACCCGGACTGATGTCCATGTTTTCCCGCTGCAGGAATACCCTCATTCCGCTGTCCTTTTCCTGTAAACAGAGCATCTGCGGCCCTTTGTAAGTCACTATCCCCTCGCTCCGGACCATCTGCATTTGGCCCCCGGCCGCGCCGGGACTTGACAGCAGCACCGACGCGATGTCGACCTTCCGCACTGAAAACGGATCGGTCGGCCCGGCCTCGATGACTTCGATGCATTCGCTGGAGGGAACAAGGAGGCGTGACCCCAGCATTTGGTCCCGTCCATTGAGTATCGGGTCGCTCACGCCGCTGACACGCAACCGGCTCCCCGGCACGCGACACTGATCATCGAGCGTGATCTGGTTTACCCACACCGTCAGTTCCTTTCCTTCAACCAACAGCGTCAAGCGTCCGTCATTGTAGCCGCTCACCACTCCGTCGACTTGCGCCCATCTTCCCGCGTTCTGCGGCGACATCATGGCATCAAACGAATTTTTTATCGGCTCCGGCATTTGCCCCTTCCCCAGGAATTTCGCAAAACCAGTGGGAATGATCCCGTCGCGTGAATTCTGTCCGTCGATCTCGGCGTACATCCCTTCCTGCCGTATCTCGTCGGTTAATCCGGCTTCGGTTGCATACATTATCTGAATGGCATTTGTGCCGTTCTGAAGATAAAAAATGTTGTCATCGTTAATGTACGATCCGCAAATGTAAGTGATCACACCCCGCAGCCGCACAGGAAACGCAACGTCCGGCGTGCTCTGGCGCAAGCGGTTCACTTCTCCGATCTCGGTGACAGGATGCTCCGCATCGATGGCCATTTTGGACGGTTGCCTTCTGTTCGCGGCCAAACGGCACGCAGCCCAGCGCAGCACTGTCCGCCTCCGTTGGCGGTCCAGGAAACCTATTGCCTCAATGCGGGAGTTCTCCGGAAATGCCGCGCCCGCCCTGTCGTAAATCATAATTCTATTGGTTCCCTCTCCTAATATTGCGCGCCTCCCAGAGTCTTCTTCGTCCACCGTGCCAACTACCCGCACAAGCCCCGGTGGAATGAAGTTGGTGCCGGTTAGTTCCTTCACGGAGTATTCCGGCCACCGATTCCAATCCTCATCTTTCGGGGCGACAAGCGTGACACCGCTGGGACCGGAAGCCCATACAATACCCGGAATCCAATGACCCTTTCCGTCGGCAACGGATTCCACCACGCCTCGCACCCGAAGGCGGCAGTTCAATGAACCGGGAAGCTGGCGTCGATATGGACTGAGGATGCGCGCCAGCACAACGTTGGCGCCCCCTTCCGAGGTCAGCCGGATCGTTGAATAATCCGCGTCCTGCGTCAGAACTTCCGCATCTCCTTCGATAGTGGCCGATACATACTCCTGGTTCGCATCCAACGACGCCCCCGCCCCCGTCTCCGCCGGCGCGATAGTTTGCACCTGGCCAAGGACCTCCATTTCTGGATGCGTCAACAACGGTTTCTCATTGATAAATTCCAAATCGCCCCTCAATCGCACACGGTCCCCCGGTCGGCCTATCTCCGCCGGCAATGCCAACTCGATCACGTCAAATCCGCTCCGATCCACAACACTCACGCTCCCGCTTCCGCGACCCACAACCACCGCCTGCAAATCCAGTTTCATCGGATTCATCTGTTGTGGCCGAATGGTCAGCAAACGGTTTAAGCTCACCACCGGAGGTCCGTCTATCGCCACGAATTGCCATTGAATCCAACTGGCCCGATTGGTCGAACCAGGCGAAAAATCCAGCCACTTGGTGGTCAAATCTCTGTCAAATGCGCTTTGGACGCCTTCCCAGGGTGCGTTCTCTCCCCGGGCCGACACCACCAGCGACAAACCGGCGAGGCTCTCTCCTTCCTCCCAACGCGGCTCGAATTCCGCCAGTTGCACCGAATTCGCCAGCGCCGGCGCGAATACCGAATCAATCTTCAGCCGGTAAAGCCCATACGAAGCGGGTTTGCGCAGGACGAATTCCCGCTTCTGCAGCCGCCTCGGAAATGTCTCGTTTTGGCGGACGTCCAGAGTGTCCCAACTCTTGCCCCCGTCATTCGACGCCAATAATTCCCAGTCGGAGGGATCGCGCGGATAGAAATCATTCGCCGAGGTCAGCGAATAGCCGACCAGTTTTCGCACCGGCACGTTTGTCCGGCCTGTCGAGTTGGGAAGAACTTGTGCAGCCTGGCCGGAGAATGATTCCCGCATCGAAAAACCTCGGCAGATCACGTTCAATTGCGCGATGTTGTCTACCACGATGTCTGCGTTGGTGGTATATTGGCATTGGAGCCATCGGCCCCCCGCCTGGCCAAGTCCGTAGTCGAACCAGTCGGTGGACGGGTCCCCGTCAAAGGCCTGCGTTGCCGGCGACCTCAACGGATGCGCCCTCGACGATGAAATCTTCATCCTCAATTGCGACTCGTTGTTCAATCCGGTGACCGGTCCCATCAACTGCAATTCGGCAAGGCTCGCCGAGTCGGTCCCGTCCCGTGTCCGCGTCACTTCCAACCGGTAGATGTTGTAGGAAGTGTTATTATTGACTGTGAATACCCGGCGCAGGTGACCCTCGGCGAACAATTCATTGGTGCGCGCATCGACTACTTGCCACGTGCGTCCGTCGTCGTTTGACCCCAGGAGCCGCCAGTCTTTCGGCGTCGAACCGTCGTGCTGGTCGGGATCTTGATGCGCGGGAGCGGTCAGCGCATAACTGGTCACGATCCGTCCCGGCTTGGTCTCCGGCGCCGCGTGGTACGCGCCCTCCGCAAATACGCTGCCGCTGCCGCATATCAAAACCGCGACCAAAAACGGCAGCGCGCGCCGTGCCAGCAGAGCGGCCACTCCGGCGACGGCTCTGATTGCGGCTTGCGGACCAGGGACGATAATCGCTTTTGATCTCATTTAGTCCAGGTGCTCAACTTGCAGTCTTGGAAGACTATCGGCAGATTTGCCTGCCCGGATGAGGCCAATTGCCCAAATGATCTCGAAAATGAATGATTATGCCGTTTTTTCCTCATTTCACCCCGAAATCGCCCCGATCCCGCTGGTTAGGCTAATCGCGGTTCCGATTCGCCCAGCGGCACGACATGCGCGGCCCGCAAAGAAAACGGCGCTCCGTCGGTCCTTGCGGCGACGCCCAGTAGGTGTTGCGGTGCGCCCAATAGCGTGAATTTCCAATCCGTCGCCTTGTCTGCCTGTGCCCTCTCCCAAGCCGCACTGATTCCCTGACCGTCCAGGAGAAAGGAGAACTGGTCCAGAGGAAGAGCCAGGCCCACTCCCAGGGCCTTGATGTAGCTCTCTTTGAGCGTCCAGTAGGCGAAGAACTGCCGTTGTTGTTCGGAAGCAGGCAGTGCCCGGAGTGTCCGGAACTCCCTCTCGGAAAAGTTCTTCTCCGCCAGAAGTTCGATTTCAATCTCACGGTCTATCCGTTCCACATCAACCCCGATCGCCTCGTGAGCGACGCTTACCGCGCACACGACCAAACCTGATGTGTTCGCCAGGTTAAAGTAGATCGGAGGCTTGACGCGCGGTTGATCGATGTGAGGCTTGCCATGTGGACTTGCCGCGAAGCGCCACGCCCCCGGCGCCACCGAAGTGTAGTTGGACAGAACCGTGCGCACCAGGGCCCTTGTGGCAACGAATTGCCGCCGGTCACGCTCGAAGCGGAGACGTTGGTGCCGTTCGGATTCTTCCACTGTCATCAGCGCCGCCTGCGCTCTGTGCAGATCCGGGTCGCTCGTTGTTTCATAGAAATAATACCACAGGTCCACAATTCCTGGTTTGCCAGTCACTGTTTCCGCGACGCAGAGCGGCGGTGAAGTAGCGTCCATTGGGCGGATCGGTAGCAACATGCTTGTTTCCGTTCTAGACTTTACCGCCGAATCGGCTCGCCATCCAATCGCAATTTCGAGCAATCCCAGAACAGGTTGGGCGAAGGCGCGCACGACAGGCGCGCCGAATTGGAGTAACGTTTTCCTCGAACATTGAATTAGGAATTAAAATAAAGGATCAAAAAATGAAAAAGCGCAAACTTGGAAAGAGTAATTTGGAAGTCTCAACCATCGGGCTGGGTTGTATGGGAATGAGTTTTTCCTACGGCCCGCCCAAAGATAAGCAGGAGATGACCGCTCTTCTTCGTGCCGCTGTGGAACGCGGCGTCACGTTATTCGATACCGCTGAAGTTTATGGTCCGTTCACAAACGAAGAGCTTGTGGGCGAAGCGCTCGCCCCCTTCCGTAAGCAAGTGGTCATTGCCACCAAATTCGGGTTCGACGTGAGTGGCAGCGATAGCCGGCCGGGGGCGGCGAACATGAACAGTCAGCCCGCGCACATCAAGCAAGCTGTCGAAGGCTCGCTCAAGCGGCTCAAAGTGGATGTCATTGATTTGCTCTATCAGCATCGGGTTGACCCGAACGTGGCCATCGAAGACGTGGCGGGCGCGGTGAAGGAACTGATTCAGGCGGGCAAGGTGAAGCACTTCGGCCTTTCCGAAGCAGGCGTGAAAACGATCCGTCGCGCCCATGCCGTCCAGCCGGTCACCGCGCTCCAGAGCGAATACTCGCTATGGACGAGAACCCCGGAGAACGAAGTGATACCAACGCTTGAAGAACTCGGCATCGGCTTCGTTCCCTACAGTCCTTTGGGCAAGGGCTTCCTCACGGGTGCAATGAACGAGAACACCAAACTCGACAGCGCCGACTTCCGCAGCACCCTCCCGCGTTTTACGCCGGCGGCGATGAAGGCGAATCAGACCTTGGTGGACCTGCTCGCCAGCATCGCCCAGCGTAAGAAGGCGACACCGGCTCAAATTGCTCTGGCTTGGCTGCTGGCACAGAAGCCGTGGATCGTTCCCATTCCCGGCACCACGAAGCTCCATCGCGTGGACGAGAACATCGCGGCGGTTGCAGTCCAACTGACGCCGGACGATCTTTGTGAAATCGAAAGCGCCGCTTCAAAGATCAAAGTGGAAGGGGCTCGGTATCCGGAAAAGCTGGAGCAAATGACCGGTCGTTAAGCGCCTGCCAAACAGGCCGGCGTACGCGCCGCCGCAAGGGGCGATTTTCCCGATCAATTCTTTGGAGGCAATCGGCCAATCCAAATGGCGCCGCCGGCATGATGCCATTGGAGCGGAGGCAGAATCGGTTCCCCATTGCCGGTAATTTCCAATCGGTCCTGCGGCCGCATCTTGTCAACCCATGGCCGGTAGGCTTCCCATGCGTATTGATTCCATTGAATGTTCCGGAAAATCTTCAGATCATCCTCCGGCATGATCGCCGGTTCGTATCCCAGGAGGTAGCGCCAGTTTCCGTCCGGGTTTTTGTAAAACGTGTTGAAGAAAAAGGAAAAATCGGCGCTGTAAAAAATGCCGCCGTCATCGGGCATCCAGCCCTTCATGTCGGCCCTGCTGCCATCCGCAAAAGCTTCATGCAGGCTGCGACTGTAACGGCTGTCCAGATCGCTTGTGGTATCCAGAAAAAGCGGCACCGCCAGCAGACAGCAACCGGCCAGGCGCCGTCCCGGGGCATTGTCCCACCAAAGCTTCATCGAGTCGTCAAATTGCGCCGCCAGCCAGACCATCGCCGCCGCCAAGCCCCAGTCCGCCCAGAATCGTCCCGCTTTAAGAGCGAGAATCCAGCAGAGAGCCATCAGCCAGAAAAGCGGGGAGCGGAAAAGGTCCGGTTCGCCCCTGCGCTGCTGTTTGCGCCACAGCCACACGAACCCGAGGACCAGCAGCGCGCTGAACTCACCGGCGCTGGGCTGGAGTTCCCCCACCAGCGACGCGGTGGCCACCGGCTCCTTGTAGAGCGCGGCGCCCCAAAGAAGGTTTTGTTTCAGGAATTCGATGGGCGCTCCGGTGAGCGCCGCGCCAAGGGCCGTTCCGGCCAGCCAGCATAATGTCAAATATATCGTCTCCCGCCACCATCCGGCCAAAAAAAACGCGGCCAGCACCAACCCATACAAGTACCACGTCCCGTGAATCCACGCCGCCAGGGCAAATCCGGCGACGCTTCCGATTATCTTCCACCAGGAGAGCGTCGGCGTCCGTTCGAGCGCCCACGCCAGCAGCACGCAAATGAGAACGCCTTCGGTGAGCAAAAAAGGACGGGCCTGGGTAAATCGCGACATCAATCCGGGGAAAGGAACGGTGACCGCCAGGAGCGCCGCAAGCCACGCTTCGGGGTGGCGGAGCAACGGCAACGCCCCGCAGAGTATCAGGAGCAACAGCCCGGCCACTGAGAATTGCATCAAGCCGTCCTCGGAAACGTTCCCGACCCGATGCAACCGGCGCAGGAGCCATTCCCAGCCTGGACTGAAGTCCATCTGGTAGGTGGGTCCCATCACCAGGATTTGCGGATATTCCTTGTCCGTCACGGCCTTGGCGACGTAGCGGCGGGCGTCGCCGATGGGCACGTAGCCATAGCTGAGAACTTTGAACGCGATGCATATACAGGCCGACACGACGATCACCCACGAGAGCAGGGGGGCGTACTTTTGGAGAAGCGCGGGGCCGTTGTTCATCAACTACTCAAACCGCGCCCGCCGCCCCGGCGTCAAGGGCAAAATGCGCGCCCTTTTCTTTCGCGCCCGTTGGGCTTATGATAACAGGATGCTCTAATTGCGAAATTCGAAGCCATGTCCAAAGAATTCATCAGAATCGGCGGGGCCCGCCAGCACAACTTAAAGAACCTGACGCTTTCCATTCCGCGCGACCGATTGGTGGTCATCACGGGCTTGAGCGGTTCGGGCAAGTCCTCGCTCGCCTTCGACACCATTTACGCCGAGGGCCAGCGCAAATATGTCGAGTCCCTCTCGGCCTACGCGCGGCAATTTCTCGATCAAATGGAAAAGCCGGAGGTCGATTTTATCGAGGGCCTTTCCCCGGCCATCGCCATCGAGCAACGCGGCGCGGCCAGCAATCCGCGCTCCATCATTGCCACAACGACCGAGATTTACGATTATCTCCGCCTGCTCTTTGCCAATGTCGGCCAGCCCCATTGCCCGGCCAGCGGCGAGCCGGTCTCGCGCCAGACCACCAGCGATATCGTCGACAAAATCCTCGCCCTTCCGATGAAAACCCGCGTCATGTTGCTGGCGCCCGTCGTTGTCAAACAAAAGGGAGAATTCCGCGACGTTATCGAGCGGCTGGCCCGCGAAGGCTTCGTCCGCGCGCGCGTCGATGGGGAATTGGTTGAATTGAGCAGCAACGTGCGCGTCAAGCTCGACCCTAAGCAACGACATTCCATCGACGCGGTTGTGGACCGGCTGGTCATCGACGATAAAATCCGCGTGCGGTTGGGGGATTCGGTCGAGACGGCGCTGAAGTGGGGTGACGGGCGATTGGCGCTGTTGCAGCAACCGGGCGAGGCCGCCGGAGGGAACGGCAACACTTGGACCGAATCGCTGCATTCCAATCGCAATTACAGTCCCTCCACCGGCCAGAGTTTTGAACCTCCGACGCCGAAACATTTTTCGTTCAACTCGCCGATGGGAGCGTGCCCGGTCTGCCACGGCCTTGGCCAAAAGATGGTCTTTGACGCGAACCTGATCGTGCCCGATCCGGACAAAACCCTGGAAAATGGCGCGGTGCTTCCGTGGCGGCGCGGCGCCAAGCGTCTGATTGTCTATTACAAGGCGCTGTTGCGCGGGATGGCGCGGCATTTCGGGCAAAGCATGGAAACCGTGTGGAAGGATTTGCCCGGGGACTTCAAGGAGAAGTTGCTGCGCGGCACAGGGGCGGAGGAAATCGAATTCACCTTTTGGCGCGCGGGCAAAGTCAGCGCCGCCAGGAAGTGTTTTGAAGGAATTATTCCGAACCTGGAACGCCTTTACGTCGAAAGCGAGAGCGAGTTCACAAAGAACCGCCTCAAAAGTTTTATGAACCCGGAACCCTGCGACGCCTGCAACGGGCGCCGGCTCAAACCCGAAATCCTCGCCGTAACGCTCGGCACGACGGCGCCGAAACCGGGTTCCAACATTCCCGGTCTTTCGATCATGGATGTTTGCGGGTTGTCGGTCGGGCAGGCCGACGAGTTTTTTGCCGATTTAAAGCTGACCGACTTTCAACAAAAGGTCGCCGCCGAATTGATCCGGGAAATCCGCTCGCGGCTGGGCTTTCTCAAGAACGTCGGCCTGGGTTATCTCACGCTCGATCGCGAAAGCGGCACTCTTTCAGGCGGAGAAGCGCAGCGCATCCGGCTGGCCACCCAGATTGGCGCCGGGCTGGTGGGCGTCCTTTATATTCTTGACGAGCCAAGCATCGGTTTGCACCAGCGCGACAACGAACGCCTGCTGCAGTCGCTGGAAGGATTGCGCGACCTCGGAAATTCCGTCCTGGTTGTCGAGCATGACGAGGAGACGATCCGGCGGGCCGATTACGTGCTGGACCTCGGTCCCGGCGCGGGTGTGCGCGGCGGCGAATTGGTGGCGGTGGGGACGGTGGCCGAAATCGAGGGCTGTCCCCGCTCTTTGACGGGACAATACCTCAAGGGCGAACTGAAGATTCCCATTCCCAAAACCCGCGTCAAACCTTCCGCGGAACGGGGCTGGCTGGAGATTCTGGGCGCCACCGAAAACAATTTGAAAAATATCGACGCGCGCATTCCTCTGGGCGCCTTCACTGTGGTGACGGGCGTGAGCGGGTCGGGCAAGAGCACGCTGGTGGATGATATTTTGCGCCGGGCGTTGTTTCGTAAATTTTACGGGTCCAAGGAGCAGCCAGGACGCCACCGGCTGATGCGGGGATTCGAGTCGCTGGACAAGGTCATTGTCATCGATCAAACGCCGATCGGGCGCACGCCCCGGAGCAATCCAGCCACCTACACGGGCATGTTCAACCAAATCCGCGATCTGTTCGCCAAACTGCCCTCGGCAAAAATCCGCGGCTACGAAGCGGGCCGCTTCAGCTTCAACGTCAAGGGCGGTCGATGCGAAAAGTGCCAGGGCGACGGCTTGATCAAAATCGAGATGCACTTCCTGCCGCCGATATACGTCACATGCGAAGCGTGCAGCGGCCGCCGCTACAATCGGGAAACGCTCGAAATCCATTTCAAGGGGATGAACATCGCCGATGTTCTGGAAATGACGGTCGATGAGGCCGCCACTTTTTTTCGCGCCGTGCCCAAGATTTACGAGCCGTGTCTGACGCTGGCCGAGGTGGGTCTGGGCTACGTGCGGCTCGGGCAGTCCGGCACGACGCTCAGCGGGGGCGAGGCCCAGCGCATCAAGCTGGCGGGCGAGTTGAGCCGAAAAGCCACCGGCCACACGCTCTATATTTTGGACGAACCGACCACCGGCCTGCATTTTCACGACGTGGCCAAACTGCTGGACGTTCTATTCAAATTGCGCAACACCGGCAACACCCTGCTCATCATCGAGCACAATCTGGACGTGATTAAAACCGCCGATTGGGTGATTGACCTGGGGCCGGAAGGGGGGGCAGGGGGTGGCCGTATTGTGGCCGAGGGACCGCCGGAAAAAATCGCCCGCACCCTGGGCAGCCACACCGGTCAATACCTCCGCCGCATTTTGTTTCCGCAAATGGCGCCGGCGAATCCCGCTCCGCCCGTCGCGAATCCGGTTGCCTGAGCTAACCCACCTTCGCTTTGGCTTCGTCAGGGACGACGACTTTCGTGGCGCCGACATCTTTGACTTCGACCGTCGTTGTGCGATCGACGTCGCGGTCATCGCCGCCAAAATTCATCGTGCCCTGCAATTTGACCTGGTACTTGGTGATAATGCCGTCTTTGATCCAAAACTTGACGGAGCCTTTGGCGCTGCTGACCGTTGGGCCTCCCCCGTTCCGTCCCCGAAACATCAGGAGACTCTTTGCGCCGTCTTCCGTTAAGTCGCCCGAATAAACATCGTCGGCCTGGGTCAACTCTTTGGTTTTGCCCGCGATGTCCTCCGCCTCGGCGGCGGGCGCCTTGTATTCCTGCATGCGCATCGCCAGGAAACGAAAGAAGTTGAAACCTCCATCGCCATCGTCCTTGGCGGCATCGGCGAGCGATTTCCATCCCTCATCGCCCTTTATCGCGCCTTTGCCGTCCTTGGCAAACGCTTGAGTCGTATTGTCTTGGAAATTGAAATCAACATACGTAAAGCCGCCCTTTTCGGTCTTGCCGTGGCTCGGTCCCGGTTGAAATTGCGAACTTTCGACGGTCGTGGTCCAGGCGTAATTGTCCGCCTCCGCCAATTTTCGGGCCGCATTCTTGACGTTGTCCACCGGCGTCGAATCGGCGGCCATGACCGTTCCGCTCAACGCGAGCGCCATTGCAAGAGAAATGAAATTTTTCATACGAATTTCGCTTTGTGATTCTGTGCCATCAGTTGTGGCTGAAAACGCGCCCGCCGTCAAGATCAAGTGGCGCCCCTCGAAGGTAATGCCTTAATTTGAAATAATTTCACTTTTTGGGGCGGTTGGCATAGAACTGTCAGGGCTTGACCGGATGGATTGCGGGGTGTTTTCTTCCCTCCATGAGCAGCAACCCGCCGCCTGACACGTTTTACCTAGTTCTCGTTGATAAGCCAAGTGCATACGATCCAATCGAAACCAAATGGCAAGCATGGGCCAGGTTCTTAAAAAGCCTCGAGAGTGACCAATACATGAATCAAAGGCTTGAACGGTTAACTGAAAACGCCTTCCTGTTTCACACCAGAAATAACGTGCTGCTGTTAAATTGGTTTCTGGGGCAGTGTGGAAAAGAGAGCATTGCAGCCACGGTCTTTTTCTTGCCGCAAAAGCCAGAGCTTTGCAAGTGATCGCGGCTGCGCAAATATGGCAATATCGTCGTAAGCCTTTCATTTCCGCGCCTTCTTCACCTGATATGCGACCCCCGCCTTGACCGCCGCCGCCGCCGAATCCACGGGCGGCAGTTCCAGTATCGTAATGAATTGTTCCGGTTCATCGTACGACCACCCGTAACACCGTTTCGCCTTCGGGTGCGTGGCGAGCGCAAACACCTCAACGTCGCCTTCCCACACGGTCGTGCCATCAAACACCTCTTTGACTGGCACCGATTCCAGCCACGTCGCGTCGCACTTGTGCAACTGGCGAATCACCATTTGAAGGCGTTCGATGTATCGCTTTTTAGCCTCGGTTTGACTTGGTATTTTCACGGATTGTCGTAGTCTTTTCGCTAATGAATCGCGAGGATTTCGAGATTTGGGCGTCAACTGTAAAACTCATCGCGATGGCGACGGAAGGACAGCTTTCCGCAGCCGTGACGCTTTCGGCACGGATTGGGCTTGTCGAGAAACATTTGTCCCTTTTACATCAGATTAATTCTTTACCGGATGGCGACCATAAGCGCGACATACGCGAGCAACTTTCAAAGACAGCAGATCAAGTCGCCGCTTTATCGCACGATAAGACCTTAGGCGATACTCTTGCACGCCTTCAAAGCGCGCATGATCAGTTGTTAGCCTTAATAGAACACATAAGAGCTTCTTTTGATGCTTCCCGTCCACCTGGGGCGCAGAGTTCAGATTTTTTGCGCTTTCCATTGTGACTCGCGTTATAGCCACAACGCGTCTCGATAGTCAATAACAATCTAATTTTCCCCGCAGTATTGCAGCACTTCAGCAACCGTCCAGATGCTCTTTTCAACGCCAACGGCCATTGCTGGAGTCATCCGAATCGCGCCATGAACCTTGCAAAAATTATAATACTCAAAATAGGTTTTTTAGCCATTTAAGTGCATTTAATTCCGTCTTATTGGCAGCGCCGAAACCCTTGATTTTATTGAATAAAACCCACTTTTGGCCGTTTTCGCCAATGTTTGCGCGGGTGCGCGGTAAAAGCCTGAATCTAGCATAAAATCTAGCATAGGCCCATAACGCCCGCAAAAAACTAAACGTTGCGTTTCTGCATTGTTGCGTTGAGTTGCCTTTGATCGCATTGCATCTGCGGGTCGCGCTCAAAGTTGCAAGCAGTTGCAAGTTTGGCAGCCCACTGTTCCAAGCGCCGCCCTCTGGTCGGACTTCCCGCAAATACGCTGCCCAATCGCGCATAAACGGCGTCAGGCGCATTTGATCGTCCAGTTGCTGCAAAGATGCGGGTTGCGGCTGCGGCGCGGTGCGGGCGCGTTTTGCGCCAGTGGCTTATCATCGAGGCGGCACTGCGAATTCGACAAGTTGGCAATTGACTTGCCGCTGGACCCGTTGTTGGGCTTACGCGACCTTCCCCTCGATGTGGGTAAAAAGTTTGTCCAACAAATGATCGGCCAATCCGGGAGTTGCGAACACTTGCTTCGTTCTTTGGTCGCGCCAAACGACCTGATTTCGAAGGCGAAATGTCGGCTCAAATGTAACTTCCCACATTTCATTCGGCGGCTGATGCCGGTTTCGACCTCGTTCGTACAGCGTGACGCGCAGCTCTGCCGCATTACAATAGTTGGCTCCTACACCCACAAGGCCAAAATCCATTTCTTGCCCGTAATTCGTTTTAACTGAAAAGTCGGACTGGGAACCGCCCGGCATCGGCGTTTGCTTGGCGGTGATCTTCAAAGGTCGTGGTTCCGCATCAAGTTTGCTTGCGAGTGATAGGCATCTGTCAAACATGCTTTTCATTGCCGCTAAAATGAGCGCGACACCTTCCGCGCAGTGTTGCAGTCGGGCAGCATTGTCCCTTTCCTCAATTGACTGGCTAACCTTTATGCCCTTTTCAAGGACGGTTTCGCAGCCGGAGATTTCCTGTGTCCTGGTCGAAGCGTCAATCGCTATTTGAATCCCGCTGGTAACCTTCGAAACGCCTTCCGATGCTTTAGCAGCGGCCCGACCCGCGAGAATGGGGGAAAAACGTTTAACATCATCAGCGTCCAGGTCTTTCCAAACCGGGAGAATTAACTTTCGGTTCGTTTCTTCCAAAGCGAAAAGCCCGTCAAGCTCGCTCTGGGGCCAACCTTTCCGAAAGAAATCAGGACTCAAGACCACAACCGCGAAGTCACATGTGGCCAGCCCTTCGTTTATCTTTCTCACAAGCCTGTCTCCGATTGTCAGAGACCATTCGTCGAACCAGACTTCATGCGCAGCCTTCAGCGCCAGCGCCAATGGCCGGACAAAGCTGTCTTTGTCTTCGGATGCGTGGCAGATAAAAAGCTTCATGTGGGCGATATTTTAAACAGTTTGCCCACTCCCTGCAAGGATTTCAGGTTAGTTGGAGATGGCGTTCGGCTGTCTCCGAGCGGCTTGACACGGCAGCGGGGAAGGCGGCATGATGCGGCCAGCCGAAGACTCGCAATCCGCGATTCTAAGGAACGCGGGTTTAAGCGGTTAACTTACGCACCCCAAAGCAATTGGAACATTGCATACATTTTGAAAACGTCAGTTACCGGCCATTACGGCGGTGATTTTTGTGAATTTGCCTCCCAAAAAATAGGGCGGCGGATATATAGAAGAAGGAATCCCAGTCGCGATGATGAAGGTTTTTATTTTGGCCGTCGTCGCATCTGTCGGTGGTGTCATAGTAGCCCGTGGACTCTGGCTAGAAGACCACGGCGAAAGGGATTGGTTCCAGAACATAAATGATTTCCGACTTGCAAAAACTAGGGCGCATCGCGGCTTGAGGTGGGTGTTCTGGGGGGTGATACTGGAAACGGCACTGGGATTCGCTATTGCCGTAATTGAAGGCACTGAAACTATTAAAGCCGAAATGGCAGTCGTCGCCAAATCACGCCCGCTTCTTATTTTTAAGGGCGATGAATCGTACGTCGCCGACCAAGGCGCAACCCAATTTATTAAAGAGATTAAGTTCACCAGCCCGGCGCACATCCACATTGAATTTACCAAATTCTTCTCGTCCGCAATTATAACCCCATTGTCGGCTGAGAAGCTTTACGTTGCAAACCGGGAAAGGGGCTTTCGTGGGAGTTTGAACTTAAATTTACTGGAATATCAGTCGGAGGAGCAGAAGCAAATTCCGCTGACCAACTGTTCCGTTTGGAGCTTTTGCCGTGATCGGATGCCTTGTGGCGCAATCGTCTTGACGCGGCGGCGCTTATCCTCGAAAATGAGATTCTGGAATTATGTCTGACAACGTAAGTTCGAGCGTCCTGTTTCACATCACAAGATCGATGAAGAACCTCACGGGCATACTCAAAGATGGTTTCATCCCTCACTGTTGCCCTGAATATGGATTCGGCGATTTCGACGAGGTGGCACTCAAGAAGCAACAACCGCCGTTCAGGGCAGTGGCTATGGTGTGCTTCTGTGATCTGCCTCTGTCGCTCATCCGTAAGCACCTTGGCACTTACGGCCAATTCGGCATCGGATTGAGAAAGGAATGGGGAATACAGCATGGCCTCGAACCTGTGATTTACAGTCACCCCAACGCCCAGACAAGAGCACCAATATCACGGCTAACGGCCCTGATATGGGAGGGCAACAATATCGCCGGAACGATGGGTTCCGATTTGGACTTGATCGCTGCCTACACGAAGCGTTACAGAGGAAATGCCTGGCGTTATGGCAAGTTCCAAAGCGAGGAAACGTTTTATGATGAGCGGGAGTGGCGATACGTCCAAACTATGGCGGATGGAAGCCCAATGTGCATGAGCCATGAGGATCTCCGCAACCAAGACGTAAAGAATGCAAATGAGGAAATGATCAAGGCAAAAGGCACATTGCCCGTCGCCCCGGACGACATCCAGTATTTGATAGTCCCCGATGACAACCACATTCTTGAACTGCATCAATGCCTCAAAGAGCTTTATGAGCCGGATGACGCGATTTTGGTGACAACTGCGATAATGACCATCGATTGTATCACCGAGGATGTGTGAAACGGGCGCGTTTATTGGGAAAGAACAAACCGCACAGTCTTAACCACTCCGTTTTCAAGATTCCCAAATACTTTCAATTCTGCCCGCGCAGGTAAGGAATGGCTGCCTCTTACCATAAGTTTGAAACAAGCTTGGCTATGGGTGTCGTCAATTGATGTTTGGCTTATGCAGTGCCGCATAGAGAATTAGAACTTCTTAACGTCAAATTTCAATGTAGCCCACTACCCGAAAACCCACTTGCTTGCATCTGGAGACGTGGCATGAATAATTCGTAACGGTGTGCGTTTGTGGTTGGTTTGGTCATGGATTGTCGCGGTTCCACTGGCGGAACTGCTTTGACGCAGCGTCCCACCATTCGGTACACGTAAAACTTTCCGCCTCGAAGCGTTCCATTTCGTAAGCGACAGCGGCCTTGAACGTCTCGGCCCGGATGATCGCGCCAAGTTCTGCGTCGGTCTTGCCAGGGTGCCGGTCGCGTAGTCCGGCGTCCACTTGCTGGATGAAGTAACGGTCCAAGTCAATCGCGACTCACCAGCGGCGGCGGACACGGGTCTCAATGAACGCGTCGTACCGTTCCGGTGTGCCTGATTGGTATCGATTTGCATCCGAAATTTCAAATTAAGGCACTACCCCCTCGAACCGCTCTAATTTTTGAGTGCGGCGACATGTCGCCGCTTTCAAAGCGCGGACATGTCCGCGCACTCCAAAGTTTCCGCGCTTTCGCGGTGCAAAATACTTATGGCCAGCCACGCCGCCACAAGTTAACAAGTCCGGGATGTCTGCCGGCCCAACGACCCCGAGTTTTTTGGAGCGCACCCGCGCCGCCAAAAAAATCATCGTGATCGATTTTGGGTTTCTTGGCGATTCGGTTCACCTCGTCCCGGCGCTTTGGGACATCAAAAGAAATTATATCGGGGCGGAACTTCACACGCTTTCGGCAACTGTCGGGGCGGAGCTGCTCAAGCTGGCGCCTTGCGTGGATCGGCCGTGGGCCTTTCCGCTCACTGCCAAGAGTCCGCCGTGGTGGAAACACTGGGACATCCTCCGCGCGTTGCGCCGGCAACGGTTCGACGCCGCCTTCAATTTCACCGCCTCGGACCGCAGCCTTTTTGCAACCGCGTTTGTCGGCGCGCGTTGCGCCCTGGTTTACGAGCCGGGCCGCAAACAGTTTTGGAACCGGTGGGTCCGCGCCGATTGGGTCGCGCGCGGGAGGCGGGACGTGCCCGTTTATGAGCAGCGGCGGCAGCTTTTGGCGGCGGGCGGACTTTCGTTGGAGCCGCCGCGATTCGATTTTCAGGTGCCCGCCGCCGCCGCCCAATGGGCGCAAACGATGGTCCCGGCCAAATCAATTCATCTTTCGATCAATGCCAGTACCCCGATCAAGGAATGGCCGTTGGATGATTGGATTGAATTGGCGAGGCGGCTCTTGGGCGCCGAACCATCGATCCAGTTGGTCGCCACTGCCAGCGCCAAGCCGCGCGAGCGGGAGCGGCTTGGGGCGCTTGCCAAAGCCGTGCCCGATCCGCGTTTGCGCTGCGTCGAAGGGCCGGAAATCGCACAGTTGGCGGCGATCCTGCAACGCTGCCGCTTGCAGATTGGGGCCGATTCCGGCGTGCTCCATCTGGCGATGGCACTCGGTGTGCCGACGCTGACGGTCTTCCGGCAATACGGCGGACTCCAGGAATGGGTGCCTGTGGGCGCCCGGCATTGCAATATCACGGTGCCCTGCCGGTGCATTGCGGAAAACCGAACCGATTGCGCGGCGGCCGGGAAATCCTCGTGCCTGGCGGACATTTCCGCCGCGCGGGTGGCGCAGGAAGCCCTGCGACAGTTGCGGTAAAAATTCTCGCGCGGGGGACGCTTCCCTCGCATACTCGACTCGAGTGATCGAATTTTGGCTCAAACTTTGGCAACTGACCCGGCCCTACAAGCTGCGATTCGTCCTCGGGTTAATCTTCGGCGGCGTGAGCGGATTCGGGGACACGGCGGTTCTCGTGACGGTGGCTTTTGTGGTCGGGGTCGTTTTCTCCGGGCCGAGGGACACCACGATTGATGTGGCGCTCTCCAAATTGCCGGCTTGGGCAAAGACCGCTTTCCTCCATGCACAGCATTTGGTGGCCGCGAATGTTTCGGGTTCCAACGCAGGCGTCTTTTTTGTGGTCAGTCTGATTCCGCTGGTCGTCCTGCTTCGCGGTGTCTGCAATTATCTCAATTCCTATTTGATGGGGTGGGTGGCGAGTCGCGCGATCAGCGATCTGCGCGCCCGGCTATTCGATCATTTGCTCAATTTGCCGATGAGTTTTCTTTCCCGCAACAGCACCGGGGAATTGATGTCACGCATTGGAGACATCGGCCTGCTCCAAAATATGATCGGCGCCTCGCTGGTAACAGTAATCCGGGAACCCATCAAAGTCATCTCGCTTACCTGGGTTGTCTTCGTGATCGATCCCATCCTGACTTTGGAAGCGCTGTTGGCCCTGCCGTTCTGCGCCATACCGATCGTCATTTACAACAAGAAAGTCCGAAAGTCGGGCGCGGCAATCCAAACCGAACAGGCCCACCTGTCGCGAATGATCCATGAAGCCTTCACCGGAATTCGCATCATCAAGGGTTATAACCTGGAACGCGTTGTGGTGGAGCGATTTCAGGAAACGCAAAGGAAATTCATCAGCCATTTTATGCGCGTCGTTCGGTCCACCGAGTCTCCCGGTCCAATCATCGAAACCATTGGCGCCATAGGGATCGCGATTCTCTTGTTTCACATTGCCGGTCCGGCCCGCGCCTTGCAGGTGGGGACCTTCGTCATAGCGCTGGTGATGATGTACCAGCCCATTAAAGCGGTCGTTCGCGTCCAGAGCGATTTGCAGCGGGCCCGCGCGGCCACAGCGCGCGTATTCGAGTTGCTGGCGACCAAGAGCGTCCTGGTGGATCCACCGCAACCTCAACCGCTCAAGGCCGCCGGAAGCGACATACACTTTGACAATGTCAGTTTCTGCTACGGCGACAAATTGGTGCTGCGGAATATTCAATTGTGCGTCGAACCGGGACAGATGCTCGCGCTGGTGGGCCGTAGCGGTTCGGGCAAGACCACTTTGACAAATCTCCTCTTGCGGTTCTACGATCCGACCGAAGGCGCCATCCGCATCGGCGGAGTGGATCTTAGGCAGGCCGCCATGGGGGATCTTCGGGCGCAAATGGCGGTGGTCACCCAGGAAGTCATTTTATTTAACGACACCATCCGCAACAACATAGCGGTGGGCCGGTCCGGGGCTACTGATTTGGAAATCGAAGAGGCCGCCAGACACGCGTTCGCGCACGAATTCATCCTCGAAAAGCCCCACGGCTATGATTCCGTCGTCGGCGAGAAAGGGACCAACCTTTCCGGCGGCCAGCGCCAGCGCATCGCCATCGCCCGGGCCATTTTGAAGAACGCGCCGATTCTGGTGCTGGATGAGGCGACCAGTTCGCTGGACACCCAGGCCGAACGGGTCGTTCAGGAGGCGTTGGACCGATTGATGAAGGGCCGCACCACCATTTGCATCGCCCACCGTCTGACCACCATCCAACATGCCGACCGGATTATCGTCATGGACAACGGGCAAATCGTCGAAAGCGGCAAGCATGCTGAATTGCTTTTGAGCAAAGGCGTTTATCAAAAACTTCACGCCCTGGGGTTTGAGGACTGAGCTGGATCGATGCGGCGGGTTCTTCACGCAAAAGACACAAAACGCGCGGGGCCGGCCCATTTAACCCGAAATTGGCGCATCCCAGTTTTTGAACGGTAAGAAAACTCGGATTGAACTGGTCCGGCGAAAGAATCGGGAGGGGCGAGCGCCGCGAGCCCCACTTCAATTTGGCTCACATGCTAACCGAGAACGTTCAAGACCCAGACGAATTTGGGACTCGCGGCGCTCGCCCCTTCCGCAAAAATGGTCGGATTGCCCCAGCCTGAGAAGCGCAATTCCAAAAAATGAGATGCGCCCACCCGAAATTGGACCCAAAATTTAAACTTCCCACGTCCGGCCTTCCTTTGTATGTAACAAAGCGTGGAATACGCCGCGCAAGCGACAATGGATCATTGCCGGCCTGGAAAAACGACGCAAACCGACGAGTTTGCCGGCCAGACCGACACGCAGTTTTCTTTGACAGGCTGGGTCCCATTGGGCAGTCTGTCCGGCATGTCTTTGAAGCCGACGGTCATTGTCCCATTAGTTTCAAATCGAGATTGAATCCTCAAAGCATCTTATGAGCACACAATCACTCCAATTCAAAGTCGCAACCGCCGACTGGGAATTCGAACAGATTCATCAGCTTAATTACAAAACCTTTGTGGAGGAAATCCCTCAGCATCAGCCCTCGAACAGTCCGCGGTTGGTGGACAAATTCCATTCCGAAAACACTTACCTTGTTTGCCTTTCGGGCAAGCGGGTGGTGGGCATGATCGCCGCCCGCGGGCGCCGTCCCTTTTCCCTGGATCAAAAGATCCCCAACCTCGATTCCCATCTGCCGCCCGGCCGCGGCGTTTGTGAAATCCGCCTGCTTTCGGTGGAGAAGGAATTCCGCAACGGCCAGGTCTTCCGCGGTTTGACCACCTTGATGTGGCAGTATGGCTTGGAGCACGGATACGATCTGGCCGTCATTTCCGGCACCACGCGCCAGCAGAAGCTTTACCGCCACCTCGGCTTCGTGCCCTTTGGCCCGCAAGTCGGCACGGGCGAGGCCATGTTCCAGCCAATGTACTTAACATTGGAAAATTTTGAAAAGCGCGCCGAAGAGTTTCTGCGCGAACCGATTCGGGCGCGCGGCCCCGCCAGTTTTCTTCCCGGACCGGTCGCCATTCACACCCAGGTGCGCCAGGCCTTTGAGCGCGTGCCCGAGTCACACCGTTCGGACCACTTCATTTCGGAATTTCAGAGCGTCCGCCAGCGTCTTTGCCAATTGGTGCGCGCCCGCGACGTTCAAATCCTTCTTGGCTCGGGCACCCTGGCCAACGACGCCGTCGCCGCCCAGCTTTCGCTGGACAAGAATCCGGGGTTGATTCTGAGCAATGGGGAATTTGGCGAGCGCCTGATCGATCACGCCACCAGAATGGGACTGACGTTTGACACTCTGAAATTTCGCTGGGGCGAAACCTTCAACCTGACGGCCATCGAGCAATACCTCTCCCGCTCGCCTTCCGTCGGCTGGCTCTGGTGCGTCCATTCCGAGACTTCCACCGGCCTGCTCAATCCCCTCTCCGCCCTCCAATCCATTTGCGCACGCGCCGAAGTCAGGCTCTGTACGGACTGTATCAGTGCGATTGGCCTTGTGCCGGTCAACCTTGAAGGGATTTATCTGGCTTCGGGAGCCAGCGGCAAGGGATTGGCCGGCTATCCCGGTCTGTGCATGGTCTTTCACAATCATGCGCTGGCTTCATCCAAGGCATTGCCGCGCTACCTGGACCTGGGCTGGTACGCGGAGCATCAGGGCATCGCTTTTACGCATTCTTCAAACCTGGTGCAGGCCCTGGACGCCGCCGTCCGCCAGCCTGATTGGCCCAGGAAACTTGCGGACGGGGCGGCCATTTCCGCCCGATTGCGCGCCAGTCTCCGCGCAATGGGTTTCCAACTCGTCGCGCCCGATACCGACGCCACACCGGGCGTGGTGAGCATTGCGCTGCCGCAGCATCTCAATTCGGCGCAACTGGGCGCCCAATTACAACGCGCGGGCTATCTTTTGAGCTACAACAGCGACTACCTGCGCAACCGCAACTGGATTCAGATATGCCTGATGGGCGAATACTCGCCGGAAAAGCTGGAATCCCTCCTCGTCTGGCTGGCCAAGAACGCGGCGCCGGCCCGGAATAATTCACCTGTTCCGATGACAGTTGCCAATTAACCATTTCTGTTCGATGTTTCGGCGCGGTTTGTGGACGGTGGCAGACCCAGAACATTTGTATGATTTTTTGCAGCCGAAACATTTTGAAGACCACGCTTGCCTGCATGTTGATGTCCCTGCTTGCCGGGGCGGCCGCGGCGGCGCCTGACGGACCGACTCTCCTGCTGGGTAACGGACAAGACGGCCCGCCCACCAATTCCATAACGGCATTCATGTATTTTGTTCCGTTGATCTCGCCGGAGCCGCTCTCCATTGTCACCGGCCCGGGCAGCACCCAATCGGCGCGCGTGAGGCCCGCGACGCCGCGCGTTTCCGGCAATTCGTTCGAGGCGATTTGCGAAATCGAGTTCTCAGGCTCGGGCTGGCAGAAAAGCATCTTTGACCTTACCTATGAAATCCACCGGCACGCGCAGGAACTCATGGACGGCGGCACGCTTCCGCGGCAATTAAAATCGATCGCCATGGAAGGCTCGGGCGAGGCGACAATGGAGGTCGAGGGCACCGTCAACGACGGCGCATGGACCGTCAGCGAAGTCCGGCTGCGTTTCAACGCCCACGGCAAGAGCAGTCCGGTGACCATCGAAATGTGCGACATCAAGTACCTCAATGGGGATTTCCGCCAGGTCAACGGACTGGTGGCAAAGGTCGACACGCTGACATTTCGCCGCCAGACCGGAACGCCGAAAATGGAAGTCACTGTCGCCTCCCTCAAAGAGAAAACCGCCGGCGACAGTCTTTGGCAGAGTCTTAAAGGAAAGGTGGAAGGGGAGGCGGTCAATTGGTTTCTGCCTCCACTGCCGGTGGAGGAAATCGGAAACCGGGCAATGCTGGATTTCGGGCTGGCGTTGATTAACGGCTCGCCGACTTTCACTTTTCCGCGCGCCAAGAATCTGAAGCCGGTTGACCAGACCGCCGATCCATAGGCCGAGGTCAAAGGCAACTTCGGTTGGGGCCAACACAGCACAGTCGCTTGACGTCGTTTACGTTGTAAACGACAATTGAGGCATGCCAACAATTGTGCAATCGTGTCGGCTTGAGGCAGTCCTTGCCGCCCTGCTCTCGCGGCAGGCGAAGCGGCGTCATCTCGAGGTCTCCACTCTGAGCAGTCTTTACCTTAAGGAAAAGGCTTTGGAAGAGGAATTTCCGGGTGTTGGGTTTCGCGACTCCGTCGGTGGGCGCGAGGCATATTTGCTGGGACATCGCGTCGCGGTGTGGGAAGTGGTGGCGGTATATCACGAAGCGAGGACTGTCCCGAGGACGGCCAGTCACTTTCGATGGACGCCAGCGCTGGTGCGTTGCGCGCTCGCGTACGCGAAGGCTTATCCGGAAGAAATTGCGCAACACCGCGAGGCCGAGGCTGGGGCATGAAGGGCCGTCTCCTGGCTGATGAAAATTCTTCACATCGATTGGTAACCGCGTGCCGGCGAATCGAGGCAGGCTTTCCGATCATCCACATTTCGGACTGGGAGGGGGGCTCGTATCTTTCGGTAAAGGATCCGCCACTGCTGATGGCGCTGCGTGAACTGGAACTGATCCTCGTTGGTTTTGATCGCGCAAGCGTTACGATGCACGCTGGCCAGCTCACTCGCGAAGGATTGGGCCACGCCGGTGTCATTCTGTTTCGCCGCTCAGTATCAGCGCTTGCGTATGGCAGGCAAGCCCGCCTGCTCGCGAGTTTTTGGCGCGAGGCGCGCGACTGGGATTGGGCAGATCGTATCGAGCACCTGCCGCAACCGTAATCAGACGAGTCTCGTCAAACCAATCGGGCCGGTTCCGCGCCCCGGGGCGCGGCGGGCGCGGCCGTCTCGTCCGCGGGATTCATTTGCAAAAAGTATTGCGTCCGGGCGTTGGAATCGGCCAATAATTCGTTCGGAGTCATGACATACGACGCAAAATCAACCGCCGCGATGCTCAAGAAGCAGACGCCTCTTCGGCCCTCGCTGGCCATGGTGCTGGGCAGCGGTTTTCAACATGCCCTGGCCCGCTTTGAAGTCTCTCGCGAAATCGCCTACGGACAGATCCCTGGTTTTCCAACCGTCGGCGTGACCGGACATGCCGGCAAGATGGTAATCGGGCACTTCGATAAGGTGCCGGTGTTCGTGCTCAAGGGCCGCGCCCACTATTACGAGGGGCACGACATGGATCGATTGACCTTCCCGATCCGCGTGCTGGCGGAAATGGGGATTCGAACAGTTTTATTGACAAACGCCGCGGGTGCGGTCAACCGGATGTATCGGTCCGGCGACTTCATGGCGCTGAAGGACCATATCAACTTAATGGGCGTCAACCCGTTGCGCGGGCTGGTCTCGCCGGGGTTGCCCCAGTTTGTTGATTTGACGCGGGTTTATGACCGGAAATTGATCGATTTGGCCAGAAGGTCGGCCAGGGTTGGCAGGCTCCGTTTGCATGCGGGCACTTACATGGCCGTCTCGGGTCCCAGCTACGAAACGCCGGCCGAGATTCGCGCTTTCCGTCAATTGGGCGCCGATGCCATCGGAATGAGCACCGTGCCGGAAGCGATTGTGGCCCGGCAATGCGGCCTGTCGGTGGCGGCAATTTCATGCATCACCAATAAAGCGGGCGGCGATGAAAAAACCGGCGTGCTGGTGCATCAGGACGTTTTGACGATGGGCGAAAGCCGGAAAACCGAGATGGCCGCGTTCCTGAAAACCTTCGCGTTCCTGCACGCGGAGCTTGGAAAATAGGGCGTCAAATTTTCCAATACGGTTTGGAGCTGGCGGCAATCTGCTCGAAGAGCTGGCGGACGCAGGCCGGAATTTCGTCCATCGCCTCGGCAATCCGGGCGCCCAAACGGCTGTCGTAATCGCCAATCCGAAACTGTGTCAATAGGTCGCTCAGGGTCTTCTTCTGATCGGGCAGCGTGATTGCGGGGTCCAGCCTCGCCTGTAATTCGGCCAGGGGCAGAGTGATGGCGGGGAAGGCGCGCAGGATGGCCTTGGAGTCCATCAGGTAGCCTTCCAGTTCGGGAAAATCGGTTGTGATGACCTGCTCAGGGGGAAGCTCCAAATGTTCGACGATGGTTTTCCTTGTTTGACTGGAAATATCGCTGCCGTTGCCGAAGACGGCAAAGACCAGCGTATGCACGAAATTGCTCAAGGCCACCCGTGTATTGGCAAAATAATGCAACGTGCAGGCCCCTTCAGCATCCAGAAACTGGACCTTGACGCGGAAATCGAACTTTTTTGCCCACGCCTCGAATATCGGGACATGGTCGCCGGTCTCGACAAATACAATGGCCCCCGCCTCAAAACTGAACGAGGGCTTGACTCCGAGTTGCTCGATGACCTCATAGGCATCGGCCGGAGTGACCGGCATGACGGCCGTGGAATTTTCCGCGTCCCGTTGCACGATGAAGAGCGATGAGAGGGGACACGAGGCGGCCACGGCGGTGGAGTGGGTGGCGACAAACATGCGTTTGGTCTTGGCCTCTTCGCGCAAGAACTGGAACAGTTCCAATTGCGCCTTGGGATGGAGGTAGGTTTCCGGTTCTTCAATGCAGACCCACGAACCGGGTGCGGCAAGGGTCACCTTGGCGACGATGGCCACGACTGACCGGGTGCCAAAACTCATTTGGTTCATCGAATAAACCAGGTCTTCGTCGGCAGCGTCGATGAGCCCCAGCGTGGCCTGGTTTTCCTCAGTCGGCGTGTAAAGTTTGCCCAGATTGGGGACCAGCTTGGAGACCTCGGACTCAATTTTCCGGAATTGTTTGGGCTTGTTGTTGTAAAGCCAGTGCAATACGTCCGGCAGATTGGAGACATCCGCCGTCAGCGTATGCTTGCCAAGAATGGGCGAGGACGTGGGCATTCGGCGCAACGGATCGATCCATTCCAAGGTGGCAAACTGTTGGTGGACCGCGGCGGCCAGTTCGGCGGAAATCGGGAAGGCGCCCGCTGAATCCGGACGGCCCAGGCGCAACCGAAACGGCTGCATTGTTTCCGGCTTGGTTTCCAGGGCCACCGTCTCGGAGGGCAAATCGCCCCCGCAATGTTTGCACAGCGCTTCCAATTGCCCGCAAGCAACCTCGAGGCTGTCCGGCGTCCCTTTGATCGAAAACAGGACGAAGAGGCGATTGCCCTCGACGTTCGGTATGGAAAGCTCCTCGGCAAACCCCTCGGCCGAGATCGTCACTTTGAGGGTCAGCGCCGAAAGAAAATTGGAATTGATCGCGTCGGCGGCCGTCAACTGCGAATTCCCTGCGAATAGCCGGTTGATCAAGTCGATCCGTTTTCGTGGCGCCGGCTGGAAGTCCAGCAGAAACTCCATCGACTCCTCCGCCCGCTTGCGATGGACCAGGTCCGCCAGGTCGATTCCCCGGGAACGGACGGCATTGTTGAAATCAACGGCCGCTTCGGCCAGGAACTTGAAGGCATCCAGGCAGTTGGATTTGCCCGCGTTGTTGCGTCCCATCAAGAGCGCCAGGCTGTTGAGGCCGCGGAGTTCAATGCGCTTGATGCTCTTGTAATTGCTGACGGTGACACGATTGAGACTCAACTGAATGATTTCCATCACTAAGCTGGTACATATCCGCTTTCACAGCGACTCTCAACGGTATTCGAGTGGTTCCGCCTTCATAATTCCTGATTCCCTCTCTCGAAAAGGTTACAAGGTTACAAAAAGGGGTGTTGGTTTATAAGTGACGACAGCGGCGGACTCTGCTATTTGTATGCCCATAGCGCGTCAATTGTCCCGCGCTGGAAAGATTGCGCCTATGGAACAGTATGTTTATTTGGCTTGTTTTCTCCTCGGTCTTCTTTTCACCGTGGTGAGCTTTTTCTTTGGGCACGTCGGGCTTCACGACGGTCATGCCGAAGTCGGCACCGGCGGCCACGCCGAGGCCGGTTACGAACATTCCGGCATGCCGGGGGTATCGGCTTTCAGTCCAACCATTATCTGTTCTTTCGTCACCGCCTTTGGCGGGTTTGGAATGATTCTCTCGCACATCGAAGCCACCAGGAACATCTGGGTCAGTGCGCCGATTTCTCTTTTGGGCGGGTTAATCATTGCCGCCGGCGTTTTTTTCATGTTTGCCGCGATTTTTCAACGGACCCAAAGCTCCAGCGAATCCCACGTCGGCAGTTTGGTCGGCCACACCGCCACTGTCATTACGCCAATTCCGCCGTCGGGCGTGGGTGAAATTGCCTACGTGCAAGCGGGCACCCGTTACACCGCGCCGGCCCGCGAGCCAAACGGCGTGGCCGTCGGCAACGGCCAAACAGTCAGGATCACGCGCATTTCCGAGTCCCAGTTTTTTGTCTCGCCAATTTAGCGTTCCAGGCAAATCCACAACCAAAAGGAAAACAATGCATCCAGGATTTTTATCCCTCCTCGATTTTAACATGTCCACCGCCGGCGTGGTTGTCACGGGCGTCGTCGGAATTGTTGTTGTCATCTTTCTATTCCTGGCCATTTGGGCAAGCCGTTACACCAAGGTCGGCCCAAACCAGGTGCTCGTCGTTTCCGGGCGCCGCCACAAATACATCGAACCGGATGGCACCGTGCAGAGCCGCGGATTCCGCATCGTCAAGGGCGGCGGCACGTTTGTCATGCCGGTGGTTGAAAAGGTCGATGTCCTGTCCCTCGAATTGCTTACCATCGATGTCCAAACACCGAGGTTTATACGAGCAAGGGTGTGCCCGTCAAAGTCGATGGCGTCGCGCAAATCAAAATCAAGGGCGACGACATCTCGATTGCCACCGCTTCCGAACAGGTCTTGAGCAAGTCCATCGATGAAATCAAGAGCGTCGCCACTCAAACCCTGGAAGGCCATTTGCGCGCCATTCTTGGCACGATGACAGTCGAGGACATTTACCAGAACCGCGACGCCTTTGCCTCCAAAGTCCAGGAAGTGGCCGCCGGCGACATGGCCAACATGGGCCTGGGCATTGTCAGTTTCACCATTCGCGACATTCGTGATGGCCAGGGGTACCTCGACGCCCTGGGAAAACCCCGGATTGCCCAGGTCAAACGGGATGCCACCATCGCGCAGGCGGAAGCGGATCGGGATTCGATGATTCGTTCCGCGCAAGCCACACAAGCCGGCCAGGAGGCCAAATTCATAGCGGACACTAGAATCGCCGAGGCGCAACGGGACTATCAGACCAACGTCGCGGCCTACCAGGCAGCCGTCAACCAGAAGAAAGCCGAAGCCGACCTGGCCTACGATCTCCAAAAATTCAAGACCGGCCAATTGGTCAAGGCGGAGGAAATTCAGGTCAGCATTATCGAGAAGCAAAAGCAAATCGAGCTGCAACAGCAGGAAATCATGCGCAAACAGCGCGAATTGGAGGCCAACGTCCAAAAACCCGCCGACGCGGAACGTTACCGTGTCGAGACCCTGGCCAACGCGACGAAATTCCAGCTTGAAACCGAAGCCGCCGGCAATGCTTCCGCGACCAAGGCCAGGGGCTTTGCTTCGGCGGACGTCGTCAAAGCCACCGGCTTGGCCGAAGCTGACGCCAACAAGGCGCGCGGTCTGGCGGAAGCGGCGATCATCGAGGCCCAGGGCTCGGCCACGGCCGAAGCGATGAAACTCAAGGCGGAATCATTCAAGCAATACAATCAGGCGGCCGTCATTGAAATGATTGTGCGCATTCTGCCAGAACTCGCCGGCAGAGTCAGCGAGCCGCTGGCAAAGACGGAGAAGATCGTCATCATCAACAGCGGCGGCAGCGGGGGCGGCGCCAGCAAGGTGACCGGAGACGTTACCGAAATTCTCAGCCAGCTTCCGCCGGTGATCGAAAGTTTGACCGGAATAAAATTTGAAAAGCTCATCGAACAGGTTCCCGCCCTGAAAAAAGCAATGGCCGATTCCCCGCCCAATAATAATCCTGCGTAGAAGGCAATTGCTCTGTCCAACTGAGCTGCGGGAAACCACAGATCCATGCGACCTTTGAACCAGCCTTTTTCATCTCTATCCCATCACCGGCGTTACTCGTCGGCGGATTTGGCTCTCGCTTGTTGAATTGGCGCGTCCGCGCTTGATTTAAACTGATTTGCGGGCCAGCGTGAAGCCGGACATGAATGCGATTGAAACAACCGGCGTAGTGGACGCGCAGCATCGGTTGCGGCAGGACGAACCTCTGCTCATTCCGTCGGTCAGCCCGGCGTTCGATTTCCTCAACGAAGCGGCTGAGGACGTTTACACCGATGCCGACGGCAAGCTCTTCCATGACCAAAGGTAAAATCTTCCTCGTGCCGTTTCCGTTTGATGACCTGAACGGCGGGGACGTGGAAAAATGAAGCCCAGCCTTTACCTGGAGACAACGATCCCAAGTTATTTGGCTGCGCGACCTTCGCATGACCCTTTAATTGGTGGCCAACAAGCCGCCACCAAAACGTGGTGGCGGCCGCGGCGGCGCTATTTCGAGTTGTTCACTTCACAGTTTGTTCAGAATGAAGCCACATTGGGTGAGGCCAAGATCGCGGCCAAGCGCCTACAGATTCTTCGCCCGATCCAAAAATTGCACATAACGATTCAAGTTGATGACCTTGCCCGCAGAATTCTGACAACTCATTTGCTCCCGGCAAAGGCTGCCGTGGACGCATTTCACATCGCCACCGCCACCATTCATGGCATGCATTTTTTGTTGACTTGGAATTGCGCCCACATCAATAACGGCGAGATTATTCCCGATATCGAACGCCTGGCGGCGGACGAGGGATACGTCCTTCCCGTCATTTGCACTCCGCTAGAATTAATGGGAGTATCTGAAACATGAATATGAAAGATCCAATTGTTCAAGAAATCCACCGCCTCCGCGCGGATTACGCAAAGCGGTTCAACTATGACGTTCACGCCATCGGCGAAGACATTCGCCGTTGTGAAGCCGAATCAGGAGGCAAATTTGCTGCAAAGATTCCGCTAGCAAGGCGTCCGCCAAAGAGAAGGGCGCGAAAGGCGTCCTCCGGGCATTGAAGGAAAGACCGTTAATTGCCCCGTGGATTTCTATACCGACACCTGTTTTTCGGGCAATAAATGGCAAACAACGGTCAAAGCCAAATGTTCGCAAAATCCCTATAAACACAGGGCGATCCGCGAGTGTCAATAATATTAAAAATCACGCGCCGAACTTGGAAGGCACTTGCTCTATCCAACTGAGCTGCGGGCGCTGTCGACTGAACTAAAGTCTAAAAAGCTCGGAACGCAAGTCGATTGGCGGTGAAGGGCTGAAGGTGCCCCCGCAACATTTGGACTCGGCAAAAAATGCTTAAAGTGTGTATTTTGTCTGATGGAAGCGACGTTGACCGAATTGCATCGCAAGGCCGGCAAACTCGTACGACCGGTGATTCAGGGCAAACGAAAGTTGACGATTAGTGAGCACGGGCAACCATGTGTCGAAAGTGTGCCTATTCCGACAATTGACCGCGAGAAAGCAATCGCCGCTCTCCGTGCGATTGGCCCAGTGCCGCTGCCTCGTCGCAAATGAAGTCGTTCCTATTGGACAGCAACGTGCATTCCGAAATCTGGGGGCCTTGTTCACGCGCATCGAGGTGGAATGTGCCTAAGTTGGGCGTCTTCTCGGGCGGGGGGGCGCTGATACAAACGGCCCTCAGGAATCAGCGTAGCCGAAGGCTTGCAGGTACACAGAGAACTTCGCGTTAAATGGTTCCAGGGCCGCCGCATAATGTTTCCAGCGGCCGACGGCGCGGTTGTGGACCGGTTTGGCAACTTCGCTATAAGTCGGCGAGAAAACGAACCGCTCGCGGGCCGCCTCGTGGCAGTTGGCCTGGGCGGCATACCATGTCAACCCCAGAAATTCGGTGACCCGCCGGCCCTCCGTTTCCGCGCTGGCCACGATGTCTTCGTAACGCGTTTCGATCCAGTCAAAACCGCCCAGCTCGCGCACCCGCAGCCAGACGTCCATCAGGTCGGCGTAATGCTGGACGGCCCGATCCAGGCCGAGGAAGTTCGCGTTCATTGGAGTCAACGCCAGATTCTGGAAAAAACAACTGATGACCACGTCGCGGGGATCGCGCAAGGCAATGATGACCTTGGAATCTGGAAACATTCGCAGCCACAACGGCAGGGAGGCGGTGGGCGTCGGATTTTTGTCAATCAAAACTTCGGCGGCCGGTTCGCCTTCCACCTCGCGGAACAGGCTCTTGAAGTAACGGCCTTTCAGTTCCCTCTGCCGCGCGGGCGAAAGAGCGTCGAGGGCGGCGGCCGTCAAGGGCGGGAAAGGGTCCGCCGGAAAGAGACGATCGCCAATTTCCACGACAAAGGCATCGGATTCGTCGAAAGCCGCGATGGACGGATTGGCGCCCAGGATTTGCTCCAAAAGAGTGGTCCCGCTCCGCGGATGGCCTCCCAGCAGGGCCAATTTCCGCGGGCTGGCCGAAGCGGGAACATTCGATCGCCAGCGGCGGATCATGTCCGGCGTCAATCCCGCCAGCAGCGACCGGCGTCGGCGGGCGGCCTTTTCGTAAGTCTGCTCCAGCGCCGGGACATTATTATGTTGACGCGTCAGGGCCTTGGCCTTCAGGAGCCACTCCATGGCCTCGGCGTACTGGCCCAATTCATCCAGAACAACCGCCAGGAGATGGAGAGAAGAGATTTTTACGCCGGGCTCTCCCGCATCGGATTGAATCAGATCGCGCAACTGGGCCTGGGCCTCATCGGCGCGGCCCTTTCGATAAAGGAGAAACGCGCGGTAGTAAAGGGCGGCGGCGTCGCGGGGATTTTGCGTCAGGCACGCTTCGGTTTGTTCCCAGGCGTCTTCGAGGCGGCGTTCCCGTTCGAGCCAGGCGGCCCAGCTCAATCGCGCGTGGCTTGAGGAAGGCGCAACTTGGGCCGCTCGTTCAAAACAGACGCGGGCGCGCGCGGGCTGGCGGAGGCGATGATATTGCTGCCCCAGCGCAATGAGCACGGCGGAGTCCGCGCCCGCCATCTGTTCGGCGTGATCGAATGCCTGGCGCGCCGGTTCGAAGGCCAAATCGGCGGCGGCGGCGGCGCCGAACTCGAACCACAGATTGACGACCCCGGGAAAACGTTTTACCAGGTCTCGATACGCGGGGAGGGCCAGGGCCGCTTTTCCGGCGAGCAATTGCTGCTGCGCCTTTTGCCAGCGCGCCAGGTCTTGCGGCGATTTTTCGAGCCTGGCGAGGTCGGCCTGTAAAGTTTGCCCCATGTTCGGTTGCAGTGTAAAACCCGCGGCCCGGCAGTTCAATGTTCTTTGCCGGGGCATGTGCCTCGCCGCGGGGGCATCTTCGCGCAATTTGCGCTTGACTGGCGGACTCGGGCGTTTCCGGGGGCGTATGACAATTTTCGGGAGGGCGGAGCGCCGCGACGCTGGAAGACTTCTGTCCCACACGCGTTTCCGGGCGGAGGCCGGCAATAAAGCTTGCGCGCCGGTGAGATAAATAGGTATCCTAAGTATTGTGATCCTCATCCCGTCCAAAATGGGGCAATTGAACAAGCGCACGCTGCTGGCCCGATTACAGTTGCTGGGCGCGGCCTCGCGCGCGGAACTGGCCAAGTCCCTGGGGTTGAGCCAGCCCACCGCCGGCAAGATTGTCGATGAAATGCTCGAGATCGGGCTTTTGGAGGAATTTGACGGAGATCGCCGCCAGGCTTCCGCTTTGGGGCGTCCGGGGCGGATGCTGCGTTTCGATACTCGCAGTCCCCGGCTTGTGACCATCCAGTTGGGAGTCACCGAAACGAGTTTGAGCGCGGTGCCGGTCGGCGCCAGCGGCGAAGATGATTGGCAGACTGGTTTTGCCACCCCTTCAAGTCCGGCCCAGTGGCGGCGCGCGCTGGTAAAGTCCGCCGCCCTCATCTCGCACAAAGGTCTTTGGGGAGTCGTCGCCAGTGTGCCCGGAGTGGTCGATGAGAAAAACGAAACGGTGCTTTATTCACCGAATTTGCATTGGACGGAAGGCGCGGCGTTAAAACGATTGATCGGGGAAGTTTGGGAGGCGCCCGTGGCACTGGTGCAGGAGGAGCGGGCGCTGGCGCTGGGGCACCAGGCGCTGGCTCCGACGCAGGAGGATTTTCTACTGGTCGATTTCGGGGAAGGGGTGGGCGGCGCCGCGATGATTGCGGGTAGGCCCTTTGTTCCGCCGCTGCCCATTAGCGGAGAGTTGGGGCACACGCCGGTTTTTGGAAACAAGCGGCGATGCGGATGCGGGGGCGTGGGTTGCCTGGAAACGCTGATTTCGACTTCGGGATTGCTGCGCAGTTTTGCGGCTTCGCGGCCCAGGGCGGCGGCGAACTGGCCCGCGTTTGTGGAGTTCATCGCGGCGCAGGGGGTTGTTCCGTGGCTGGCGGAGACCTTGGAAGCGGCCGCCGGGGTCATCGCGGGCGCGCTCAACGTCTGCGGACTGCGCCGCGTGGTGGTGACGGGCAGCCTGGTGGAATTTCAACCGGCGATATTACGATATTTGGCGGCGGCCGTCGAGCGCGGCACGCTGTGGGCGCGACTGGGCCGCGTCGAAGTCGTCAGCGCGCCGCGGCGCCGGACAGCCGGTCTGGTGTCGGCGGGCATCGAGCGATTGGTCCTGCCGATGATCGAGGGCCAGAACTAGAAATTTCTCTTTACGTAACACTATTTGTATAATAGACAACCGCACTGCCAGCATGATTGACTTCAAACAATTCGAAATCTGGTTCGTCGCCGGAAGCCAGCATCTTTATGGCCCCGCCGCGCTTGAAAGAGTCGCGGCCAACGCCCGCGAAGTCGCTGGCGCGCTGGATGGCTCCGGGGAAATTCCCGCAAAAATCGTCTTCAGGCCGGTCGTCAAGAGCGCGGACGAGGCGACGGCGCTTCTTGACCAGGCCAACAGCGACGCGAAGTGCGCCGGCGTGATTACCTGGTGCCACACATTTTCGCCCTCCAAAATGTGGATCAACGGCCTTCGGCTGCTGCGCAAGCCGTTGTTGCATTTTCACACCCAGCATAATCGCGATATTCCGTGGGCCACCATCGACATGGATTTCATGAACCTCAACCAGGCGGCCCACGGAGACCGCGAGCACGGGTTCATCATGAGCCGCATGAGGCTGGAGCGGAAAGTGGTCGTTGGTTTCTGGCGGGATGGGGCCGTCCAAAAGCAGATCGGCGAATGGACCCGCGCCGCCGTTGCGTGGCATGACTGGCAGGGCGCCAGGTTCTGCCGGTTTGGCGACAACATGCGGGAAGTCGCCGTCACCGAAGGCGACAAAGTGGCCGCGCAAATTCAATTTGGTTTTTCCGTCAACGGCTACGGCCTGGGCGACCTGGTCAAATGCGTCAATGAAGTTTCTGACAGCGAGATAGATCGTCTGGCAAAGGAATATGAAGGCAGCTACAAAGTCGCGCCCAAATTGCGGGCCGGTGGCGCAATGCGCGCCTCGTTGCGCCAGGCCGCGCGCATCGAAGCGGGTCTTCGCGCGTTTTTAACCGCGGGCAATTTCAAGGGGTTCACCGACACATTCGAGGACTTGTATGGATTGGAGCAATTGCCCGGCATTGCGGCGCAGCGTCTGATGGCGGACGGCTACGGATTCGGCGCGGAGGGTGATTGGAAGACGGCGGCGCTGGTCCGCGCGATGAAAGTGATGGCTGCCGGTCTCGATGGCGGTGCCTCGTTCATGGAGGATTACACGTATCATCTGGAGCCCGGCAAGATGAAGGTTCTTGGCGCGCACATGCTCGAGATTTGTCCCAGCATCGCGGGCGGCAAGCCTTCGATGGAAGTCCATCCGCTGGGCATCGGCGGCAAGGCGGACCCGGTGCGATTGGTTTTCGACACCGCGTCCGGGCCGGGCCTCAACGCATCCCTCATCGATCTTGGTAACCGCTTTCGTTTGCTCATCAATGAAGTCGATGTGGTCGGTCCGGACAAACCGTTGCCCAAATTGCCCGTTGCGCGCGCGGTGTGGGTTTGCAGCCCCGACCTTCCGACGGCGGCGGCGGCATGGATTTATGCGGGCGGGGCGCACCACACCGGGTTCAGCCAGGCGGTGACTACCGGGATGCTCGAGGATTTCGGGAACATGGCCGGAATCGAAATTGTTATAATTGACGCAAATACACGGCTGCGCGAGTTCAGGAAGGAGTTGCGTTTTAACGAGGTTTATTACGCGTTGGCGCGCGGTCTTGGCTCCTGAATTTGAACATGACTCCCAGATACACCGTCGGCCTGGATTACGGCACCAATTCCGTGCGCGCGCTTATTGTTGATACCGCCGACGGGCGGGAGGTCGGCACGGCGGTCTGGAATTACGAGCACGGCGATTCCGGCGTCATCCTGTCGCGCGACCCCAATCTGGCGCGGCAGCATCCGGCCGATTATCTCAAAGGGGCGGAAGTGGCCGTCAAAGGCGCACTGGCGGACGCGCAGAGGAAGACGCGTGGATTGAAGCCGGAACAGGTGGTGGGAATTGGAGTTGACACGACCGGGAGCACGCCGCTGCCGGTGGACGGCAACGGGAATGCCCTGGCGTTGGACCGGCGTTTTGCGAAAAACCCGGCTGCGATGGCCTGGTTGTGGAAAGACCACACGGGAGTCGGGGAGGCGGCGGAAATCACAGGGTTGGCCAGAGAAATCCGCCCCCAATATCTCGCCAAGTGCGGGGGGACTTATTCGAGCGAATGGTATTTCAGCAAAATCCTGCATTGCCTGCGCACCAGCCCCCAAGTCTATGACGCCTCCGCCTGGTGGGTTGAGTTGGCCGATTACGTTCCGGCGGCGCTGACGGGCACGCAGCGACGCGAAAGTTTTACGGCCGGCATTTGCGCGGCCGGGCACAAGGCCATGTACAACCAGGATTGGGGCGGATACCCGGACGCCGAGTTTCTTTCACGACTGTCGCCGAAGCTGGGCGCGTTGCGCGGGCGACTTTGCGCCAGGGCGCGCGACGTCAGCTCCAGCGTTGGCGGACTTTCGGGTGAGTGGGCAGGGCGGACGGGGCTGCGGGAAGGCATTCCTGTGGCGGTCGGAGCGTTCGACGCCCATCTTGGGGCCGTGGGCGCGGGCATTGCTCCCGGCACGCTGGTCAAGATCATCGGCACCAGCACGTGCGACATCGCCGTCTGGCCGTTGAAGGAGAAGCTGGCGGACATTCCCGGGCTTTGCGGCATTGTCAGCGGCAGCGTTTTGCCGGACTGTTACGGCCTGGAGGCGGGGCAATCGGCGGTCGGCGACATTTTCAACTGGTTTGTCAATTATATTCAGCCCGGCGGCGCGAAGGCCGGCTCGCACGAGGCACTGACCCGCGGCGCGGCCAAATTGCGGGCGGGGGAATCCGGTTTGATCGCGCTGGATTGGAACAACGGCAACCGCACGGTGCTGGTGGATCAACGCCTGACGGGGCTGATGCTGGGGCAGACGCTTTACACCACCCCGGCGGAGATCTACCGGGCGCTCATCGAAGCCACCGCCTTCGGCGCCTTGACGATCATCAATCGTTTCGAGGAATACGGCGTCAAGATCGAGCAGGTGGTCAATTGCGGCGGCATCGCGGAGAAAAACCCGCTGGTAATGCAGATTTACGCGGATGTCACGGGGCGGCCAATGAAGGTGTCGCGTTCGGCGCAGACATGCGCGTTGGGGGCGGCCATGGCGGCTGCGGTAGTGGCGCGGGCGCACCCGGATTTCGCAGCCGCCGCCAGGGCGATGACGGGATTGAAGAAGCATGTTTTCAAGCCCAACGCCGCCGCGCACGCCGTTTACCGCGAGTTGTTTTCCCTTTATGCGGTATTGCATGACGCCCTGGGAAAGGCACAATGGCAGGGAAGCCTGCACCACGTCATGAAACAATTGATCGACCTGCGCAATCGCGCGCGCGTTTGACGCTCAGAGCATGCTCGAAGCCCTGAAAAAAGCCGTTTGCCGCGCCAACCTCGAGCTGGTCAGGGAGGGGCTGGTAATTCAAACCTGGGGAAACGCCAGCGGGATCGACCGCGCCCGCGGTCTTGTGGTCATCAAGCCCTCGGGCGTTCCATACCGCGGAATGAAGCCGGCGCACATGACGGTTGTCGCGCTGGGGACGGGCGAATTGGTCGAAGGAAAGTTCAAGCCCAGTTCCGACACCGCGACGCACCTGGAACTTTACCGCGCTTTTGTCGGCATTGGCGGAATCGTCCATACTCACAGCCTCCATGCGACGGCTTGGGCGCAATCGTGCCGCGGCATACCGGCTTTGGGCACGACGCACGCGGATTACTTTCACGGCGAAGTCCCCTGCACGCGGGCGTTGACGGCGCGGGAAATCAAAACGGATTACGAATTGAACACGGGCCGTGTGATCGTGGAACGGTTCAAGAAACTGGACCCGTTGCGCCATCCCGCCGTGCTGGTGGCCGGCCACGGACCATTCGCCTGGGGCGACGACGTTGCCGAAGCGGCGCACAACGCGGCGGTGCTGGAATTCATCGCGCGATTGGCCACCGAAACGCTCTCGTTCCACGCGCGGATTGAACCGATGCCATCGGCGCTGCTGGACAAACATTTCTTCCGCAAGCACGGACCGAAAGCCTATTACGGGCAAACAAAAAAAAGCTGAACAGTTGACCCATACCATTATGAGCACCAAAAAGATAAATCCGTGGATGTTCGCGATGACCGCCGGCGCCTGTCTGCTGGCCGGTTGCGCCAGCAATGGCACTTCGACCGGCCACATCGACAAACAGCCCTTCGGCACCATGGCCACCGGCGAGCCGGTGGACATTTATACACTCCGCAACGACAACGGCGCCGAAGCGCGCATCATGACTTATGGCGGCATCGTGGTCTCGCTGAAAATGCCGGACAAGAATGGACATTTTGACGACGTCGTGCTGGGCTACGACAATTTGGATTCGTACGTCAAGAATAGTCCTTACTTCGGCGCGTTGGTTGGGCGTTATGGCAACCGCATCGCGGGGGCAAAATTCACTTTGGACGGCACCACCTACACGCTGGCGGCCAATGACGGCCCAAACACCCTGCACGGCGGATTGAAGGGATTCGACAAACGGATTTGGAGCGCCCATGCGAGCGAGAGCACCAACGGCCCGCAATTGGTTCTCCACTACCTGAGCAAGGATGGCGAGGAGGGTTTTCCCGGCAATTTGGATGTTACCGCCACTTTCACCCTGATGCACGACAACGCCTTGCGCCTGGAATACACCGCGACGACCGATAAAGACACCGTCGTCAACCTGACCCACCACGGATATTTCAACCTGGCCGGAAAAGGCGACATTCTGAGCCACGTGGTCATGATTCCGGCGGACCGCTTTACGCCGGTGGACTCGACCCTGATCCCGACCGGCGTGCTGCAACCGGTTGAAAACACGCCGTTTGATTTCCGCACGCCCACGGCCATTGGCGCGCGCATCGAGCAGGACGACGAGCAGCTCAAATTCGGCAAGGGCTACGATCACAACTGGGTCATCAATAAGAACACGGGCGAGCTGGGCCTTATGGCCCGTGTGACGGAGCCGACCACCGGGCGCGTCATGGAGGTTTGGTCCACCGAACCGGGCCTGCAGTTCTATTCGGGCAACTTCCTGGACGGCACCATCACAGGCAAGGGCGGACAGATCTATGGGCATCGTGACGCCTTCTGCATGGAACCGCAGCACTTTCCCGATTCCCCCAACAAACCCCAATTCCCCACGACCGAACTCAAGCCCGGGGAGGTTTATCACAACACGATCATTTATAAGTTCTCAACCCAATGAACACTCCATTATCAGATGTTTCGGGCGCTACGACGCTGACCCCGGTGGACTGGGTGGCGATTGTCTGCTACTTCGGCATCCTCCTGGCCGTGGCGTGGTGGGTCATCAGGAAACGAAAGGACAACGCCACGGATTACTTTCTGGCCGGGCGCAACCTCAGTTGGTGGGTGATCGGCGCCTCCATTTTTGCGTCAAACATTGGAAGCGAACACATCGTGGGTCTGGCTGGGTCCGGGGCGAAGGACGGGGTGGCGCTGGCGCATTACGAATTGCACGCATGGTGCCTGCTGGTGCTGGCCTGGGTTTTTGTGCCGTTTTATGCCCGGTCGCTGGTTTTTACCATGCCGGAGTTCCTGGAGCGGCGGTTTTCTCCGCCTTCGCGCTACGTGCTCTCGGTCATTTCAATCGTCACCTTCATCGTATCAAAAATCGCGGTGGGAATTTTCGCCGGCGGCGTCGTTTTCGGCACGTTGTTGCCGGAAATGCATCTGGCGATTTTGGGCCACAATTTCGACAGCTTCTGGGTGGGGTCGGTTTTGGTTGTCGTCCTGACGGGGCTTTACACGATGCTTGGCGGAATGCGCGCTGTCGCCTACAACGACGCGGTGCAAGTAGTGGTATTGATCAGCGGTTCAGCGTTGCTGACGGTTTACGGACTGGTGAAACTGGGAGGGTGGAGCGAGTTAAGGCGCATTTGCGGTCCGGAAATGTTCAACTTGTGGAAACCGCTCATTCCCAAGGGCGTTGAAGCCACGTGGGCGCCGGTGCTGGAGAAAAACGCAAGCGGCGCAATCGTCCGGGAGGCATGGTACTTCAATGACAACTTCCCCTGGCTTGGAATGGCCATTTGCGCTCCGGTCATCGGCTTGTGGTATTGGTGCACCGATCAATATATTGTACAGCGGGCGCTGGGCGCCCCCAACGAGCAGACCGCGCGGCGCGGCAGTATTTTTGCCGCGTTCCTGAAATTATTCCCGGTGTACCTGTTCATCATTCCCGGGCTGATATGTTTTGCGCTGGCAAAAAGCGGCAAGGTGCCGGGACTGGCGGAGGTTTATGATCCAAAAACCGGGGAGGCAACCCGTTACGCGCAAGGGGCGTTTCCGCTCATGGTCGCCCACCTGTTGCCGCCGGGGCTTCGCGGTATCGTCGTGGCGGGACTGCTCTCGGCGCTGATGGGCTCGCTCGCCGGCGTCTTCAACGCCGTTTCGACTCTCTTTACTGTGGACCTCTACGAAAAGTGGCGGCCCAAGGCTTCGCAACACGAATTGGTGCGAATGGGCCGCATCGCCACCGCCGTCTGTGTCCTGGTGGCAATGCTGTGGATTCCGGTGGTTGAGGGGGCGGAAGGGTTGTACAACTACTTGCAGGCGGTGCAGGGTTACCTGGCCCCGCCGATCTTTGTGGTCTTTTTCTTTGGGGTCTTTTGGAAGCGGCTCAATGCCCAGGGCTGCTTTTGGGCGATGGTCGTCGGTTTTGCCATCGGTATCTTCCGCATGTTGGTGGATACGCCGGTGACGATGAAAAAAATTGCCCAGTATCCCGATGGTTCGTTCCTCTGGATAGTCAATAATATCAATTTCCAGTACTTCAGCATTCTTATCACGATTGTTTCCGCCGTCGTTATGGTGGCAGTCAGTTACGCGACCTCTGCGCCGGACTATTCCAAGATCAAGGGTCTGACCTTCGCCACGGCAACGTCCGAGGACAACGCGAAAACTCGCGCCAGTTGGAGCGGCCGGGAAGTGGCCGCCTCGGTTTTCGTCCTGGCGTGCATTATCGGCGCCTACCTCTACTTTACAGGCTAATCGTATGACGCGGCATATCGGGCGTTTGCTGTGGGTTGCCATTGTACCGGCTTTGTTGGGGCAGGAAGCGGCGCCGAGTTTTAACGGCGCGCGCGTTGTGGGCATACGCCCGGGCACGCCGTTTCTTTACACGGTTGCCGCCACCGGCCAAGGGCCCATGGAGTTTAGCGCGTCGAAGCTGCCGCGAAGCTTGAAGCTCGATCCGGAGACGGGAATTATCTCCGGTTCGCTGGTCAAGGCTGGCGACTACGAATTCACCTGCAAAGCGGCCAACGTGTTCGGCGAGGCGCGCGAGCCGTTGCGAATCCGTTGCGGCGACGCCGTTGCGTTGACGCCGCCGATGGGCTGGAACAGCTACGACGCCTTCGGAGACGCCGTGACCGAAGCGGAGGTGCTGACAAATGCCGCGTGGCTCCGCGAACACCTCCAGCCGCTGGGCTGGGACACCATAGTTATTGACTTTCGTTGGTACGACAGCAAAGCCGATGGCGTGCGGGTGCAGGATCCGGACGGAGTGATGATCGACGAGTTCGGCCGTTGCATTCCCGCGCCCAACCGCTTTCCATCCGCCGCGGGCGGCAACGGTTTCAAGCCCCTTGCGACGCGTTTGCACGCGATGGGACTAAAGTTTGGCATTCACATCATGCGCGGAATTCCGCGCCGGGCGGTGGAGGCGGACCTGCCCATCGCCGGCTCGGAATTCAAGGCGTCGCAAGCCGTCTTGCGCGAAGGCGATCCGAACCGAACATGCACGTGGAACCGCGACATGTTCGGCGTGGACGGCGATTCGCCTGCGGGCCGGGCCTGGTACACCAGCATCGCCCGGCAATATGCCTCGTGGGACGTGGACTACATCAAGTGCGATGACATTGATATGATGGGCCGCGGCCGTTTTTATGGGGCTGCGGAAATTGAGGCCCTGTCGCGCGCGTTGCATGACAGCGGGCGCTCGATTGTGCTGAGCCTCTCACCGGGACCGGCGCCACTGAATTGTTCCCGGCATTTGAAGGAATTTGCAAATCTATGGCGGATCTCCGGCGATTTTTGGGACAATTGGAAGGCGCTCGATGGCAACTTCGATTTGTTTGCCAATTGGGCGCAGGACACCGGGCCGGGCCATTGGCCCGATGGCGATATGATTCCTTTTGGCCACATTTGCCTGCGCAACTGCGATGTCAAACCCGACCGGTGGACGCGTTTAAGTCACGATGAACAGGTGACTCTGATGTCTCTTTGGTCCCTGGCGTCGTCGCCACTGATGCTGGGCATGAACCTGCCCGACAACGACGCCTGGACGACTGCGGTTCTGACCAATCCGGAAGTCCTGGCGATTGACCAGGATGCTCTGGGCTGCCCCGTCCGGCGGATGTACGGGGCGCCCGTTCCGGCGGAAACGTGTTTCAAGGACCTGGCGGACGGCAGTTACGCGGTCGGCTTTTTCAATCGCACCAATCAAACCGTCCGTATCGATGTGCCGTGGCGCGACCTCGGTTTCCAGACTCCGCCGGAGGCGCGCGACTTGTGGCTTCATCGGGACCTCGGGGAACATGAGCGTTACGCCGCGGAATTGCCGCCGCATGGTTGTGTGCTGCTGCGCGTCAAACCAGTCCTTGGAACCGGCCGCCCGGAACGCTAAAATTCCAAGCAATGGAATCGAATCTCGAAGTGCTCTTTACTCCGGCCGAGTTTTCCGCGCTCGACGGCCAAGACCTCTCGCAAGTGGTCTGCGTTGTCTTTGATGTCCTTCGGGCAACCAGCTCGATGCTGACGGCGCTGGCCAACGGAGCGTCAAGTATAATCCCGGTGCTCGAGATTTCCCATGCTTTGGAGTTGCGTGGCGCGCGACCGGGCGTGGTGCTCGCCGGCGAACGGGACGGCGTGCGGATATTGGGCGCGCAGACCGGGGGAGTCGATTTCGACCTGGGCAATTCTCCGCGCGAATTCACGCCCGAAGCGGTGGCGGGGCGCGAGATTATCATAACCACTACCAACGGCACGCGGGCGCTGCATGCCTGCCGCGGGGCCCGCCGCATCCTGCCGGGCGGTTTTCTGAATCTGCGCGCGCTGGCCAAGGCCGTCGAAGAGGATCCCGGCGCGCGATTGCTTGTCATTTGCGCCGGGACCTTTGAGGAGGCCGCTTACGAAGATACCCTGGCGGCGGGCGCTTTGTGCTGCCAGGTTTGGAAGCGGTTTGAGCACGGGCCAATTGCCGATTCGGCGCAAATCGCGCGCCAGATTTATCTGGGCGCGGACGGGGACCTTGGGAAAGCGATGCAATATTCGCGCAACGCCCGGCGGCTCCTCTCCAACCCCGCTCTGTCCCAGGACGTTGCGTTCTGTTTGCGAACGGATTGCCTGGACCTGGTTGCGGAACTTCACGGCGGCGGGGTCGTGGTTTCCAGGCGCGGGCGGTAAAACGCCGTGGCAGACATTCTAATTGCCGCCGTCCCGCGTTGTGGCACATTGTCACCGTGGTCAAATCTCCGAGGCGACAAAACGAAAACAGCAACGCTGTGGAAGTCGGCGTTGCGCCTGCGTTCAGTGAAGTTCCGGCCTGGCGCGCGGTTGGCGAGGGCTGGCGCCATTTGCACGGCAGCGTTCGCGGCGGCGGCGCGAGCTTCGAATGGCATGACTTCCAAACTGACGAAGAATTGGATTGGGGCCGGAGTTTTCATCCCGGCAGCGTCGAAGTCTGCATGAACCTCCATGGCGATGGCCGCGTGAGTTTCAACAAACAAGAGGCCGCGTTCACGCCATTGACTGCCGGATTTTACCGTCGTGGCGGGCAGCCGTTGCGCGCGTCCCGGTCGGCCAGGCAGCGCCATCAATTCCTCACCATCGAGATGTCCTTTGATTTTCTGCGGCGGCATTTGGGCCAATCCGTCGCTTCCTTGCATCCATTGGTCCGCGAAGTTGTCGCCGGCCGGTCCGAGGACTCCACCGTCGCGCCCCTGTCACGCCTGTCCAGCCGCCAGCAGCAATTGCTCACCAGCCTGCGCCAGACCCCCGTGCTGGCGCTGGCGCAATCGGTTTGGTATCAGGCCAAGGCGCTGGAAGTGGCGGCGGAATTCTTCTTCGTCGCGCCGGCGGAGCAGGAATTGTTTTGTCAACGCCAACACCGGCTCGCCGCTGAGCGCGTTGAAAAGGTCATTGCGTTGCTGCGCGAAAAGCCGGCTCTGCCGCCGACGCTTGAGGAACTGGGTCGCGCGGTCGGTTGCAGTCCATTCCATTTGAGCCGCACGTTTTCGACGGCGGCGGGCATGACGATTCCGCAGTACGTTCGGCAATTACGGATGGAGCGCGCGGCGGAATTGCTCCAGTCCGGCAAGTTCAATGTGACTGAGGCGGCTCTGGAAGTGGGCTATTCGAGCCTGAGCCATTTCAGCCAGGTATTTCACGAGTGCTTTGGGTGTTGTCCCGGACTTTATCCGCTGCGCACGCCCACGCAGAAATCATCGCTCGACGAGCAGGAATGATGTCCGCAATCGACGCTCTTCAACGCGTCGTTTGGAGATCGATGAATCCTCTTTGAGGGTCCACACTGAGCAGGCGAACATGGGTTTTTTGGCCCAGATTGAGCCCGTTGTCGCCGCGAACGATTCGACCTTCGGCGGGAACGGTCAGGAGCCGCGCGAAAGTCCCTTTGGGTGAAACACCGGTGACGATTGCGTCAAATGTCGCGCCAACCCGGGGGCCGAGCATGAGGGCGGCGGCGACCTTTTTCATAAAACGCTCCACATGCCGCGCGGCGGATTCCCGCTCGGTGCAGTGGGCGGCCAGGTCTGACAATTGGACTTCGGAATACGGGGAGGCAGTCCGATGAATTGCGGCCTTCAGGAGTCGCTGCATGATCAAATCCGCGTAGCGGCGATTGGGCGCCGTCGAATGCGTGTAATCCGTCACCGCCAATCCAAAATGGCCTTCGCGCTCCTCGCCCGGAGGTTCCGCCACGTATTCGCCAGGGCCCAGGGACTTGAGCACGGCCAGCGAGAGTTCTGGAAAATGGTCCGGGTCAATTTCCTTGCGACCGGCGAGAAATTCGCTCAGCGCCTTGGAATCAGGAGCGTCCGGCAATTTGGTTCCCGTCTCGGCGGCGATCGCCTGGATGCGGTCCCAGCGCTTGGGTGTGCGAACAACGCGCCGGAGAGCTGCCAAATTTCGCGCACGCAAAAACTGCGCCATGGCAACGTTGGCCGACACCATGAAATTCTCGATGATATCGCGCGCCGGTGTTTGGCGGATCGTGTCAAACCCGCGCACAGCATTATCGACGACAATCGGCACGTTTTCGACGTCGCCGAACGTCAGGGCGCCGTGCTCCTTGCGGAACGTCTTGAGGCGCTGGCTGGCTTCCTGTTGCAGAAGCAGTTGCTGGCGCAAATCCGACGGCAAGGCGGATGACGGCGGGGCGCTGAGCCAGGCGGAGACTTGGTCGTAATTGAGCTTCGCCTTGTTTCGGAGCATTGCTGTGCAGACATCTGCGCATACGACGTCGCCGCTGGGGCTGACGACGAATTCCATGACGATCGCCCTTCGATCGGCATCCTGGCCCAGCGATGTCAGGTCCGTCGAGAGCCGCTCCGGCAACATCGGGAAAACCGGGCCGCCGGTATAGACGCTAGTGGCGTTGGCGTGGGCATGGGCATCCGTCGCCGAATGATCGTCCACGACGGCGTCCACATCGGCGATTCCGACCAGGACGCGAATGCTTCCGTTGGGAAGTCGTTCGGCCCATTCCACCTGGTCCAGGTCTCGCGACTCGGTATTGTCGATCGACGACCACAGGAGAGCGCGCAGATCGCAACCGGCGCCGTTTTGGTTTGAAGCGGCCTGCGCGGAATTAACCTCGGAAACCACCGCGACGGGAAAATCCGGCTGGAAACCTTCGAGGACCATTTCCTCTCGCGCCTTGCGGTTGAAGTCGAATTTTCCCTGGGGATTGGTTTGAGGCTGGGGGGTAGTCAACATAATTTCCTTTTACAGCGCCAGCGCCTTGTCGATTCGTGTCAAGACCGTTTCTTTGCCGAGGATTTCCAGAAGGTGATAGAGGCTTGGTCCGGAGGCGTTGCCGGTGCAGGCCAGGCGGGTGGGATGCACCAGCGGCCCAGCTTTGATGGCCAATTCGGCGGCGACGGACTTGAGTGTTTTTTCGATTCCGGCCGCTGTGAAGTCGAATGATTGCGCGAAGCCGTCCCGCAACCTCTTGAGGCGCGCTTTGCCTTCGGAGGTGAATTCTATGGCGGCCAGGGCCGGATCGATCCGAACGTCGTCGGTGAAGTAAAAGCCCGCATAGGCGGCAAGTTCGCCGAAGCGTTTGATTTTGCCTTGACAGGTGGCCAGGGCCGCATTGACGTAGTCCGACGGGTATTGGTCCACCATGCAACCGGAGCGCCTGAGAGCGGCCACGGCCAATTGCCGGAATCGGTCTGGGCCCATTTCGCGCACATACTCTCCGCCCAGCCAATGAAGCTTGTCGATGTCAAAGCGCGCGTTGTTGCGCAGGACTTGCGGCAGATCGAATCGCTTGATGATTTCCGCCAGCGGCAGTTTTTCCCGGTTTTCTTTGGGTGACCAACCCAGAAGGCAAAGATAATTGACGACCGCTTCCGGCACGTCTCCTTCTTCCATGTAGGTTTGAAGCGAGGCCCCGCGGTCCCGTTTGCTCATCTTGGTGCCGTCTGGGTTAAGTATCAGCGGTATGTGCGCATACTGCGGCGGCTGGACCCCGAACGCGCGGAAAAGAGCGATGTGCCTGGCGGTGTTGGAAAGGTGGTCCTCGCCCCGGATGACGTGAGTGATCTTCATTTCAAGGTCATCCACGACATTGACAAAATGAAATACCGGCTGGCCGTCGGAACGAACTATGACGAAATCAGGGTCCGCTTGCTCGCGGTCAGTCAATTGGCGGGTCACATCGCCGACGATCAAATCGTGGATGACAACCGGCTCGCGTTCCATGCGGAAGCGGATCGCGCCGTCGGACTCGTAAGCCAGGCCTTTGTCCTTCAGTTCGTGGAGGCGGCGGTTGTAAATTTCGCGGCGCTGAGATTGGTAATAAGGCCCAAAGAGGCCCCTAGATGGCCCCGATGGATCGGGGGTTGTGGGGCCCTCATCCCAATCCAGGCCGAGCCAAGACAGACCTTGCAGGATGACTTCGGTGGCTTCTTGCGTGTTGCGGGCGGTATCGGTGTCTTCGATTCGCAGGACGAAAGTGCCGCCGGTATGGCGGGCGTAAAGCCAATTGAAAAGGGCCGTCCTGGCGCCGCCGATGTGCAGGAAACCGGTCGGACTGGGGGCGAAACGGACGCGGACGCTCATGGGCATTGCATTCATTCTGAAATCATTGGGGAGAATAGGCGGGCGGCGGGCAGGTTGCAAGAAACCCCGACGCAATGAATCGACCGGCTTGCCGCCGACATCGGGGTGAACGCGAAACGGACGGCAGAAGCGCCGACCTGACAAGACCTTCCGGCAGATTGTTCCGTGGGCTGCGGATTGGAACAGGGCGTATCACAGGAGGCGCCCTCACAATCGAACATGGAACGTAACTTGCTGTCCATTTGTTCAGTGAAAGTGATTCAGGCTAATTGCCGGGTCCAATTTACTGCGTCGGACGTGGATTTCATTCTCAGCGTCCTGGGACGACGGCGGGACGACGCCGCTTCGCTGGTCGCGCTGCTGGCGGACCCCGAAACCCGCGATTTGATACTTGACGACAAGCTTCTGTTCCGCGCCCTGCTCGAACACCGAGGGTGCCTCCAGGTTTCCGCGCATCTTTACTTTTACGTGCTGGTGCGGCACGTGTTGCTTCGATCGGGGTTGGATGACCGCCGGGTCGCCGATTACGTGGCCGAGTTGCTGTCGGAATTTTCCCGCGAGGAGCGCACGCATTGCGTTGTCCCCGGGCGGCCAGGCCGGCTGCAATATTTCTTTGAAATGCTCACGGCGCTCGAAACGGCGGATGACCATACCGCATTTTACATAAGGGCGCACATCGGAAACCATTCCTTGTTCCTTTCGGGCGTTTTTCCGGATCACATCCTGCATCGGGCCAAGCGTCGCGGGGCGCCCGGCATGCGGTATTACGAAAATCTGGGACGCGCCAACTACCGTGCCGCGAGCCATCATCGGCTGGCGGCGCGCTACGATTTGGCGGCGGTGTTTGACACTCTCTCGGAGCGCTTCGAACCGACCCGGCGCGCGCTTAACGATCTCGCCGACCGGGTCTTTTCGCTGGGCGACCCGGAGGTGCCCGCGCACCTCTTGACGCCGTCCGCACAATAGAACGCCGCGGGCTTTCAGGTCTCCACGGGCAGACCGAATTGACGCAGGGCGGCGATGGTTTCTTCCGGAGTTTTGTGAAGCAACGCCCGCCAGCCTCGGTTGAGGCCCGCCTGGAAATTCTCCAGACGGTCGTCCAAATAGACGATCTGGGCGCCGGTGCGGCCTGTGACGCGTTCGACCGTCTCATAAATTTTGGCGTCCGGCTTCATCGATCCGTGTTCGTAAGAGTAAATGTAGGCGTCGAAATTCGTGAAAAAGGGGAAAGTCTTGCGAATATGGGCGACTGCGATGCCATTGGTATTCGAGAAGATATAGGTGGGAACGCCGTGCGCGCGCAGGGCGGCCTGCATCGCGGTCATCGGTTTTATTTCAGAAAAGATGTCGGCGAAGGTCCCGCAAAAGTCGTCCAGTGTGCCTGAAAATCCACAGGCTGCGCAAACTTCACCGTAAAACTGCTCGTTTGTCAACAAACCGGTCTCGAAACGGTAGAGCAGGGGGGAATGATCGAGCAAATGGCGGACTTGTTGGGCTGTGAAGCGGCTTTGACTCGCGATTTTTGCCGCCGATACACCGTAATCGAAGTCCACGAGGACCTTGCCCAGGTCAAATACAACAACTTTCGGTACACTCATGGGAGCATTTCCCGCCTTCCTTCCAGGGCGCGGCTGAGGGTGACTTCGTCGGCGAATTCCAGGCCGCTGCCCGCGGGCAAGCCGTGCGCAATGCGCGAAATTTTCACACCTTTGCCCCCCAGCCGCCTGGCCAGGTAAAAGCTGGTCGCGTCCCCCTCGACATCCGTGCTCAAGGCCACGATGATTTCCGCCACACCGGCCAGGCGCGACTCCAATTGCTCAATGCGAAGGTCTTCCGGTTCGACGCCGTCGAGCGGCGAGATTTTACCCCCAAGCACATGGTATTTGCCGCGGAAACCCCCCGATTTTTCCAGCGCGAAGATGTCCAGCGGACGTTCGACGACGCACAGGATGGCAGCGTCCCGGCGGGGGTCCGAGCAGATGGAGCAGGGGTCGGCCTGCGTCAAGGCGCCGCAAACGGTGCAAAGACGGATTTGCTCGCGCGCCTGCAAAATGGCTTGGGAGAGCCGCCGGGCGACTTCCGGATCGCTCTGGACAAGGTGGAGCGCCAGACGCTCGGCCGAACGCGGACCGATTCCCGGCAGTTGGCAGAGCGCCTCGGTGAGAGTCGAGATGGGTTCGGGCTGCAGCACTGAATTGGAGTTACATCAAACCCGGCAGACTGAAACCCTGGGTGGCCTTGCCCATTTCCGCCGAGGAAATTTGTTTGGCCTGTTCCAGGGCGGAATTGACGGCGGTGAGAATCATATCTTCGAGCAATTGGGCGTCGGCCGGGTTGATGGCCTGCGGGTCGATCTTGATTGTGGAGATCGAGCCATCGCATTTGGCGACGACTTTGACGGCGCCGCCGCCGCTGGTGGCTTCGACGGTGCGAGCGGCCAGTTGGGTCTGGATTTGTTCAATCTGTTGCTGCATTCGAGCAGCCTGTTTGACGATTTTTCCGATGCTGGACATAGGTTTGGCTCCAAATGATTTCTGATTGTGGCGGGTTAGCCGCTGAAATGCAAGGCGCGAAGCGTGGGTCCTGTGCCCAGTTCTGCGTCGGAAGGTTCACGGCTTTCGCCGACGCTTCGCATGGTGCAGATTCGAGGGTGGTAATTAAAGGCCAAAGGACTCATGGACGTTAAGTCAACGATACCGCCCGACGATCCGCGCCGCAGCCTCGTGGTGGCACGGCCAAATGAAGACCAAGCCTTGCCGCATTTCGGGGTGGTCGGCGATACCTATACTGTGCTTCTCACAGGCAAGGACACAGCCGGACGCTACTGCCTGATTGACATGGTTGTGGCGCCAGGTGCAGGCCCAGCGCCGCACCGGCACGATTTCGAGGAGATGTTCACCATTCTGGAAGGCGAGATCGAGATTACGTTCCGAGGAACCAAATCGGCCCTACGGGCAGGGGAGACGGGCAACATCCCATCCAACGCACCGCATCAGTTCAGGAACGTATCGGAGCGCCCGGCCCGGTTGCTATGTCTGTGCTCGCCGGCGGGACTGGAAGAATTTTTCATGGCTGTTGGCATCCCGCTCGCGACGCGAACGACGCCATGCCCGAAACTCGACGACTCGGCGGAGGTGGCGTTCAGAAAGAAGGCGGAAGAGCTGGCGGGGAAGTATCGAATGGAATTGCTGCCTCCTCCACCGCCCTAATGGGTGACCCTTATTCTGCTTTTTCCTGACGGTCCCACGCTGAACCAACGCCCACTCGTTCGTAAAACCAAAACTGTCATAATTATAGGACCGACCCTTTTTCCTGCTGTTATGCACAGATTGTGTCAAAAGTTAGGACTGACACCTGCACGACACAAAGTTAGGACTGACACCTGCAGACACCTGCAGAGACACCTGCAGACACCTGCACCTGACACCTGCACCTGACACCTGACACCTGCACCTGACACCTGCACCTGACACCTGCACCTGACACCTGCACCTGACACCTGCACCTGACACCTGCACCTTGCACCTTGCACCGGACACCTGCACCTTGCACCGGACACCTGCACCTTGCACCGGACACCTGCACCTCGCACC
>DATKFW010000154.1:0-70048 GCA_035511075.1 Vulcanimicrobiaceae bacterium
AAGGCGCACCCTGCGCGCACCGCCAATACTGCCAGCGGTTCCGACGTGGGTACCACACTGGATTTACATGAAGTGGAATCAATACAGGTCGCATTCATGCCTCCAAGCTTACACTACCTTGCAAAAAACTGAGATGCGCCCTGAAGCTCGTTTGCCCCGTTTTTGTGATTGCTTTCCCCAGCTTGGGACTGTAGAATGGCGTGTTAGCAGATGTCAAATGAAGTGAGGTGGACTTTGCGAAGTAGAGCATATTCACATGTCAGCCTTGTGTTGCCCCTCGGGCCGGCGGACCTTTTGTCGTCCCTGATTCCATGCTCCCCGTAAACCCAATCCTCCCGGCCGAAGACGGTCTCCGCGACGTCGGCGAAGAACGATTCCAGCTCATCGCCAGGGCAAGCAATGAGGTCATTTGGGATTGGGACATCCAAACCGGCCTCTGCTGGCAAAGCCCGAGCATCCGCGCCTTCGGCTACTCCGAAGCAACCCAGCGCGGCGAGCGCCCATGGTTGGATCACGTCCATCCCGACCACTTCCAGCGCGTGCTCGAGGGCGTTGAAGAAGTTCTTGGCGGGCAGGGGTGCTATTGGTCGGACGAATATCCCTTCCTTTGCCACAACGGCGTCATCGCCAATGTCTTCAACCGCGCCTGCGTCGTGCGCGACTCCGAACGACGCGGCATCCGAATGATCGGCGCGATGATGGATATGACTGGATGCAGACCAGGGCGGGGAATGTTCGATGACCATGGAGCTGACCAGAAAAGCCTCGAAGCCCATTTCCTGCGCGCCCAGAGGGTGGAGAGCATCAGTACACTGGTCAACCGCATTGCGCACGATCTCAACAACGTTCTTTCGCCCATCCTGATGGGCGTGCCGTTCCTGAAGGAGCAGGCCACTGATCCTTTCTGCCGCAGAATCCTCGCCGAAATGGAATCCAGCGCCGCGCGCGCTCCCGAGATCGTCAAACAGTTTTTGACTCTGGCCCGCGGCGCCGCGGGTGAGCGCGCGATGCTCCAACCCAATCAACTTATCCAGGAACTGGTCAAAATCCTCGGAGAGACTTTCCCCAAGTCCATTCGAATCCAAACCTGTTGTGATCCCGCGCTTTGCGATATCGAAGGCGATGCCATGGAGCTCCACCAGGTCTTGCTCAATCTGTGCGCCAACGCGCGGGACGCGATGCCTGATGGCGGCGCCCTGACGCTCTCTTCACACAATGTCACTCTCACTGACCCCGTTTCCTGCGGCGGTCTCTCCGGTCCCTCCGGCCAGTACGTGCAAGTCCAGGTCGCCGATACCGGCGTCGGAATGACCGAGGAGCTGCAAGAGAAAATTTTCCAGCCTTACTTCACCACCAAGGATCCCGGCACGGGAGCCGGTGTGGGCCTCTCAACAACCGTGAGAATCCTCCGAAGTCACTGTGCCTTGCTCGGCTTGGAAAGCGGTCCGGGAAGCGGCACTACCTTCTCAGTTTACTTTCCGGCAAGACCCCCCCGACCCAACGCCGACGCGGCCGAAGTCCCGCCCGCGTCGCGCACCGGCAAGCATCAATTGGTCCTGCTCGTCGATGATGAAGCCGCCATTCGCGAAATGTGCAAGTTGATCCTGGAATGCTACCATTACCGCGTCTTGACCGCCGAGAACGGCGCGGAGGCGCTCTCGCTGATGGAACGCCATAAAGGTCAAGTTTCCGCCGTTATCATTGATATGATGATGCCCGTGATGGACGGTCCGGCTGCAATTCGTGCCATGCGCTGGTCCGCGCCGCAATTGAAGATCATCGCCACCAGCGGCCTTTCGCAAAAGGAACAATCCGCCACCCTCGGCGATGCCGCGCCGGACATCTTCCTGCAAAAACCCTACAGCGCCGATCAGTTGGTGGCGGCCCTGGCCAGCCTCCTGGGTTGAGATCAAAATCCCAATGTCGTCTCTTCGGGCGCCCATTTCCGGTTCTCGCACCGCTGCTCCCGGTCGCGTTGAACTTGCACGAGGTTGACGGGCAACCACGCGTCCCTCAAAGAATCCAGGTAATCCAGGGACGACAGCAATCCCGGCGCGACCGTGTCCAGTTCGCCGGCGCGCCAAACCGCATGGCGCAGGCATTCCTGGTGCGTCATGACCTTTTCAGCAAGGTCCTCGTCGAATAAAAGATTGCCCAGCGACGGCGTCGCCCTCAGTGCGCCGGCAATGTCATCGAGCAGCTCGGTCCGCACACTGCAACCCCCTTTCCAAACGCGCGCGATCTCAACCGGGTCGAAACGAAATCGATGTTTCGCGGAGGCTTCGGCCAGGACCGCGAATCCCTCGGCGTACGTAATGATCATCGCCGCGTACAGCGCCCCGCGCAATTCATCCAGCACGCTGTCGGCGTCGTCTCCGAAGCGCCCGGACGGATGCCGGCACGGCGTCAGAATCAACGACCGTTGCCGCTCCCGCGCTGAGTAACGCTGCATGCCCAACGCCGCGTCGATCGTGGGTGTCGGCACTCCCAACTCCCGCGCACACTGTGCAAACTGCTGGACCGCTGGCTTATTCTTTAGTGCGTTGAGCCTGGCTTTCATCTGACGCGGCTCCGTCCCCCCATCCAGGGGATCGAAAACATGCCCGAAAGCCTCGGCCCGGTAATCGTTGAGGGCGCCAACGCGCCAGGCGCCGGAGACATCCTGTAACTGCTCCTCGCTCAACTCCAAAGTTCGTTGCATCAAGTCAAACGCTTCAGACACGAGTTGCAGCAACCCGCATTCGATGCCCTCGTGAACCATGCGCGCAAAGGACGCGGCGGCGGCGGATCCCAGATGGCCGACGCTCGGTTCGCCCTTGACGTTGGTTGCCAGGGCCTCCAGCAACGGACGCATCCGCGCGTAAACCTCACGCCCTCCGCCCGCCACAATCATTGCCCCCTGTCGCGCCGCCTCCTCACCCCCGGCGATTCCCAGAGCCATGAACTCGACGGACCGTTCCGACAGTTTGCGGGCGCGCCGCTCGGCGTCTTTAAAGTGCGAATCTCCAGCGTCAATCAAAAGGTCTCGCGGCGTGAGGTGCGGCAGCAATTCGTCAATCATGGCGTCCGTTGGCGCCTCGGTTTCTCCGAAAAGGAAAATTATCCGTGGCTGGCGCAGCATTCCGGCCAATTCTGGTAGGGTTCGGGCGCGGAGCAATGGGTCCGCCGCCAAGCCCTCCGCGAGCGCTTCGCCTTTTTGCGGGCGCGGATCGCAGGTCGCCACCTGATATAAGTGGCTGGAAATGTTCTGCGCGATGCCCAGGCCAATCCCGCCCAGGCCCGCCACGCCAACATCACATTTGCCTGAATCCGTGTATCTCATTTGATCGCCAACATCCAGGACGCCCGAAGCCGTTACCGATTCGCCAGACAATGAAGGGTCAGAAGCGCCAATAGCCGCCGACAATCCCCGGGTGGAGGGGCCGTGTCAACTACTTTAGATAAAAAGTTATTCACAATGCCGTAATATTCAAATCGGCCCCATTGTAACAATTGGGAAACAACCCTCCCACCTGAATTTATCATCCGGGGTTTCCCCATGCTCCTTCAGATTTCTCGTCCGCCATCGACTTCAACCACAATCTGTTGTGCGTTACGCCGCGGAATATACAAGTCACGAGGACCATCTAGGATTCAGAACGATGACTTCGCTGCCGACTCTCGCTTATCAATGAACCGCCTTAATCTTGCAAAGTTGCCCAAATTTCTTGAAACTTTTCGCGCCTGGGTGTGTCCTCAGAGTATGAAAATGGCTTGCGTAACTGCTTTGTGTTTTGGACTAGTCACCATCAGTGATTGCAACCCCAACGCCATTCATGGCTCCGGCGTCTCCAAGACCGAATCCCGCGCCGTCGGCTCGTTCTCGAAAATCGATCTCGCCGGCTCGCCCGATGTCGATGTCACCGTAGGCCCCGCCGCGTCAGTGTCCGTCACCACGGATGATAACCTTCTCCCCCTCATTGAAACGACGGTAAATGGCGACACGCTCAGTATTGGCTCCAAAGACTCCTACAACACCAGCATTGGCGTGAAAGTGAACATCACCGTGCCAATGCTCGATGACGTGTCGGTTTCGGGCTCCGGCGACATCCATGTGACCGGATTGACGGCCGGCGACTTCGAAAGCCGCGTGACCGGCTCCGGCGATGTCACCGCCAGCGGCGTTGTCGATCGACTCAGCGCCCGAATCACCGGTTCCGGCGACTTGCGTGCCGGCGATCTCACGGCCAAACATGTCCATGTAAACGTGACGGGTTCCGGGGACGCGACAATCCACGCCACCGAGGAACTGGACGCCACCGTGACCGGCTCCGGCGATGTTCATTACTCGGGGAATCCGACTCAGGTGCGCAAAAGTATCACCGGCTCCGGCGACATCAGCGGTCACTAACGCAGACCAAACACGCAAGTGCGCCGTCGTCTTGATTTAGTGCAGGCCGAAGACGCGCGCCATTAGTCGCAGTCCGCCGGCGAAAAACCCGGCGCCCAGGAAGACGCACACCGGCAACGTGAGCACCCAGGCCAGCAGCAGATTGCGCAAAGTTGCAGTTTGCAGGCCGGATTTATTCGCCGCCATCGCGCCCGCCACGCCGGAGGATAGCACATGCGTGGTGCTGACCGGCATGCCATAGGTATCGGCCAAACCTATGGTGATCATCGCGATCGCTTCGGCCGAGGCGCCTTGCGCATAGGTCAAGTGACTCTTACCGATTTTTTCGCCCACGGTAACGACGATGCGTTTCCATCCGATCATCGTGCCGAAACCCAGGGCGATTGCCACCGCGAACTTCACCCACACCGGTATGAATTTGATCGTCTTATCGAGCGCATCCTTGAACTTGGTTAGGATGGCATCTTCGTCATTGGAAAGAGTGTGGCTTTTGCTTAACTTGCCAATGGTTTCTGACGTGAAATAAATTGCGTTGCGCAATGCCTTTCGCTGATCTTCCGAAAGTACCGCCACGGATTTTTTATCGGCAAGCGTGCTTGCGATTTCGTCGCTTTTCTCCGCCAGCGCGGGGTAAACGTTTTCCGAAAATGTGCCGTCGGATTTGATGTAGGCGGCGAGTGTCGTGTTTGCCGTATTCATGTCCAGCGGTTGCCCGCCGGCATGTTTTTGCAGAATCGCCGTGGCGCCTTGGGACATGACGGTCAGTTGGTGGATCGAATCGCCCGTGGTCGAGAGATCGAGCGCGTAAATTCCAGGAACAATTCCGACCAGAATAAGCATCAGCAATCCGATCCCTTTTTGGCCGTCGTTGGAACCGTGCATGTAACTGACTCCGGTGCAGGTCAGGCAGAGAGTGCCGCGGATCCAGAGTGGCGGGGCCTTTTTTGGATCGGGTTCGGAATAAAGTTCTGGCTTGTGGATCAGCGCCTTGATCAGCAGGAACAGAATTGCCGTGCCGACGAACCCTACAACCGGCGAGACGAGCAATGACAGGCCGACCTCTTCCGCTTTGCTCCAATTGATTCCGCCGCGAACGCTGCCTGTGGTAATTAACGAATTCATCAGGCCGACGCCCATGATCGAACCGATCAACGTATGCGAACTGGACGCCGGCAAACCCAGGTACCATGTGCCCAGGTTCCAGAGGATGGCCGAAGTCAGCAACGAAAAAACCATCGCAAATCCCGCCGCCGATCCGACATTCATCACCAATTCCACGGGAAGCAAACTCACGATCGCGAAGGCAACGCCGCCCGTCGATCTCAACACGCCGAGCAGGTTCCAGATACCCGACCACACCACCGCGAGCCACGGAGGCAGACTGTGGGTGTAAATGACTGTGGCCACCGCATTGGCTGTATCGTGAAAACCGTTGACGAATTCAAATCCCAGCGCCAGTGCCAGCGCCGAAACGAGGCAGACAAGCTGCGTCGTTCCAAGGGCGCCAAACACGTGTTCCATGCGCGCCATTGAAACCGATTGTTAGAATGTTGGCCACGGCAGTGTTGTTACAATGTGGTGACGAAAATTCGGCGATTCGCCGGCGCGAATCGTTACAGCGCATCAAGGATACAGAAGATACTTTTGGCGCTGCGCCTTGAACGCATCCACGTTGGTGCTCCACATCGCTTTTATTTCCGCCAGTGGCTTGTCGTCCTGGATGGCTTGAAGCGTCGGTTCATCCCCCAACAACAGCGACATTTTGCCGGCCTGGAATTGATCGGGATACCAGCGGTTCAAAATCTCCGCGGCCGCAACGGCAATATCTACGACCTCGCATTTCTCTCGGTCCATTAAAATAATGTTCACGCCGCCGCAGGACTCGTTCTTGAAGACATTGTCCGAGGGCGTGAAACGGATCGGGACAAATCGAACGCCCGGCAGGCCTTCCCGGTTCATGGCTTTCGCAAACCGGCCGTCTTCGATATAGGGGGCGCCGATGACTTCAAAGGGAGTGCCCGTGCCGCGCCCGACCGAGACGCGGCAGTTCTCCAGCAGCCCGATTCCGGGATAAAGCATGGCTTCCGTGAGGCTGCGCATGTTGGGAGAAGGGTTGATCCACGGCTGACCGGTTTCGTCGAACCAGAATTTCCTCTCCCATCCTTGCAGCGGAATAACCGTCAAGTCGACGTTATCCAAATGCCGTTCGGCCTTGTACATTTGGGCCAGCTCGCCCTCGGTCATGCCGTATCGGACTGGTTCGGGATGGTAGCCCACGAAGCTCGTTTTGCCGGTGAGCATCGGGCCGTCGATCATCACGCCGTTGATGGGGTTGACGCGGTCCAATACGAAAAATTTCAAGCCCGCCTTGTTGGCCGCCTCCATCGCCAGACCGAGCGTGGCGGTATAGGTGTAAAAACGGCAGCCGACGTCCTGGATGTCAAATACAAGGGCGTCCAGTTGCGCCAGTTGTTCCGGCGCGGGCGCGCGACGGCTGCCATAGAGGCTGAAGACCGGCAGCCCCGTGTGTTCGTCCACCGCGTCGCTCACCGGTTCGTCGAAGTCGCCATACAATCCGTGTTCGGGGCCGAACAACATCTTCAAGTCCACCCCCGGCGCGTTGCGCAACAGGTCGATTGTCGGGTAACGGTGATAATCCTTGCCGGTGGGATTGGTGATCAGGCCGATGCGAAGACCCTTGAGCGGCGCAAAATTCTCTTTGACAAGAACGTCTATGCCGTCCAGGACCCGCGGCGCATAGGCGGCTTCCTCACCGCCGGCGTGGCGGACGGGCTTGCGCGGAAAGACCGGCAGCGCGTCCGGCACGTACGCGAAATCAAAATCGGTCACCGCTTCGGCCGCCAGAGTGCCGACCGCGCGGTAAAGCCGCAGCACGTTGCCCTTCCCGTAGGGATGCACGCGATTGGAAAGGAAGATGAAAAACGATTTCGAGTAGGGGTCGATCCAAAAGGCGCCTCCAGTGAATCCGGTGTGGCCGTAGGAGCCTAGCGGAAAATGTTCGCCGCGCGGCGAGCTGAATCCGGTGTCGATGTCCCAGCCGAACCCGCGCCGGTTGTTCAACCCCGGCGGAGTTTGGACGCTGGTCATCATTTTGACGGTTTCCGGCTCGAAAAGGCGCGTTCCGTCCAGTTCGCCGAGATTGAGCATCATGCGGGCGAATCGCGCCATGTCTGGGGCGGTAGTAAAAAGCCCCGCGTGGCCGGCCACCCCGCCCATGTAGCGGGAAGTCGGATCATGCACCACGCCGCGCAGCATGACGCGGTCGGTCATCTCTGTAGGCGCAATGCGCGGGATCTTGGACTCCGGCGGGAGAAAGCCCGTGTCCGTCATTTTGAGCGGGCCATAAATCTCCCTGGCGCAAAATTCGTTAAGCGGCACCCCGCTAACCCGCGCGACAATCTCGCCAAGCAGAAAAAAATTGATGTCGCTGTACCGAAATTCCGTCCCCGGCGGCGCTTTGAGTTTCATCGCGCAGGCCATTCGGATGGCGGTTTCCGTCCCTTGCCACTTCGGCTGCGTGCTGACGTCCTCCGGCAAGCCGGATGTATGGGTGAGTAATTGGCGCACCGTGATCGCTTCCTTGCCGTCGCCGGTAAATTGCGGGATATAAGTTTGAACCCGGCCGTCCAAATCTATCTTGCCGCGCTCGACAAGCAGCATCACCGCCGGGGTCGTCGCCAAGACCTTCGTCAGGGACGCGGCGTCAAAGATGGTGTCGGGCGTCATCGTTTCTTGCGTCGGGACCAGCGAGCGTTTGCCGTAGGCCTTCCAATAGATGTTGGACCCGTGCTCGACCCACACCACGGCGCCGGGCAATTTTCCCTCAGCGACGCTTGTATCGATGGCTGAATCGATTTGGGAGAGTTTTACCGGGTCCAATTGCTGGGCTGCTGAGATTCCGGCGAGCGACAAACCCAGAAAAAACACCAGCGTTGCTTTGGTCATAGACTGATACTATCGCAGCGGCTTCTGATGCAGGTGTTCGAGGGCCGCCGCGATGAAACTCTTGAAAAGCGGATGCGGCTGGTCTGGTTTGCTCTGAAACTCCGGATGAAACTGGCACGCCAGGAAAAAGGGATGGCTGGGCAATTCAATCACTTCAATGAGTTTGCCGTCCGGGGAAGCGCCGCTGAAGGAGAACCCGGCGTCTTCAAAGGCCTGCCGATAATCAAGATTGAATTCGTAGCGGTGCCGGTGCCGTTCATTGATGACAAAAGCGCCGTAAAGCCGGTTGGCCTGGCTTCCAAGCACCAATTGGCACGGCTGACGGCCCAGGCGCATCGTGCCGCCCTTGGCGGTTATCTTTTTTTGCTCGTCCAACAGCGCGATGACTGGATGCGGCGTGTTCTCATTGAATTCAGTGGAATGCGCCCCCTGGAGCTTGAGGACATTGCGCGCAAATTCTATCGTGGCAATCTGCATCCCCAGGCAAAGCCCCAGGTAGGGCACCTTGCGCTCCCGGGCGTACTGGGCGGCCAGGATTTTTCCTTCGATGCCGCGCTCACCAAAGCCCCCCGGAACCAAAATGCCGCCGATCCCCTTCAAAATCTTTTCAGGCCCGAATTTTTCGATCGATTCGGCCTCGATTTTTTCAATCTCGACGCCGCAATCGTTGGCCACACCGCCGTGCGTGATGGCTTCGTAAACCGATTTGTAGGCGTCGTGCAGTTCGATGTATTTGCCGACCACGCCGATGCGGACGCGATGCCGCGGAGCGATCAGTTTGCGGACGATCTCCTGCCAATGAGACATGTTGGCCGGCGGCGTGTCCAGATGCAGCAGCCGGCAAACCAGGTCGTCGACCCGCTCGCGCTGGAGCATCAGCGGCAATTGGTAGATTGTGTGTTCAACGTCGATTTCCTCGATCACCGCCTCCTGCGCGATGTTGCAGAAGAGGGATATTTTTTCGCGCAACTCGTTTTCAAGCGGCAGCTCGCAACGGCAGACCAGGATGTGCGGAGTAATTCCGATTTCACGCAGCTTGGCCACCGATTGCTGGGTTGGTTTGGTCTTTAATTCGCCCGCCGCCTTGATGAACGGCACGTAGGTGACGTGCATGAAAATGGCATTGTTATAGCCCACGCGCAGGGCGAACTCCCGGATCGCCTCCAAAAATGGCAGTCCCTCGATATCGCCCGTCGTGCCGCCGATTTCGGTGATAACCACATCGCATTTGGTTTGGTCGGCAATGAGATGGATGCGGTGCTGGATTTCATCGGTGATGTGCGGAATGACCTGCACGGTCTTGCCCAAATAATCTCCCCGCCGTTCCTTGTCTAATACGGTCTGATAAACCTGGCCGCTGGTCAGGTTGTTCATGCGGCTGAGCTTGGAATGCGTAAAACGTTCGTAATGCCCGAGGTCCAAATCCGTTTCCGCTCCATCATCCAGCACATAGACCTCCCCATGCTGGTAAGGATTCATCGTGCCCGGATCGACGTTGAGATAGGGATCGAATTTTTGCAGCGTCACTTTGAGCCCGCGATTTTCCAGCAACGTGCCCAGGGCCGCCGCCGTCAGTCCTTTGCCCAGTGAACTGACCACCCCCCCGGTGACAAATATGAATTTCATTGGCGCTTCTTTAACATTTCTTCGACGCGTTTGACGTCCGCTGGAACGTCCACTCCGATGCTGTCGTGGCTCACGCGCACCACCGCGATCTGGACGCCGTTCTCCAACGCGCGCAACTGTTCGAGCTTCTCCGCCCGTTCCAGCGGAGAAACCGGGAATTTCACCAGTCGCAGCAGCGTCTGGCGCCGGTACCCGTAAATGCCCAAATGCTTCAAAAACGGAAACGCCGCCAACTGCTCGGCGCCGGCGGCGGCGGCGCGCACATATGGAATGGCGCGCCGTGAAAAATATAACGCCCGTCCGGCGCCGTTGACAACGACTTTTACCACGTTCGGATTTTCCCACTCGCTCACCTGCTCGATCGGCGCGGCGGCGGTGGACATTTCTGCCGTGGACAACGCGGCGGCAACCGCGTCGATGATCTGCGGATCGATCAGCGGTTCGTCGCCCTGGATATTGATCACCGCGTCACACGCGCAATCCCGCGCCACCTCCGCAATCCGATCCGTCCCGCTGGCGTGCTCGGACGCGGTCATCTCCGCGCGGCAATAACCCTGTGCCACCTCCCAAATTCGCGTGTCATCCGTGGCAACGATCACTTCGCTCAAACTACGGGCTTTCTGGCACTGTTCAACCACGTGGCCGATCAGCGGTTTGCCCGCGATGAGCGCCAGCGGTTTCCCCGGAAAGCGGCTCGAACCGTAACGCGCGGGAATGATGCCGGCAATTTTCATGTCATTTCTAGGATCCACTTGGCCGCCGCGCCAAGGTCGTCCACCACGACGGCCGCTTCCAATCGCGCCGCATTCTCAAGCGCGACCTTTCGCCCGTAGCCGGTGCGAACCAGCACGCACCTTTTGACGCTCGCACTCCAACCGCATTCCAGGTCGCTCCACTTATCACCGACGAGGAAGCTGGCGGAAAGGTCCAGGCCGAATTCGTCGCGCGCATCAAAGAGGAACTGCGGCGAAGGCTTGCGTCCGCGGCTGGGCTGTTCGGGCGCTTCCGGCGCGACGTAAATTTTTTCAAATCGCACCCCATCTCCCGCGAACAAACCAATCAGATGCGCATTGACCCTGGCGACGTCCTCCAGCGTGAAATAACCGCGCCCAACGCCGGATTGATTGGAAACGATAAACAACTTGAACCCGGCGCTCTGGAGCGATCGCAGGGCGCCGCCCGCGCCCGGAAAAGGCGCGACATCGGCGGGCCGGGACAGGTATTCCCTTTCCTCGATTAGCGTCCCGTCACGATCCAGAAAAACAGCCCGGCTCAAGTTCAACAGTTCCTATTAAAAACAATCGGCGCCGGAAGTTCAATTTGCAAAAGTAAGCGCGATGGACAGTCCCTTTCTGTATCTCCGTCGCTCCGGCGGATTTGGTTTTGCGCCGGCTGAACGATTCTCATGGTCCGGCTGTCGAAGAAGTCTGATCTGATTTGCGCTTCTGCGCCGTCGGACTTATCATTTCGTTGTGACTGATTTATTGGTGGGCCTTCTGAGCGCCGTGCTCTCGACTAATCCGCCGCAGGCGGTGAGCAACCTTGTCGCCGAAAAAACCGGCATCGCCATCTCAGTCGTCAATACCAATGACCCCGTGGAGAACGAATATTATAAAATTCTCCTCGATGACGACACCGCCGAAAAGGACATTTTGCGCTGGTCCGACGATGCCGAGGCCTTCGACAAGGCCGCCGGAGCCGATCCCAAACTTACCCTGCACCTGCGCATCCAGCAGCGTCTGGACGGCGTGCGAAGCGAATACGAAGGCTTCCTCCAGCGGCATCCCGAATACGTCAACGCTCAACTGGCCTTTGGCAGCTTTCTCAACGATACCCACGATGAAGACGGCGCCGTCAAGCATTGGGAAACCGCCCGCCAACTCGCGCCGACCAACCCCGCCCCGTGGAACAACCTCGCCAACTACTACGGCCATCGCGGTCCGGTCCAAAAGGCCTTCGAATACTACGCCAAAGCCATTGAACTGGACCCCAATCAGTCGGTGTACTATCACAATCTGGCCGTCACCGTTTATTTGTTCCGCACCGATGCCGGCCAATACTTCCACCTCACCGAGCAGCAGGTCTACGACAAGGCGCTGGACCTTTACCGCCAGGCCATCAAGCTGGACCCGGACGATTTTGTGCTCTTCAGCGATTACGCCGAATCCTTTTACGGCACCAATCCTCCACGCTGGAAAGACGGCCTGGACGCCTGGACTGACGCCCTCAAGATTGCCCATGATGAGGACGAGCGCGAAGGCGTTTACATCCATTTGGCGCGCATCGACCTGAAACTGGGCCGATACGATGAAGCGCGGATGCGCCTCAACGGTGTGACCAACCAGGCCTATGCAGTCCTGAAAAATCGCATCGCAAAAAATCTCGACCGCGCCCTCGCCGGCCAGCAAACCAACGCTCCGGTCGATTCCTCCTCCGTTGGCAAATAGCCCCCAGCCTTGTGGAAATCATCGCGCACCGCGGCGCATCCCGTGACGCGCCGGAGAATACGCTGGCCTCGCTCCGGCTCGGCTTCGAGCAGGACGCCGACGCCGTGGAATTCGACGTCCGCCTCACGCGCGATGACCAGATTGTCCTCATGCACGACCCCACGACCCGACGCGCCTCGGGGGTCGATTTGGCCCTCCGTGAGACGCCTCTGGCCGTTCTGAAACGGCTCGATGTCGGAAAACGCCGGGGAATCGCATGGGCGCGCGAAAGAATTCCGACCCTGGACGAAGTCCTGGCAATTCTGCCGCCGGGCAAACGCATGTTCGTTGAAATCAAGTGCGGTCCCGAACTTCTTCCGCCGTTGCAGACCGTCGTGCGTCGGATGAGTTCGCCGGCTCAGATCGCCATCATTGGTTTTGACTGGGAAACGATGCGGGAAGCCAAGACGCTTTTTCCGCAATCGGATGTTTATTGGCTGTCCGCCTTCCAACGGGAGCGCGCCAACAAGAACAGGAAGCCCTCAGCCGACCGCCTGATCGAAAGAGCGCTCGCGGCAAAGCTCGACGGGCTGGATCTCCTCCACACCGGCGTCAATGCCGCATTGGTGCGCAAGGCCCACACGGCGGGCCTCAAAGTCTATGTCTGGACGGTGGACAATCCGAGACGGGCGCAAAAGTTGGCGGCGCTGGGCATCGACGGCCTCACCACCAATCGTCCCGGCTGGATGCGCCGCCGCCTGGCCGACAAGATCGATTGGGCAAAAACCCGATGATCTCCAGTGTCATGGTTTTATAAATGACTCGGCAAGAAGCCGATGAACCGGTCCAGATGTGTCGGGCCGCCCGGGTTGCTCGCGCCCAGATTGATCTGGCACAGAATTCCGACGGTTTGGCCGCCCCCGCCTTCAAGGGGACGAGCTTCGAATCCATAGCCGTAACTGGCCATTACCTCCCAGACGCCGGAGTGGGAGCGGTATCCAAGGCCCACGCCGACGCCCGAGTTCAACGCTCCGGGTTGGCCCAGCCCGGGCACGTACTCCACCGCGGCGATCGCGCCGATGGGGCTGATGCTCCATGAATGGGACGCGTCCAACGGCACCGTATATTGCGCCGTAAAAGAAACGAAATCTCGCGCGCTGATTTCCTGGTAGAAATATCCCGGAATGGTCAGCGGAAACTCCGACGCCAACGGCAGATCTCCTCCCAAACGGTACGCGCTAAAACGGTCCGCATGCCAGCTTCCCCCTCCCAACAGGTTGAGGTCCATGGTCTGCTTGGACTTCGGCATCGTGTAAATCAGCAGCGCGCGCGCCCAATACAATTCCGAGTTGGCCTCCAATATCCGGTCTCCGTCGTACCCATACGGGCCCGAGCCGGAGCGGTATTGCCCCTCGTACCACGCGGAAAGTTCCATGGCCAAATCCGGGTGCAACAACGGTTCGCGTCCGCCGAACCGGAAGCCTGCCCGCCAATCGATCGTCGAATGGTCGTGCGGCAGGACAAAGCCCGGCCCCAGCTCATCGTTCCCCTGGTAAGTCGAGAAATGCTCCTTGACCCGGAAGACCCCGAACAAAGGGATGAGTTTTCCCGGATTGAACAAGTGATAAGCCGAGACCGATGTTTCCCCGCCATAGCCCGTGAAGGATTCCTCCGGATAATATTTCCCATCCCGAAATTCGTAATAATTGTCCGCGAAACCGCCTCCGGCCAGGCCCACTCCCAAATCGGTGTGCGGCCCCAGCAATCCGACAAATCCCACTTCCGAATCCAGATACACCGGCGCAAGGGCTATACGGAGCGTAATGTTGGTCTTATAAAAATTCGGTTCGTTAAGATAGTAATATCCGTACGCGGCGAACGGCGAAGCCCCTACCAATGCCTGGCTGAATCCAAATTGGACGAGTTCACGCTTGTCGGGATCGACCTGGCCGAAGGCGCTAACCGCCGTCATCAGCACAGCCAATCCCAGGAACGGCCCCGAGTCAATTTTCATGCGGCTGGTTTATACGAAAGGCTTGCGCCACGCAAGCGTCTTGGGTAGGGGTTTCCCCCGCATTGCATTCCGGCGGGACCGGTTTATCATGCTCGCATGACAGTCAAGAAGCTCAATCACACGCGGTACCGTGTCGACGATTTGGAACGAACGGTCAAATTCTACAAGAACGTGCTCGGTTTGGAGGAATTGCGCCGCCACAAGTCGCCCCGCGGCTCCGAACTGGTGTTTCTCAAGGCCCCCGAAAGCGAAGAACTCATCGAGTTGTGCTCATTTCCCGCCAGCGGTCCGGTGCACGTCCAGCCCGACCTCACTCATCTGGGTTTTGAAGTGGACAGCCTCGAAGACTTTGGCAGGCACCTGGCCTCCCTCGGTTTGAAATATTCCGACGGGCCCACCACGCGCCCGGGCGGCGGCGGATTTGCCTTTATCGACGCCCCGGAAGGCTACGAAATCGAACTGATCGAAATGTCCAGGAACAAGGAATTGGCGTAAATGTCTTCATCGCCTGCCGTCGTACCAGGGCGCGCAGGCTTCGCGACTGGTAATGGTGGCGCGGTGGCTGAATATCGCCCTTCCCAAAAAACGCGCCAGATCGCCCCGCGAATAGAGACGCATCTTCCGGGCCGATGTCAGCAGAGGATTCCGGTGCAGTATGACCATCCTCTTGCCGGTCAGCCTGGCCAATTTCTTGAGGCGCTTGCTTAAATCAATCTCCTCCGAAGCAAACAATTCCTGGTTGAATCCGCCCACCGCCCTAAACGCGCCCGCCTCGCAATAAATGAACGCGCCGGCCGCCCAATCAAGCAAGCGGCTCAAAATGTTCCACAGCCCGGTGCCGCAATCGGCGATAAAATGCCGTTCATCCAGCCGCACCGTGCAACCGCCCCCCAGGCATTTGCCCGAGGCGATTTGCTCGGCCACCTCCCCAAAAAGCGCCGGCGACGGCCGCGAATCCGCGTCGACAAATACCAGCCAGTCCCCGGTCGCCGCCGCCGCCCCGGTGTTGCGGGCGCGGCCGATTTGATTGACAGGCTCGAAGACCACCTTCGCTCCGGCGGCCCGCGCCACGTCAGCCGTGGCGTCGGTGGAATTGTTATCGCACACGATGACCTCGGTTACCCATCCGTGTTGCGCGAATTTTCCCGACGCCTCGGCGATGCTCGCTAGAGTCGGTCCGATGAGCTTCTCCTCATTGAACGCCGGCACGACGATGGAAATCTTCATTCAATCCAGATTACTCCTCCCGGCATCGCAGGGCGATCCCGAAAAACAAAGTTGAGAGCCTGCTGCAAATCGGCAGAATGCGCGGAATGATCCGCCTCGAGACCAGGCACAAGTTTTCCTCGCCGCGGCAAGCCGTCTGGTCATGCCTGAGCAAAACCGATTGGCTCAATCGCGCCCTCGGTCTCCCACCGGTGACCCATCAAACGGAGCCCCGCCCCGAAGGCGGCGGTTGGATCACCGCCGAAGCCAGGGTGCCGTGCGGCCGGTTGCGCTGGCGCGAGCTGCCTTTCGAGTGGGTGGAACCGCGATTCTATTCGGTGCGCCGTCTCTTTGTGTCCGGCCCGTTCATCGAGGCGCGAATGGGAATTGATTTTCACGCCGAGCCGGATGGCGGCACGAACGTCATTTCATTTTCCGAACTCGAGCCGCGCAACGTCTTAGGAAAATGGCTGGCCCGCGGCGGTTTTGCTAAAAAATTGTCCGGCCAGATGGCCAGGGTGCTCGATGACGCTGAGTCGTATCTCCGCGGCCAGGTCAAAATCCCCTTTCCACGCCTGCCTGTTCAACCGCCTCTGGAAGGGGCCTTGCGCGCGGCCCTGGAAAAACTGGAACGCGTCGGACAACCCGCTCCATTGGTCCGCCGCCTGGAATCCTTCTTGCGCGAGGCGCCCGACGTGGAAATCTCGCACATGCGTCCGCTGGCAATCGCCCGCGACTGGAATGAGGACTCGTGGAATGTGTTGAGCCTCTTTTTTCATGCCACCCGGTGCGGGTTGCTGGATTTTAGCTGGGAGGTGCTCTGCCCCAACTGCCGTTCCTCGCGGGCCGCGCCCGCCAATTCGCTGGCGGATCTCAAACGCACCAACCACTGCGACGTTTGCCAGATCCAATACGATGGCGAATTCGACAAATCGGTCGAACTCAAATTCGCTGTCAATACCGCGATTCGCCCCCGCGAGGACCGGACCTTTTGCCTGGCCGGCCCGGGCGGCAGACCCCACGTGGTCTGCCAAATGTGGCTCGAACCCGGCGAAGAGCGGGTTTGGCCCATGCCGGATGCCCGCCGCTCGCTTCGTCTGCAATCGCCGCAAGTGGGCAAACCGTTCGCCTTTCCCTCCGGCGCCCTTGAGTCCGCCAAGAATGTTTCGATCTCCTGCGCCGCATCGGAGTTCTCAGTCAGTTATAACGTCGATGGCGTTGCGCCGGACCATTCACGCGTTGTCAATCCCTGCAATTTTCCCGTTCTCTTGAGCTGGCAGCAAGTAGGCTGGAGCGACGACATCCTGACCGCGGCGCGCGCGACCAATTGGCAGCAATTTCGCGATCTCTTCGCCAGCGAAGTCATTTCTCCAACCGAACAAGTCACCATCGGCTCGCAAGTCATCCTCTTCACCGATTTGCGCGGCTCGACCGCGATGTATCGCGACCTCGGCGACGCCGGGGCCTACGCCTTGGTGCGAAACCACTTCGCAACGCTCACCCAGGCGATTGCGGACAATCACGGCGCCGTCGTCAAAACGATCGGCGATGCCGTCATGGCGTCATTCAGCCGGGTGGACGAGGCACTGGCTGCCGTCGAGGAGGGCTTCCGCCGGCTTCCATCAGCCAATCCGCACCTGGACCCGCCGCTGATTCTTAAATCCAGCCTGCACGCCGGGCCGTCCTTGGCGGTCAATGCCAATGACAAGCTCGACTTTTTCGGCAGCACAATCAACCTGGCCGCCCGCATGGTGGGATGCTGTCAAGGCGGCGACCTGGCCGTTTCGGATGAAGTGTTTCAGCGACCGGAAACCGCGGAGTTCGTCAAACGCGGCGGCTACGAGGCTGTGCCGTCAGAGATTCGCTATCGTGGTTTTGAGGATTCACATCGAGTCTGGCGCATCGCAATGGCCGGACCTGGGTAAAAAATCAAAAAGGCCGGGTTGAGCCCGGCCTTCTTGACTGAGAACTAACTTTAAATCTTTTCACCCACCCCAGGGCGGCGCTGCGGAACATCACGCCATCATACACACACGGAAACCCGCATATTGCCCTGTCACCTTCCAACATCTTACCGTACTCCTGCAATCGTGAAAGTCACCAGTACTGGTGACAGGGGAAATCGGGATTGTATACTTCGCAAATGCAGACTCATTGCATCGCAACATGCTTTCTGTCAATGATTTGCATTTGCTATTGTCGCGCGATCTCAAAAAAAGGAGTTGGTTGCTTAGGCGCTACACCGAACTGGATTTGTAATATTTCGGATGGCGCAAGAGGTGTCTTCCCTTTCAATGGGATTGACCCTCCAGCCGCGCTGCGAGAGGATTTGAGGGAATGGACTTTCGGAAAACAAACCGGTCGAAATTATGGGATGCCACGATTGAGTTTTTGGAAGGTTGCGGAAAGGTTATGCGAGTGCGTCGCTCGAAGATGCCTCTTCGACTTGCAGTCCTTTTGGCCACCACAGCGGCCTGTGAACCGACTTTCGGCCAGCCCCCGCCAACGCTGACCTGGATCACCAATTCCTCAGTCAAACTCGAGCAGATCATCGGCGATGATGACTGGGCGGACTTGGCTGTCGGCATCACCAATCTGACGGCGAGCCAGACGGTAGCGCGGTTTCACATTTTGGGAAACGGCCTCGGTTATTCTTTTGAGGACAACGGCAAACTGATCTTCCTTTTTGGCGACACGATCAGCGAGGATACCACGACCATTAATTATCACGCCGCCGACCCATTGGCGTGGTCGACCAACACCGACGGCGAAACCCCATTGCTGCTCAATTTTTTCACGAACACGCCGCCCTCGCAGTTCACGCCTCTGTTCGTCCAGCCGTCGGGAATCAAAATGGGGCCGGACGACGTTCCCAATTCCGGCATCAGCCTGCCCAATGGCGATTTCCTGGTCTGCAATACCGGTTCGGATACAAGTCTGGCCGATCCGGAAACAAATGATTACTCGGTGTTGGTGACGTTTCACGAGGACCTGGCGTTCTCCACCAACACCATCGTCACAAACATCTTTGTTACAAACCGCACCGTCTCGATGTTGAGCACGAACATTGACGCCAGGAGTCCGTTGCAGGGGCATTTCATTCTCGTTTCCATGCACGAATACGGCACCAACGTCATGATCTTTGGCGCGGGGGAATACCGGGCTGGGGATGTATTTTTGTGCAAGGTTCCCACGGCGAATTTTGTCAGCGGAGACGGGACGCTTTATTTCGCGGGGCTTACAAACGGCCAGCCGATGTGGAGCAACTCGGAATCAAACTGCTTCCCCGTGGTGCAAGACAACCCGACCAACGGGCCGGCGTGGCCCAATGATTCCGGCACCGTCGGCAATGTGTCGGTGATCTATTCGACCAACCTTAATTTGTGGCTGATGACCTACGACGGCGGTCGTTCCGCCGATACACCGAAGCTTCACACTACTGGAGTTTATTTTTCCTGCGCGCCCCAGCCGTGGGGGCCGTGGACCACGCCCCAACTCATTTTCAACAAAATCCGCGACGATGGATATGGCGTTTTCATCTACAATCCCGGCGTCACCAACGACGCTGCGCTGGCCGGTCCCGTCATCGGCGACAACATCGCCGCTACGACGGCCGGCGGTGATTTCGCCCCGATCATGATCGAGCGTTTCACTCGCATCGCCAACAGCACGCTGTTCATTTATTACACCATGTCCACGTGGAATCCCTACACCGTCGTCAAGATGCGCTCGGCCTTCGCTATCACACCGGTCATTGATCCCGGTTCGCTGGTAATGACCACAAAGACATTCAGCTTCTCGTGGAGCGCGCCGGCCAACGGCAGTTATCAAGTTGCTTACTCCACCAACATTTTGACCGGCTGGATAACTTTCACCAACATCATCACTTCGACCAACGGCGCCTTTGCCTTCACCGACGACGGTACCGGCAGCGGCGGGCTGGGCGGCGCCAGATTTTACCGGCTGCAAACCGCAAACTGATCAAACAGATCGCAACAAGCCCCCCAGGGAAATCTGCGTTTCCGAACGATACCAACCCAGGTTGAATATTTTGAATGTTGCCCCATGTTTCTCTAGAAAGATGAAAATTCGAAAGATTTATCAGGGCGGAAGGGGGATGGAACCGGCGGCGCCGGTCACCGAGCCGCTTCTCCATCCCGCCAATGACGACGAGCTGCTGGACGCCTATTCCCAAACCATCGCCGGCGTCGCCGAAAAAGTCGGCCACGCGGTGGTCAATATCCGCGTGCGGCGCGGCCAGGAGGCCGGCGGCTCGGGCTTTATCGTCGCGCCCGATGGTTACATTGTTACCAACAGCCACGTTGTCCATGGCGCTGAGCGCATCGACGTGACGCTGGCGGACGGCCGCGTTTCTCCCGCGCGGCTTATCGGCGACGATCCGGAGTCCGATCTGGCCGTGATCCGGACCGACGCCCCCAATCTGTCGTTCATTCGCTTTGGTGATTCGCGCAAACTGCGGGTCGGGCAGATTGCCATTGCCGTCGGCAGCCCGTTTGGATTTCAACAAACCGTCACCGCCGGCGTCGTCAGCGCTTTGGGCCGGTCCATGCGCTCGCAATCGGGCCGTCTCATCGACAACATTATCCAGACCGACGCCGCCTTGAATCCCGGCAACTCCGGCGGCCCGCTGGTCAACTCGCGCGGCGAGGTCATCGGCGTCAATACGGCGATCATCCAGTCCGCCCAGGGCATTTGTTTTGCCATCGCCAGCAATACGGCTGAACTGGTCGCGGCTTGGCTCATCAAGGACCTATTCATTCGGCGCAGTTGGATCGGCATCATGGGGCAGACGGCGCCGATTCACCCGCGCATCGCCCGTTTCCATCGTCTCCAGAACCAGGGCATTTTGATCCTGGGGATCGAGCCGGGCAGCCCCGCCGCCCTGGCCCAGGCGCGGGAGGGAGACGTTTTGGTCGCTTTTCAAGGCGAACCGGTCAGCAGCATTGATGAACTCCAACGGCGGTTGGTGGCCCGCGAAATCGGCGTCGAATCTCCGATTACCGTCCTGCGCCGCACCGAGTTGCTCGAGCTAAAAATTCGCCCACGGGAAACGCCGTCGCGTTCGCCCCATCATCTCAATTGACCCTTGATCAGGCGTCGCAAAAGGCGCGAAAAAAGGACTTTACATGAGTCGGGTTCAAACCTAATGTGTTCGTTCACTAGAAATTGATCGAAGAGAATATGGAAAAAGGAAAGACGATAGCAGGGTTCCAACTGCACGAGAAGGACACAGGGTCCGCTGACGTGCAGGTCGCTCTTTTGACCGAGCGAATCAATCACTTGACTGAACATTTGCAGAAAAACAGCAAAGACCACAGCTCCCGCCGTGGCCTCTTGAAAATGGTCGGTCAGCGGCGCACGTTGTTGGATTATCTCCATCATACCGACCTGGCACGTTATCAATCGGTCACCAAGAAGCTTAAACTCCGCCACTGACAACTTTTTCTCCTTTGCGAGCTTCCATACCCGACCATGGAAATGGTCCGATCAACGCATTGGCCCGGAAACGCGAACGGCCCAGCGCGCAGCAGTAACTTCGCGGAAAAGTTCCGTTGACTTGGGTAATTTCAATCAGCATCCAAATCCCCGCCCGGGATTCCCCAATGGATTCTGATTGAAGTTCCTCGAAGCCCGCGGATTTCAACACAAAATTATGTCAGAAAGAGTCACAGCCCTCGTGGGAGGCAATCAAATCATTATCGAAACCGGCAAGCTCGCCAAACAAGCCGATGGCGCCGTAACGGTCCAATTGGGAGAGACAATCGTCCTGGTGGCCAGCGTCGCCGCAACCAAGGCCAAGGCCGGCCAGGAATTCTTCCCCTTGACGGTCGATTACCGTGAAAAAGCCGCCGCCGCGGGCAAATTTCCCGGCGGTTATTTCAAACGCGAAGGCCGCCCGACGGAAAAGGAGATTCTCACCAGCCGTTTGACCGACCGCCCCATCCGCCCCCTCTTCCCAAAAGGGTGGTTCAATGAAGTCCAGGTGCAAAGCGTTCTTCTCAGTGCCGATGGCGAAAACGATTCGGACATTCTCACCATTGTCGGCGCTTCAGCCTCGCTGGCGGTCAGCGATATTCCCTGGGACGGCCCATTGGGGGCCCTTAGAATCGGGCGCGTCAAGGGACAATTCATCGCCAACCCGACTCACAGCCAGATGCTCGAAACCGACATGGACATCATTTACGTCGGCAATGAGACCGAAGTGGTGATGTTCGAAGGAGCGGCAAAAGAGATCTCCGAGGCCGACTTTGTGGCGGCAATGAAATTCGGGCAGGAATGCTGCCTGCCGCTGATCCAGGCGCAAAAGGAATTGGCGGCCCGCGGCGGCAAGAAGAAACGCGCCATTACTGTAAGCGTCGTGCCGGATGACATCCTGACGGAAGCCAAACTATTGGCTGGCGGCAGAATGGTCCCGGCCCTGTTGACGCACAAAAAGCTCGATCGCGAGGCGGCCGTCAAAGCCGTCACCGACGAGGTTGGCGCGAAACTCGTGGAAAAATTCGGCGCGGAAAAAGTGACCGATAACGTCCTCCGGGAGGCGTTCTATTACATTCAGAAGGAAGCCGTTCGCGGGTTGATCATGCAGGACAACAAACGCCTGGATGGACGCGGGTTCGACGAAATCCGCCCGATCACCTGCGAGGTGGGCATCTTGCCCCGGGCGCACGGTTCGGCTCTGTTCAGCCGCGGCGAAACGCAGGCCGTGACCCTGGTGACCCTCGGCACCACCGAAGACGCCCAGGAATTCGATTCCTACACCGGCGGAGAAACGCAAAAAAAATTCATCCTCCATTATAATTTCCCCAATTATTCCGTCGGCGAAACCGGCCGCATCAGCGGCCCGGGCCGGCGCGAGATCGGCCACGGCGCCCTGGCCGAACGATCCATCGAACCGATGCTGCCCCTGGCCACGTATCCCTATGCCGTGCGGGTCACCAGCGAAATCATGGAATCCAATGGCTCCACTTCAATGGCGACGGTTTGCGGCGGCACATTGGCGTTGCTGGACGCGGGCGTCCCTCTGACGCGTCCCGTGGCCGGCATCAGCATTGGCATCTGCACCGAGCACGATGACCTGGACAAAATCAGCGCCTACAAATTGATGACCGACATCATCGGCTGGGAGGACGCATTCTGCGACATGGATTGCAAGATCGCCGGAACGGAAAATGGCATAACCGGTTTTCAACTCGATCTGAAACTGCGCGGCTTGCCCCACCACATCATTGCCGAGGCGCTGGAAAAGGCGCGTGTGGCCAGGCTCTCCATCCTGCGGGACATGGCCCGGACGATCGACGCTCCGCGCAAGGAAATGAGCAAATACGCGCCCCGCATCGTCCAGGTGCGCATCAATCCCGAAAAAATCGGCGCCCTTATCGGCCCCGGCGGCAAGAACATCAAACGCCTCGTCGAGGAATCCGGATGCGAAATCAATATCGATGACGATGGCATGGTCAATATATATTCCGTTTCCGCAGAAGGAATGAAGATCGCGCAGGACGCCATCGAAGGCATGACGGCCGAGGCCGAGATCGGCAAAATCTACAGGGGCAAGGTCGTCACCATCAAGGAATTTGGCGCGTTCGTCGAGTTTCTCCCGGGCAGGGACGGCTTGGTGCATATCAGCGAACTGGCCAATTTTCGCGTCAAGCAAACCGAGGACATCGTCAAGATGGGCGACGAAATCTGGGTCAAGTGCCTCGGCGTCGATGAAAAGGGCCGCGTGCGTCTCTCGCGCAAAGCCGCGATGGAAGACCGCGAGCGCGAAATCGCCACGAAGCAATAACATCTGCGCGCTGCGGATTGGAAACGGGAAAAGAATCCTTGGTTCTTTTCCTAATCTCCATCCCATTTCGCCAATCCGGCTCCAATGCCGCCAGAGCACCACATCGGAACGAAGTTCCGCAATCTCGAAGGTGCCTTCAAACCGTCCTTCGGCGGCCTTCTTCGCTGGATTTTCCGCCGCCGTCCCAAGCCCTGGCTCGCGCCCGCCGCGAACAATTCACATCCCCCTCCGCCCGCCTCTGTCGCCCCAGGGGATTTGGCGGTGACTTTTATCGGCCATTCCAGTTTCCTCCTGCAATTTTCCGGCTCTGCCGTCCTGATGGATCCGATATTTTCAGAGCGGGCCAGCCCGGTCAGTTGGGCGGGGCCAAAGCGGGTGCGCCCCCCGGGCCTGAACTTCGAGCAACTCCCGCGCATCGACCTGGTGCTGCTGAGCCATGACCACTATGACCACATGGACATCCATGCGTTGCGCCGCCTGCGCGAGGCATTCCATCCGCTGTTCGTCAGCGGGTTGAATAACGGGGCGATTTTGCGCTCGCTAAAAATAGATGCGCCGGTGGAACTGGATTGGTGGCAATCGCATCGCGTCAATGACAACACAACGGTCACAATGACGCCGGCCCAACATTTTTCCGGCAGGCGGCCGTGGGGCCGCAACGGCACCTTATGGGGCGGTTTCGTTCTGGAGACGGAAGGTTGGCGAGTCTATTTCGCGGGCGATTCCGGTTATGCCGGACTTTTCCGGGACATTGGGCGGCGCTTTCCCGGGCTGGACCTCGCCTTCATTCCGATTGGGGCCTACATGCCGCGCTGGTTCATGAGCCCCGTTCACATGGACCCGGCGGAGGCCGTGCAGGCGCATTTGGATGTCGGCGCGCGCCAAAGCATCGCGATGCACTTCGGCACTTTTCAATTGACTGATGAGCCTATTGACGAACCGGTGCAGTGGCTGGAGCGCGCCCGCGCCGAAAAGGGCCTTGCGCCGGAACAATTCTGCGCCTTGGAACCGGGCCAGACCCTGCTGTGCCGGAAACCAGCGCCGCGTCACTGATTCGAGACCGGGATGATTTCATAGAACTGCTCCGGGCCGTTTACAGGGGCGGTAAATTCGAACAAATAAGGCTTGGGCTGTGTAACCACTGCGTTACTCACGGTCTGGAACGGACCGTTGATGACGGGGGCGCTGACGAACGAAAAGTCCGCGGCCGTGTTAGTCTCCGATGCCACCAGGGTGACTGTCACGCTAGTGTGGTTGTCTGTGATGGAAACAACACCCGCCACAATCTGGATGGCCGCGGCCGTGGTCGCTTGATTGGCGCCGGACGGCGGCGAGTAAACGCGCAGCAAATGCGCCGAACCGGTCACCGCATAGAGATTGCCGGCGTTGTCCCACGCGGTAGCGTAATATTGATTGGTCGGGTCCAGGTTTGCCACGCTTGTCGCGCCGGTCAGCGCGTTGAGGATTCGGATTCCGTTTGTGACCGGGTTGCCGTTTAAGGCGCAGGCGGCGTACCTGGGCCGTTGACGGGAATCGATGGTTGTATCGTACACGCCGAGGAAGGTGCTGTCGCCACCGCCCGCCGTCCACGCGGTCGAGTTGGTGACCGCGCTTCCGTTAAAGGCCATTCCGCGATTCCAATTGGTGAAATCCATGCAAGCGGCATTGGTTTCAGCCGCGGCCGCAAGGTTCTGGCCGACGAAGATGTCCAGGTTAGTGTCAACCATCAGCCCGCCGGAAGCCGCCACGCTCAGACTGCCCCCAACGGCCACGGCCCAGTTGCCGGTTTCATCGTTGGTATCGGCCTGGCCGCTGATCAAATGCCAGTTCCAAACACCCGCCCCGCCGGCATCGATTTCCCCCAGCCAGACCAGGCCATTGGTGGTGGCCGCGTCGGTGACATCCATGGAAAACCAGCCGCTTCCCCCGGTGAGGATGCCGTAATAAGGATTGTTGATATAATTATTCTCGTCCAAAACCACTTGATTCGTGCTCAACGCCATGTCGAAGGCCACAACCTCGCCGAAACTGGTCAAATCCATCATATAAAGCCGGTCATCCTCCGCTACTCTGAGTTTCTGCGGGACATCGCTTAGGCCGTCGTCGAAAATTCCATCAAACCCCCCATTCCCATCCGGGCCGTCGTCGGCAAACGTCCCGTCGGCGTTCAATTTGAGAATCGTATCATTGTCCCCTGGCGTCGTCGCGGGGTTGGGCCCTGTCCCGGCATTGCCGATAAAAACGCGGCCATAGAAGAGGCTGTTTGAATTGTTATCGACGGCGACCCCGCGCGGGTCATAGGTATAATTGGCAGGATTCGCGTCGAGGCTGATTTGCGTCCAGTCCGTGTATCCGGCGGCTGACGCGGTGATGCTGATGACGTAATTTCCGACGGGCACCGGGTTTGTGTTGGCATCATAGCCGTCCCAGCGCATGAGGTTGGCCCCCCGCCATGTTCCGTTCGTCCCGGGGCCCACCGAAATCGTGCGAATCAAATTGGTGCCAGACGTGATGTTGATTGCCGCGCCCGATGTGGCCGGTTCGTTGAGAATGTAACTGATCGTGAGACTGCCCGCGGCGTTTGTGGTGATCAGGCTGCGCGTTCCGTTGAATTTAATATCCGTGGCATAGACATTGGCGCGGGCGGTGGCAGTCAGCAGGGCGCTGGCCAGCATGAGGGCGAAAAACCTCCATATCATCGTCTTCATAATGTAAGGTCGTTTTAGGTTAGCCCACGGCACGCGTTTGGCAAATCCCTTTGACAAAGCATTGTCGCGGGAAACCTCATGCGATATTCTTTCCGCCTGCCATGAACACGCCGCCAGTTATTCGCCAATACGAGCCGGGCGATGTCCACAGCCTGATCGAAATCTATCAGCGGGCCATTCATGTCCTGGCCGCGCCGTTTTACAACAAGGCGCAACTCGACGCGTGGGCGCCGGCGGTCATGGATCCCGCGAAGTGGCACGCCCGCGTTTCCCCGCAACAGACGTTCATCGCGGATTGCGAGGGGAGGGCGGGGGCGTTCATCGTGTGGGACTGGACGGGGCACATCGATTTTGTGTTTACGCATCCGGTCTTCGCCCGGCGTGGGTTGGCCAGGGCGTTGTTTGCGGCGGCCGAAGAAACGCTCCGGCAACACGCCGCGCCGCGCCTTTTCGCGGAAGTCAGCGTGGCCGCCAGGCCGTTTTTCGAGAACTGCGGATTTGTGGCCGAACGCGAGCAAGAGGTGGATTGCCGTGGCCAGCGCCTTCGCCAGTTTATCATGTCCAAGACGCTGGCCTAGCTCCTCGATTGCAATAAACCGAGATGCGCCCTTCCAATCCCATAGGCGCGGAATATTTATTTTCCAATGCCTGACAACGTCAGTTACACTGGCAGCGTCGTGACCGGACAAGTCCATCTATGAAAAATCAAGACGTCCGCTGGATTCATCGCTTTCAGAACTTCAAGAAGGTTTTCCGGCAATTGGCAGATGCGGCGGCGTTGGCGCGGCAGCGCGCCCTGTCCGAGTTGGAGCGGCTGGGCTTGATTCAAGCCTTTGAATTCACCCATGAGTTTGCGTGGAATACGCTCAAGGATTTCCTTGAAGCGCGCGGCGCGGCCAATCTCTTCGGCTCCAAGGACGTTACCCGCCAGGCCTTCGCCGCCAGCCTGATCGGGAACGGCGAGGTCTGGATGGAGATGATCCAGAGCCGCAACAAGTCCACGCACACTTACGATTTCAAGACAGCCGGTAGTGGTACAGTTTGCCTCCTGAAACCCTGAATTTGAGGTTGCATCCCGCCCGAATCCGCGCAATGTTGCGCGATGCCTAAGCGTTCAAGCAAGGATTTAAACGAGACTGCATTTTCAATCGTCCAACAGGTCACAAGCCAAGATCAGGCACCGCCGCCAGTCCAGACGCACGGACAAATCAAGAATCTTGCAGCGGTTGCGCTTGGCAGGCTTGGTGGGTTGAGAGGGGGAAAGGCTAGAGCCGCTAAACTATCCTCGGAACAGCGAAAAACTATTGCTCGAAATGCCGCCATATCTCGTTGGAAGAACAAGCGTAGGTAAAACTTTAACCTGTTTCCATCCATAACCGCTCAAGCAAGGTTTATCCCCATATTTGGCGGATAAAATTCCATCTTTTTTAGTTGCAGTAATCCGTTTTCCACCTTATTGTCCAAGAATGGATTTAAAATCCACTGAGCAGAAGATCGAAATCGCCAGTCAGCGGTTAGCCGACCGCATGTCGGCAATGATAGGCTCTCAGGCTAGGGTTAAGGTATTCCAAGACGCCCTGCAAACGTTACCTCCCGGTGGCCATGTTGCCAAAAAGATTGAAGAGAAGATCGAGCAAGAACGAACCGAGCAATTAGACATTCATAGATCATTCACCGAGATAAAAGCCGAAAAATCTGCTTTGGAGGAAATTAAACGAATTTTGACCAAACCGGACAAGCAGTTCTCGCTTAGAATAACGAGTGAACTGTTTAGGGTTGAAAAGCTTATGAAGGCCAAGGGTGTGCCTCTAACGCTTGAAGAAATTATGGAAGGCCTTGGCGTGATGGGGGAGGAAAAGAAAAAATCGCTTCGCGGCTCCCTAAGGCAGTACGCAAAAGACGGCAAAATATTTGCAAGCACAGCACTGCCGGACGTATTCGGTCTCTTGGAATTTTGCAAACCGACAACCAACAATGGAGGGAATCAAAGCGAAAGCTAAAAATCAGAAGGCCAACAAGAGAATCCGATCTTGTTGGCCTTCAAGACTTTATATCGTAACTTAAATTCGCGGTGCAACTGGTAATTGCACCGCTGCAACAAGTTTCCCGGCGAGAAAATCCCCGCCAAAGGGAACCGGTTAGCGTCTCATATCGGCGTCAATATGACGCGAAACGCCCCGGGTGTCAACAGGGATTTAAAAACGAAAGGATTACCCTTGAAAAAGAGGTATTCTCGCCAGCGCCAGCCCCGCAATGGGCCGGTGCGATTCGTAAGGTGGATTAGGCATCCGAAAACGGGTGCCATCATCTACCCCAGGACGGCGAAAGCATTTCCGATTTTTGAATAATCGGATCGTGGGCTTTTGCCATTAAATCAGTCCAAGCCGTGCAAGCATAAAAACTTGCATGGCCCTTTCAAAAGACTCTTGACATTGCTTGACCGCTCAAGCATATTGGACGCATGAATAAATTAAGCACAGAAGAAAAAGTCCGGGTGGTTGCGTGTTTGGTTGAGGGCAACTCATTGCGCTCAACTGTGCGTATGACGGGTATCCACCGCACAACGATTCAAAAATTGCTCGTTGAACTCGGCGCGGCGTGCTCCGCGTATCAGGACAAGGCTTTCCGCAATCTTGAGATTGGCCCGATGCAATGCGACGAAATTTGGGCTTTTTGTGGCGCGAAAGAAAAGAACACCACGCCAGAGAAAAAAGTCCAAGGCTGGGGCGACGTTTGGACTTGGACGGCGCTTTGCTCGCGAACCAAGCTCATCCCGTGCTGGTATGTTGGCAGTCGCGATGCGAGCGCGGCTTATCACTTCATGCACGATTTGCAGGGACGGCTCGCCAGCCGCGTCCAATTGACCACAGACGGGCACGGCCCTTATCGCCCTGCCGTTGAGAGCGCCTTTGGGTCTGAGATCGACTACGCGCAACTGGTTAAGATTTACGGGAGCGAGGCTGGCGCAAAGAGCAACGCCGAGATTCGCTATAGTCCAGCGCAATGCATGGGAGCGCGGAAAGCGGTCATTTCTGGCCAGCCGGTTTATCGGCATATTTCCACGAGTCACACTGAACGCCAGAACCTCACCATGCGTATGTCCATGCGCCGGTTTACTCGCCTTACGAACGCGTTTTCAAAGAAAGTTGAGAACCACGAAGCTGCGGTCGCCCTTCATTTTATGTTTTACAACTTCGCCAGAATCCATCAGACTTTGAGAATCACCCAGGCAATGGCCGCTGGCGTTTCCGACCATGTATGGACTTTAGAAGAAATTATACGGCTGATTATTTAGACCCTCAAAAAATTGCCCCAACCGCGCACTGTTAACCACTTATAATTCAATATATTACGTATGAATCACGCCTCTAAACCGCGCACCCCATCAATGCAGGTGCAAACTGTCTTTAACATTAAATCCGCTAAGGAAATTGAAATTGATGGCGTTGGAATGGGCGTATTGGAGGATGGGACGCCCTACCTCACTGGAAGGGGACTCGCGAGAATGTGTGGAATCGGAGAAACTACCCTTAGAGACTTTGTCACCGAGTGGAATTCACAACAGTTCAATCCGCGTGGGGAAAAAATAGCCAACCTGCTTGCCGACCAAGGCTATTTAGGAAAGCCTCTTTTTATACCGATTGAAGTGGAAGGAAGTAAGCACCACGCGTATCCAGAGGCGGTCTGCATGGCGTTTCTTGAGTACTACGCGTTTGATGCGTCACCAATCCGCGATCACGCCAAGAGCAATTATCGCCTGCTCGCTAGGTCGTCACTGCGAGCTTTTATATATGTTCAGCTTGGTTACGACCCTAGAAACCAAGTGCCGTTGTCGTGGAAGCAATTTCACGACCGGGTTTCGTTAACCTACAATTCTGTGCCGGATGGATATTTCGGTGTTTTCAAGGAAATCGCGGAAATGGTGATTGCAATGATTCAATCCGAAGTTCCAGTTGATGACAAGACCGTGCCAGACATCAGCGTCGGAATAAGCTGGGGCAAGCATTGGAATGAACAAGAGTTCAACGAAAAATTTGGCCGCCGGGTTCCGTACGAGCACAACTACCCGGATTATTTTCCTCAATCCAAATCAAACCCACAATTGCCTTGGGCATATCCTGATACTGCATTGGGTGAATTTAGGAGATGGCTGAGAAACACTTATTTCACTGAGAAATTCCCCAAATACATCGGCTCTCAATGCCAAAAACGCGCTTTGCCTCCTTCAATCGGGCAGTTGGCGATTGAAGCGGTTGCGCCAAAACAAATCACGGCCAATCGACCTTAATTTTTTCTGGCACCAAACTGTACCACTACCAGACAGCCGAGGCAATTGCCAACGCGATTACCTCCAGCTATCTTCCGGAGTTTGAGAAATTCCAAGGAAGGTTCATGGAACTGGAACGCGAGGAAGCATGAGCGCCAACCACGGACTGACAGACGCAACGATGGCGCAAATCCACGAGGCTCTCTCGCGCTTCCCGGAGGTGGACAAGGCAATTCTCTACGGGTCCCGCGCGAAAGGGGATTACAAACCGGGTTCGGATGTCGATCTCACGCTGCTGGGCGCCGGGTTGACGCAGAAAATACTGGGCCGGATTCAAGATGAGCTTGAGGATGGGCAGCTTCCGTACCGCTTTGATCTTTCCATCCTTTCCCAAATCACGCACGGCGATCTCATTGAGCACATCCGCCGCGGGGGCGTGGTTTTTTATGAAAAGAAGCCGGTGCCGGCAAAATGAAGGCTGAAGTCTGGCCAAGGGTCCAACGGGGCAATCGCATGCTCTCGACGCGCTCGATGCCCAAATAATTCTTTGGTCATTGAATATCGATCGCGGGCAATTACAATCCCACGACGTATCAGCATTTACCGTTTATGGCCTTAACATCATCGTCCGCCGTCTCAGCCAATATCAAATCGGTGCTTCGCGAGGAGCGCGTCTTTCCGCCGCCCAAATCCTTTTCCAAGCGCGCGCGGATTTCCTCGCTCGCCCAGTATCGCAAACTTTACGACGAATCGATCCGCCAACCCCTCAAGTTCTGGGCGCGTCAGGCCAGGGAAGAACTGGCGTGGTTCAAGCCGTGGAAACACGTCCTCCAATGGAAATTGCCGGACGCCAAGTGGTTCGCCGGCGGACAATTGAACGTCAGTTATAATTGTCTGGACCGCCACCTGGGCACCCCGACGGCCAACAAGGCGGCCTTGATCTGGGAGGGAGAACCCGCCGGTCCCGGCGCGCCGGGCCACGAGCGCACATACACCTACAGGCAACTCCACCACGAGGTCTGTCTTTTTGCAAACGTCCTCAAACGCAATGGACTTAAAAAAGGTGATCGCGTCATCATTTATTTGCCGATGGTCCCGGAAGCCGCCATCGCCATGCTCGCCTGCTCCCGCATCGGCGCCGTCCACTCGGTCGTCTTCGGCGGTTTCAGCGCGCAATCCGTGGCGGACCGCATTTTCGATTCCCAGGCAAAACTGGTCATCACCGCCGACGGCGGTTACCGCCGGGGAAGCGTCGTGCCGCTCAAAAAAAGTGTTGACGAAGCCCTCGCGCTCAAAGACGCCGCCGGCAACCTTCTGGCCCGCTCGATCAAAAAGGTCATCGTCCTGCGCCGCACCGGCCAGGAGATTCAAATCCAGGAAGGGCGCGACGTCTGGTGGCATCGCGAATTGCAGTATGTCGATGCGGTCTGCCCGGCCGAAAAGCTGGACAGCGAATCGCCCTTGTTTATTCTTTACACCAGCGGCTCGACGGGCAAACCCAAGGGCATCCTCCACACCACCGCCGGCTATCTTCTTTACGCCGCGATGACGACCAAATACGTCTTCGACCTTCGCCCGGAGGATGTTTATTGGTGTACCGCCGACATCGGCTGGGTCACCGGGCACAGTTACGTCGTTTACGGCCCGCTGGCCAACGGCGCGACGAGTCTGATGTATGAAGGCGCCCCGAACCATCCCGAGCCGGACCGTTTCTGGCGGATCGTTACCCGGCACGGCGTGACCATCCTGTACACCGCGCCCACCGCCATCCGCGCCTTTATGAAATGGGGCAAACAATGGCCGGACAAACACGACCTGAGTTCCCTTCGCCTCCTGGGCACCGTCGGCGAGCCGATCAACCCGGAAGCGTGGATGTGGTACCGGGAGGTTATCGGCCATAATCGCTGCCCCATTGTCGATACCTGGTGGCAGACCGAAACGGGCGGCATCATGATTACTCCCCTGCCGGGCGCGACGCCCGCCAAACCCGGCACGGCCACACTTCCATTTTTTGGCATCGTTCCCGAAGTGGTCGATGACCAGGGCAATCCGGTCCCGAAAAATTCCGGCGGCAAGCTGGTGATTCGCAAGCCGTGGCCCGGTATGTTGCGCGGCGTTTGGGGCGACCCGAAGCGTTTTTTTGAAACCTACTGGACGGAGGTCCCGGGCAGCTATTTCACCGGCGACGGTTGCCGCCAGGACAAGCTCGGCTATTTCTGGATCGTCGGACGCATCGATGACGTCCTCAATGTCGCCGGCCATCGCATCGGCACCGCCGAAGTCGAGAGCGCCCTGGTCAGCAATTTGAAAGTGGCCGAAGCCGCCGTCGTCGGCCGTCCCGACGACCTCAAAGGCCAGGCCCTGGTCGCCTTCGTCACTTTGAAGTCCGGCATTTCCCCGGTCGCATCCATTCGCGACGAGCTTCGCAGCCACGTCGCGCGGGAAATTGGCCCGGTCGCAAAGCCCGACGACATTCGTTTTGCCGAGGCGCTCCCCAAAACCCGGTCCGGCAAAATCATGCGCCGCCTGCTCAAGCAAATTGCCTGCGGCGGCGAGGTCAAAGGCGACACCACGACCCTTGAGGATTTCAGCGTCCTGGCCAAACTGGCCGCGGCCGACGAGTAGAATCTCGTCGCGAATGCCATGCGCGCAAAATCCACGACTTCGGGAGAGGAGAGCTCCAGTGAGACCTCTGACATCTCAACCCGGCAAACCATCCGCCGCCTTCTCCGCGAATCTCCGCTCATCGACGGCCACAACGATCTGGCATGGGAATTTCGCAGGACCGCCAATAATCAACTTGACGCCATCGATCTGTCCGGCAACACCCGCCCGTCGGGATTGGTGACTGATCTGCCGCGTCTGAGGGCCGGGGGAGTCGGCGGCCAATTTTGGTCGGTCTATGTCCCGCCGGAACTGACCAACGGGTCGGCCGTGACAGCTGTCCTGGAACAAATCGACGTGGTTCATCGGTTGATTGCGCGGTATCCGCGAGACCTGGAATTGGCTCTCACCGCCGACGACATCGTCCGCATTCATCGCGAGGCGAAAATCGCCTCGCTTATTGGCTTGGAGGGAGGCCACTCGATTGGCAACTCGATTGGGGCAATGCGCATGATGAGCGCGTTGGGGGCGCGTTACATGACTCTCACTCACATCACGAACAATGAATGGGCCGATTCTGGCACCGATGAGCCGGCCCATCACGGTCTGACCCGGTTTGGCGAAGATGTCGTGCGCGAAATGAACACTCTGGGGATGCTCGTTGATCTCTCCCATGTTTCCGACGAAACGATGGCCGCCGCGCTGAGAGTCTCCAAGGCCCCGATCATTTTCTCCCACTCCTCCGCCCGCGCGTTATGCCACCACCCCCGCAACGTTCCCGATGACATTTTGAAATTGGTGGCTGCCAACGGCGGGCTGGTCATGGTGACGTTCATCCCGGAATTCTTGACAGAGACAGACCGTTTTGACGAGATCGCTCTCACCGCCGAGCGGCGGCGCCTGGCCGCACTGCATCCTGGCGACGTTGGCCGGATCAAAGCAGGGGTTGCGGAATGGCGCACAACGCATCCGGCCCCGCGCGCGGCGACGTTATTGGAGGTGGCCGACCACATCGATCACATCCGCGCCGTTGTCGGCATTGATAATGTCGGCATCGGTTCCGACTACGAAGGCTTTGACAATCCGCCCGCCGGCCTTCAAGACGTATCGTGTTATCCGGCGTTGCTGGGCGAACTTTTCAAACGCGGCTACACGGAAGAGGAAATCAAGAAAGTGGCAGGCCAAAACCTTCTCCGCGTCTTGCGGGCAGCGGAACAAATCGCGGCGTAATAGAACGGTTTGAATAGCACTGCAGCCGAAACCCTAAGGGCGGCGGGCTGCCGAGAGTATCGTCTGGCGGGAGTTGACTTTCTTTGAATCCGTCCCAATGATGGCTGCCCTGAAATGAGAGTGCTAAGAGCGTCTTGCGCGGCGATGGGCTTCGTTTTCGCCGGAACGGCGGTGCTGGCGAAGCCGGTTGATTTTGCAACCGATGTCAAACCGATTTTGGAGATGAATTGCGTGGCGTGCCACAACGCCCAGCACGCCGAGGAGAACGGCAATTACCGCCTCGATACCAGGGAGGAAGCCTTCAAACCCCGCAAAAAAACCCAACGCATCGTCCCAGGTCAACCGGACGACAGCCAGTTGTATTACTCGACGGTCTTGCCGGAATCCGACGACAGCCACATGCCGCCCTCAAATAAAATGGCGCCGCTAAGCAAAGAGGATTCTGAAACGCTCCGGCAATGGATTTTGGAGGGCGCCAATTGGCCGGACGGAATCACATTAACGGTCGTGATGAAAGTCAAATTCGTCCGCGACATCGAACCGATCCTGGAACACGGCGGCCCGCTGCCGGACAAGTCGAAGGACCTGCTCCGCCTCTGGCTGGCGCAGGGCGGAAACTGGCCTGCCGAGGTGAAATTTCCGTCCGCCAAAGCCGCTCCCGCCGCCGCTGCGGTTCCTGCCGGCGGGAAAATCGATTTTGTTGGCAACGTCGCGCCGGTGCTGGCCCAGGGCGGCCCGCTGTCTGACAAAGCGCGGGAGACTCTTCAGATGTGGGTGGACCAGGGCGCCTCCTGGCCCGCGGATTATCATCTCGGCCGCGCCACGGGCAGCGCGCAAATTCGGGAAATGGAACTGGTCGAACAAATCCACGAGAAGATACTTGACACCTCCAAGGAAAAAACGGAGGCCGACATGAAGCCCTACACCAACACCATTCCCGGAACCCGCGTCGCCTATGCCATGGTGCCCATCCCCTCGGGCCAATTCATCATGGGCAGCCCCGCCGCCGAACCCCATCGCAATGCCGATGAAGGTCCGCAGCATCCGGTCGCGATCGACGCGTTTTGGATGGAGCAATGCGAGGTGACCTGGAACGAATACGAGCTATTCATGTATCCGGATGAAAATGCCCCCGCCCCGCCCACCGATGGGACAACCAACTACACCAGCGCCGTGGCTGACGCCGTCGCGCGACCCACCAAGCCGTATGTCGAGATGAGTTTTGGCATGGGCAAGGACGGCTATCCGGCCATCAGCATGACGCAGCACGGGTGCAATATTTATTGCCAATGGCTCAGCGCAAAAACCGGCCATTTCTACCGGCTCCCGACGGAAGCCGAGTGGGAATACGCCTGCCGCGCGGGCACACAGACGGCCTACTTCTTCGGCGATGATCCGTCCCAATTGGGCCAATACGCCTGGGACGCCGACAACAGCGACATGAAATACCAGAAAGTCGGCAGGAAAAAGCCAAATCCCTGGGGACTCTACGACATCCTCGGCAACGTCGATGAATGGACCCTCGACCAATACGATACCAATTATTACAAACAATTTACCAGCCTCGTCACTGAGCCGTGGAACAAGCCGACCCGCCAGTACCCCATCGTTGTCCGCGGCGGTTCATGGCAGGACGACGCCGACAAGCTCCGCTGCGCCTGCCGCCGCGGTTCCAGCCCGGATTGGAAAATGCAGGACCCGCAATTGCCCAAGAGCATCTGGTATTTTACGGACGCCCAATTCGTCGGCTTCCGCATCATTCGGCCCCTCAAAATTCCCTCCACCGAAGAGATGTTTAAGTATTGGCATCTCGGCGTCGAACGTGAATAATAGGTCAGATTCCATTGAATAACCGCATGTCCAAACAGTCGAAGGATTCAAGCATATGAATAAGCAAAAAATATCCAGCGGCGATTTCACCCGCCGCGATTTCCTCAAAACAACCACCACCCTGGCCGCCGCGGCAGCCATTGCCCCCGGAGTCTTCGCCGCGGGAGACGACACGCTCAAAGTCGCGCTGATCGGTTGCGGCGGACGCGGTTCGGGCGCCGCCAGCCAGGCGTTGAGCACCGATGGCCCTCTCAAACTCGTCGCCATGGCCGACGCCTTCAAAGATCGTCTGGACGGCAGCTATAACGAACTAAAGGCCAAGCACGGCGACCGCGTCGATGTGCTCGAGGAGAACAAGTTCATCGGCTTTGACGCGTATCAGCACGCCATCGCCATGGCCGATGTCGTGATCCTGGCGACGCCCCCCGGTTTTCGCCCGCCGCACTTCGAGGAGGCGGTGCGCCAGGGGAAACACATTTTCATGGAAAAGCCGGTCGCCGTCGACGCCCCCGGAGTGCGCAAGGTCCTGGCCGCCGCCGAAGACGCGAAACAGAAAAATCTCAAGGTTGCCGTCGGCCTCCAACGCCATCATCAGGCCGGTTACCTGGAGACAATCCAGCGCCTCCACGATGGCGCCGTTGGCGACATTGTGGCGACGCGCGCCTATTGGAACGGCAACAGTCCGTGGGTCCGCGAGCGCAAAAAACTCGAAGAAGACGCTGGACGCCCGCTGACCGAGATGGAGTACCAGATGCGCAATTGGTATTACTTCGTCTGGCTTTGCGGCGATCACATTAACGAGCAGCACATCCACAACCTGGACGTCATCAATTGGGTCAAGCAAGGCCACCCCGTCCGCGCCTGGGGCATGGGCGGACGCGAAGTGCGCAAAGGCATCGACAACGGCGAAATTTTTGACCATCACGCCGTCGAATTCGAATATGCCGACGGCACCCGTTGCAGCAGCCAATGCCGGCACCAGCCGGGATGTTGGGACAACGTCTCCGAGCATGTTCAAGGCACCAAGGGTTTGTGCGACGTCAGCGGCCACAGGATCAAAGGCGAACAGGACTGGCATTTCACCACTCCCGGCGCCCGCGACCCCTATCAGCAGGAGCACGACGACTTTTTTGCCGCCATCCGCAAAGACACGCCCTACAACGAAACGGCCGCCTACGGCGCTTACAGCACCATGACTGCGATCCTGGGCCGAATGTCCACTTATTCGGGCAAGGAAATCGCATGGGACGACGCCATTAATTCCCAGATCGATACCATGCCCAAAGTCCTGGGCTGGGACGCCGACCCGCCGACCAAGCCCGATGCCACAGGGCATTATCCCGTCGCGGTGCCTGGCGTGACCATCACGGTCTGAGAAAAAATCCGGGATTATCGCGCGGCGTGATAAATCGCCGGCAGGCTCAAGTTGCCGTAACGGTTCACGGCTGTGACGGACACGGATTCCGGGAAATCGGATTTTATGGTTTCCGACGTTTTTTCCTCCGGTAGGATTTCGGCCGTCCATTTGCCGTCGATCTTTTTCTGGACGACCCATTGCCAGGGGGCGCTGCCGCTGGATTTCCATTCCAGCTTCAGTTCGCCGCCCTCGGACTGGACGCTCAAGAGCGGCAGGGCAGGGACCGCCTGGCTTAACCACGGATACGCCGGGACAAGCGCCGGCCCGGAATAAATCTTCTTTTCGAGCGCCGGCGCCACGCCCCCTTCGTCGCGCATCAGCGGCTTTGCGTGCCATAGAATGACTCCGGGCGGGTCATCCAGCTTTCGAGTCAAGTCGATTTCCTGCGCGATCTCCTGCGCGTCATCGGTTATACCCTTCCAGCCGCCTACTCTGATTCCCGGCCAGACATTTCGGTGGCGCGGATTCTGCGCGTTCCACCATTGGAGCAACACCGGAAAGCTTTGCGCCTTCTGGTCAACGGGCCAGTAAAGTTGCGGCGCGATGTAATCCAGCCAGCCGTCCTCGAGCCATTTTCGCGCGTCGCAATAAAGCTTGTCGTAGGCGTCAAAGCCGGTGATTTGCGGAGGATTGCCAGGACGCCAGATGCCAAACGGGCTGACGCCGAATTTGACCCACGGCTTTTCCTGTTTGACGCCTCGATACACCGCCTCGACGAACCGGTTCACATTGTCCCGCCGCCAATCTCCCCGGGACAATTTGCCGCCCCGGGCCAGGTAGCGCCGCCACGAGGCGTCATCGGGGAATTCAATGTCCCTGCTCTCCCGCGCCGTGTTTTGTTTTTCGGGATACGGGTAAAAGTAATCGTCAAAATGAACGCCGTCGATGTCATACCGCCGCACCACGTCCATGATCACACTTAACGAATAATTGCGCGTGCCTTCCTCGGTCGGGTCCAGCCAAAGATATTTTCCATAAGCGCGGACCAGTTCCGGATGGCGGAGGCTGACGTGCCCGGGGGCGGGCGGCGTGTTCGCATCACGGGAGCGGACGCGATACGGATTAAACCAGGCGTGAAGTTCCAGTCCGCGCTTGTGCGCCTCGGCCACGGCGAATGCCAGCGGATCGTAAAACGGGGAGGGCGCCTGGCCCATCGTGCCTGTCAAGTATTCCGACCAGGGCTCGATCTTCGACTCATAAAGGGCGTCGCAACTGGAACGGACCTGGAAAATGACCGCGTTGAGATGGAGCGCCGCCGCGCGGTCCAGCAGCGCGAGCAATTCCTCCTTCTGCTCCCGGGTGCTCAGGCCGGGTTTGGACGGCCAGTCGATATTATTGACAGTGGCGACCCACAACCCGCGAAATTCACGGGGCGCCGGAGGCGGTGAGTCGCCGGCGGAGTCGGCTTCCCGAACCCAGCCGGCAGAGGCGCAGATAAGCAGGAGTAAAAACCGCTGAAACTTGAGCATTTGGCGCAAACCGAAACCAATACCGCCGGCAAGGCCGCATTAAAAGCTCGAATAGCAACAAATGCGGGGAACGGGTGTGGGACAGAATTCTACCATTGGACCGGATTACACCTTGGAAGTATATGAGTATATAAATACAACCGATGGTTTCCGGGAGGGCGGAGCGCCCCGAGTCCCTAATATAATCTGGGCGTCGCGGCGCTCCGCCCTCCCGAAAATTGTCATACGCCCGCGGCGAACCTCGAGGGTTTCGCGGTCCCGATCGCCAGCGCCGCTACGGGTTGAACACCGCGCCCATGAATAGAATCGTCCCTGTCTGCTGGTCCTCGATCATGAACAGAAAAGGGTGATTGATAATCATTTCGAAGGGTGAGTACTCCGACACCGCGCTTGAACTTACGGACACAGTCGTCACCGCCGCGGCCACGGTCCCTTCTTCGTTTACCTCGACAATGGCCTGCTGTTTTACCGCCGAAATATATAGCGGCACACTGGAGATTTTTGAAAAGTCAGCGAATCGCGTGAACGCGGTTTTCATCCCCAAAGCTTCCAACGTGTCGTTCAGAGTGACCGAGTAGTCGAGATTGAACTTTGGAAGAACGACCGTTCCGCTCCGCACGGTAAAAGCGCCATTGACCGTGTGTTGCCACCATTGGCCGTTCATTGAGCCTAGAAGCTCTGGAAGGCTGGAGCCTGGGGCGGGCAGAAAGACATACATGGCAAGGTTGCTTCCCTGGTAAGGCAGGGACACCGCCTGATAACCCTTGGATTCGCAGTAACCAAAATTGGTCGATTGTTGCATCATGGGAATGGACTCCGTGCCGCCTCCGGCCAGATAAAAGTCCAGGTTCGTCGTGGCGTTGGTGTCAAACTGGTATTGCCATTTCCCGCGGAAATAAACGGCGTTGGCCAGCAGAACGCGCAGGTCCGGGTCCAGGGGCGATTTTACAATCTGATCGATTTTCCCCTGTGTCGCCTCCGAAGCCCACGCGTTTATGACGTCGGCGGCTGTGGGCGCCTCGAAATCCAGGCCCTCCACCCTGGCTCCAAAGTACTTCTCATTGCCTTCGAGGAAATCCGGAAAAATCGGAAAGCCCCTGAGATACCAGACCGCGTTGGCTGTGGTGAGGACAAAATTGGTGTTCGCGGCGTTGATCATGTCGCCGATTTCCTTATTGGCTTCGTACAAGGCCAGCGGCGGCATATCGATGGTGCCCAACATCTGTTGCATCTCCGTGCTGGTTGTTCCGGCGGCCCCGGTGCCTACCATTTGCAACGCCGTTGAGGCGCTGTAGGGGGAAATGAAAATGTTGGTCCCCGGCTGTTCCGTGGCAAGCTGCTTGAGCAAATTGAAGGCGAAATCGCTATTGGCCGAAATCAACACGTCCGGGTCCGGTGTCGAGATCGCATGGGATTGGGAGCAGAGAATACCCGGCAGAGCGGCGATGAGGACTCCGCGAAAAATTGTCGCTGAGATGTTTCTTCCGTTCATGGTTCCTCCATCAATTCACCGAAATTTTGACTTTTTCGCCCGTCCGCGAGCGATTCCGCTCATTTGGGCTCGTTCAATACCCCATCGGTCACGCGGATGGCTTTGAGTGACCATTTTACACGTATAACGCCTAATATCAAGCACAAATGGTCACAAGGGCCCCTGCGGCAATCAGCCTGTTCATTGCCGCGTATAAAGTTGCGCGACACCGTTTCTGTTTTTGAAGTGACCCGCCTTTTTACTGGGCCAGAACAGCAATGACAATTCAAGTTGCCTTTCTTGGCGGCGTGAATTATCGTTGAGTCTGCATTTGACCGATGTGCGACCGAACGCAGTTCACGCTGTGGTTTTGTTGCTCCCAGTTGGTGTTAGAAGCACCAGCCGGGCAGTTTAAAATTTGGGATAAGGGTGTGGTTGCTTACGCTTATGAGTCGTAAACGTGCGTATTAAGGCCCCTCAGCCCCACACCCGTTCCCGAAATTTTCATTTGTTATCCGTTGGTTTAAGGAGGTTTACATAAGCTTGCAGCTTCTCCCATAGCGAATTATCCAACTCAGTGGGAGTAATTAACCGCACGCTCTTGCCCTGATAAGTAAAGCTCCAAGTGTTTGAATCTACGGATTGAGATTCTTCCGTCCTCACATTCTGCGTTGATTGAGAACGGGTTACGCTTGGCGTAGTTGTCTGCATGACTTCAAGCATACTCCCTGAATCGGGATTGGACAAGCGACCTTCTTTGCGGGCACGAATACGTAAAAACCCGGAATCGTCTAAGGCTCCCGCGAACTCCGCCGACTTCAAGAATGTCGCCGCAGCCCTGTCCTTCCAACTGTGTGGCACACCAGCCTCACGGTGAAAAATATTAGCGAGGATTTCCCTAGTTGGAAGTTGCGAGCCGTCAAAACGCTTAATGACCTCGGCATAAGCAGGGGGGGACCCTAAAAATTCAAGCAACGCCGACGCCCGCTCTGAATCCGTAGTCGGGAAAAAATAACGTTTGCTTGCAGCAGAAAGCGAAAATGACACTCGACCCTCAATGAGTCCAAAACATTTCGCGGAAGTAATTCGTTGCTGAAGAACCGGGGATTTGTCTGGCTCTTTCAGATGGGAAGCGAGAACGCTTTTCGCAATCGGAACCCTGCCGCCGCCTACCTCCCTGATTGCATCAGCAATCTTGAGCGCGGAAGGCAATGGATAATACGGATACGAGGCGGACTCTCGCTTTGCGTCATCCGCCGGCTCTCGATCTGTTGGATTGTTATCCATGTAGAGACCATATCACATAGTCGATATGAGTCAATGGAAAAATGATAAATATTTTACTATGAATTGAAGTGTTGCAACTATCTCATAATCATTTTGTTGCGATACTGTATATTTTCTAAATAGGATTTTTTACATGAAATGGAGGCTGGAGTCGTAGTTTTTAATAGCTTACATTTAGATGTGCGTCGGAAGCGTGAGCCTTACGACGCACTGAACTGACAGACTGAAACAATGAGCGACAACAAGCATCCAATTCGCGTTGGCTTTAACGCAAAAAAGGCCGCTCAGGCAGCGAACAAATTATTAACGCTGTCGAATGGAGAGCGCAACTACATGGAATTGGTTAAATTGCTGTATCTCGCAGATCGCGAGGCGTGGTTGCGCTTTGAATGTCCGATAACGGGCGATCGCATGGCGGCCCTTCCTCACGGCTTGGTATTAAGTCACATTCTCAACCTGATTAGATGCGGCCCAGGCAGCATTGAAGACGGCCCGTGGTTTGATGTTGTTTCGGCACCATTCGATTATAAAGTAAAATCACTCCAGCCTTTTGAAAATGACGAGCTAAGTGGGGCAGAGGAGCGGCTTTTGGAGGAAATCTTTAGTTTGCATGGCCGGAAGGATTGGAGGCAATTGTCGATTTTGACTCACAGACTTCCCGAATGGACTGACCCAAACGGCAGTTCACTTCCCGTCTCGCCAGAGCAACTCCTAAAACTTGAAAAACGGTCGAATTCCGACATCGAGAGAATCGCGTACGAGTTTGCGACTTATGCTCGACTCGATGATGATTTAGAAGCGTCTGAACCTGACACTGAATTGGTTTACTGATGCCGAGGAGTCATGTGGTCGGGTCGTGCTTCTATTATTCCGCTTTCTGCGAACGCGATCATTTGTGGATTGCGATTGCTCCAATCGTAGAACGACCAGAATATTTTTTGTGCGTCAACGTCAGCACCAAACGAGAAAATTCCGATCTTACGTGTGAATTAAAACGGGGAGAGCACCCAGGCCTGACTTCGGAGGCTTCGGTAATCGTTTACGCACAGGCACGAGAATTCCCGCTTGCGATGATTCAACGACTGTCCGTTGAGCAGAAGGTGGCCGCAATGCCTGCTCAAGTGCTTCTCAAGATTCAAAAAGCTCCGCTCAACGAAACATCCCGCTTGCCAAACAAGTTCAAGAAGTGCATTAAAGCGCATCTGTTGATACCATAACGCCCGCGCTAAAAGCACAGATGCAATCTAACCCCACACGACCGCCCCTATCGGAGAGCCGCTTTTTCCGTGTAATCCATGTAATCCGTGGTTGAATTTCTTCGGTTGCGTTGCACTTTGGAGTGCGCGGACATGTCCGCGCTTTCAAAGCGGAGTCAGAACAGACGAGAGCTGCACCGCACGCGGTGCTGCATGCGGTGCTGCTCGCGGTGTGCTGAGATGTCGCCGCACTCCGTCGTGCGCCAAAAGGCTGGTCTCCTTTTGTTCTTGGCCCTGGGCGTGAATCGCATTCTAATTGGCCCGCCATGCGGCCCATTCGCTCGCTGCTGATTTACTTCGCGGTCGTTTTTCCCGGTGGCGCATTGCTTGCCCCGTGCCTTTACTGGTTGACTCAATGGGCCGCCGGCCAGTGGCCCGCCCTGGGCGGTTTGGCGGCAAGCCCGTTTCATCGTTTTCTTGACCGCGCGTTGCTCGGACTCGCCTTGATCGGTCTTTGGCCGCTGTTGCGCCGTTGCGGGATGTTGCAGTGGCGCGCCCTTGGACTGGGCAAACAGAGGCGGCCGGCCACGGATGTTTTGCGCGGGTTTTGCGTTGGCCTGGCATCGTTGGCGTGCGTTGCCGTCCTAGCGGTGGCGGCGCACGGACGCATCTTGGCCCCCTGGCAATCCGGGACGCAGCTTGTCCGGGGCCTGCTCGGCGCCGCGATCGCGGCGGCGATTGTGGCTGTGATCGAAGAAATCCTTTTCCGCGGCGCGCTCTTTGGCGTCCTGCGCAAGGCGATGCCCTGGCCGGGCGCGCTGGCGGTCAGCAGCGCCGTCTATTCAGCGGTGCATTTCATTCAGAGTACGGATCAGGTGGGGACAATCCGCTGGTATTCGGGGCTGACTCTCCTGCTGGAAATGTTTCGTCATGGGCCGCCATTGGTTCCCGCATTTTTCACCCTCTTTGTTGCGGGCGCCTGCCTGGCGCTGGCCTATCAACGCACGGGCGCGCTCTACTTCTCCATCGGCCTGCACGCCGGCTGGATTTTCTGGCTCAAATCCTACAAGCTGGTGACGCAGCCCGCCCCAGGCTCAAGCCCGGCGCTTTGGGGCACCGATAAACTTGTTGACGGTTGGCTGGCGCTGGGCATCCTTGGAGTTGTTCTGTGGGCGATTTCAAGAGATTGTGAAATGTTTCACAAATGACTTGCGCTCGTTTTGGCGGAGAATTACTTTTTGGCTTGTTCGGATTTTGCCGATTTTAAATTTGCTATGAAGAATCTTGCGTTATCGTTGACTGTTCTTGCGCTATCAAGCTCGCTCCAATACGCCTTGGCTGGCGATGTGACCGGCAAGGTCACGCTGAAAGGCACGCCGCCACCGGAGAAAGCAATCCAGTTTGACGACACATGCAGCAAACTGAATCCCGTCGTCACGACCACCCGGCATTATGTGGTTGGCCAGGATAATGGATTGGCCAACGTCTTTGTTTATATTTCCAAGGGTCTGGAGGGCAAAAAGTTCACTCCGCCGACGCAGGCCTCGGAGTTGAACCAGGAGGGTTGCAACTATCATCCCTACGTATCGGGGGTAATGGTGGGCCAGCCGGTGGCCATCAAGAATTCCGATCCGGTCATGCACAACATTCATGCCCTTCCCAAAGTTGACGGCAATACCGAGTTCAACTTCGCGCAACCGACCCAGGGCGATGTCAACGACACCAAGTGGACCGCCAGCATCACTGCGCCGGAAGTTTTGGTGAAGCTCAAATGTGATGTCCACCCCTGGATGTTCGCTTACATCGGGGTCCAGAATAATCCGTATTTCGCAATTACCGATAAGGACGGCAATTTCAAGATTGCCAACGTCCCCGCCGGCACCTACACGTTGACGGCCTATCATTTGAAGGCGCACGGCGCCAGTCCGGGCGAAACACAGGATATCACGGTGGCTGACAGCCCGGTCACGGCCAACTTCACGGTCGCAGTGCCCGGCAACTGATACGCGCGACTTCAAGCAGTCGTCCCAAACAACGCCCCGGCTCCGCCGAGTCGGCGCTTTGCGAAATTGACTTTGGTCCAGAACAATTGGTTAAAGCGTTACGCGGTTTTCGCCGCGGCGGCGACCTTTGTGCTCGTATGGATGGGCGGTCTGGTGACAAGCCATGAAGCGGGCCTGACTGTGCCGGACTGGCCGAACAGTTACGGCTACAACATGTTTTTCTTTCCGGTCTCAAAATGGATCGGCGGTATTTTCTACGAGCACACGCACCGGCTGGTCGCCTCGGGCGTCGGCTTTCTCACGACGGTCCTGGCCTTCTGGCTTTTCGGCCGGAATTCGCGCCCACTCCTGCGGTGGATCGGCGTCGTTTTCGCGGTGGCAGGGTTGGGGCTTTGCCTGAAGTTCCCCACCCATGCGTCGGAGAATCTTCTGCTGGCGGGAATCGGGCTGGCCGGATTTGCAGCCAGCTTTTACTGGCCCAATTGCGAACCGAGCCCCAAATGGCTGCGCGTCCTGGGCGTGGCGGCGTTCGTGGCCGTGGTGGCGCAGGGAATTTTGGGCGGATTGCGCGTCACAGAATTGAAGGATCAACTCGGAATTTTCCACGCCACCCTGGCTCAGATTTTCCTGCTGCTCATGTGCGCCATAGCGCTTTTTCTGAGCGATTTCTGGCGGGAACTGCCGGTTCACGGTCAAGCCGATTCCCATCGTTTCCGTCCGCTATTTGTCTTCACAACGGCGTTGATCCTCTGCCAGTTGATGCTCGGCGCCACGATGCGGCACCAGCACGCCGGCCTTGCCATCCCGGATTTCCCCGCCGCTTACGGTAAAATTTGGCCCGCGACCGACGCCGGATCGATTCTGCGCTACAATTCAAATCGCATCGAGGTCATCGGCTACAATCCCATCACCGCCTTTCAGGTCGAACTCCAAATGGCGCATCGCCTGTTGGCGCTGGTCCTGTTCGCGGCAATCGGATTCTGCGCCTGGCGCGCCCGGCGTTGTTTGGGAGTCGCCCATTGGCTGACCCGGTTGTCGTTTGTCTGGTTCGGGCTTGTGTTGACGCAGGCATTGCTCGGGGCGGCCACGATTTGGACGGGTAAATCCGCCGATATCGCCACCGCGCACGTGGCCTGCGGGGCGCTGTGCCTGGTCACGGGCGGGTTGGCGTCGATTATTGCCTGCCGTTTGCTCGGCGTGCCTGCGCGTAATGTCCAGGCCGCGGTAAAAAATGAACTTGCAACCTTGCTGCCCTCGTCCAGCATTACGGCCAGGTAGAATGAAATCCGCCGCACAAACTCTCGTAGCCGCGCCCGCGCTGGTCAAAGCGCCGGTGACGGAGAAGCCGCTGCCCGCTATTTTGTGCGAGCTCTTCAAGCTGCGTCTGACGGGGTTGGTGCTGTTGACCACACTGGTCGGATTTTACCTGGGATCGCGCGGGCCGGTTTCGTGGGTGTTGATGTTCCATACGCTCTTTGGCACGGCACTCCTGGCGAGCGGCGCGGCCGCATTGAACCAATTGATTGAACGGGAGCACGACGCCAAAATGCGCCGCACGCAGGACCGCCCTTTGCCTTCCGGCCGTCTTACGCCCGAAAGCGTGCTGGTCGTCGGCGCCGCGTGCGGGTTGATTGGCATGATTTACCTGGCCGCGGCCGTCAACCTCGTCACGGCCGCCCTGGGCGCGGCGACGCTCTTAAGCTATGTCTTTGTTTATACGCCCCTCAAACGAGTCACCACGTTGAACACGGTTATCGGCGCCATTCCCGGGGCTCTTCCGCCGCTGATGGGATGGACGGCCGCGCGCGGGGAAATTTCCAGCGAAGGCTGGTCGCTCTTCGCCATTCTCTGCTTTTGGCAATTGCCGCATTTCCTGGCCATCGCATGGATGTACAAGGACGATTACGCCAAGGCCGGTTTCGTAATGCTGCCGGTCGTGGACCTCAACGGCGAGCGGACCGGCCGACAGGCTCTGTGTCACACGCTGGGATTGCTGCCAATCAGCCTGTGTCCGTTTCTCTTCCACATGGTGGGGCCGATCTACCTAGTTGGCGCGTTGATCCTGGGAATTCTATTCATTTGGTGCGCGTTTGACTTCTCGCGGGAGCTGACACTGCAGCGCGCGCGGCGACTGTTTTTTGCATCGATCATTTACCTGCCATTATTGCTTTCATTAATGGTCATCGATAAGGTCCGAACCTGATTAGCGTTTATGATTCCCGTTGACACTCAATATTTCCCGCAACTAATATTTAACCAGAAGTTGGATTGGCCAACGCAATAATCAGCCATGCAGCCCACAACACACGCAGACCCCCACATTCACACCTCAGGCCACGAGGATCTCGGATTCTGGCAGAAGTACGTCTTTTCCACCGATCACAAGGTCATCGGCATCCAGTACGGCATAACGGCGCTGATGTTCCTCTTTTTGGGTTTCTGCCTGATGATGATGATGCGTTGGCAATTGGCTTATCCGGGCCATCCGATACCCATTGTCGGCAAACTGCTCTATCGCGTGCTTGGCGAAGACATGGTCGGCAAGGACGCGGCCGGCAACGTCGGGGTCATGATGCCTGACCTTTACAACTCGTTTGGGGCCATGCACGGAACGATCATGGTCTTCCTGGCCATTGTGCCGCTGGCCTTTGGCGCGTTCGGCAATTTCGTCACCCCGCTGCAAATCGGCGCGCCGGACATGACCTTCCCGCGCGTCAACATGGTCAGCTACCAATTCTATTTCCTGGGCGGCGTGCTGATGCTGGCCAGCTTTTTCATTCCCGGCGGCGCGGCAAAGTCCGGCTGGACCTCGTATTCGCCGCTGGCAACGATCCAGGACCCGGGCCAACATCCCAACGGACAGACGTTCTGGATATTCGGCATGGTCTGCCTGATCAATTCGTCCCTCCTGGGCGCCGTGAATTTCATCACCACCATCATTCAATTGCGCGCCAAAGGGCTTAATTGGATGCGCCTGCCCTTTTTCGTCTGGGCGCAATTCGTCACCGCATTTCTTTTGCTGCTGGCCTTCCCGCCGTTGGAAGCGGCGAGCGTCCTGCAGTTGATGGACAACCTACTGCACACCAGCTTTTTCCTGCCCACGGGCCTGGTCGTTTCCGGACAGCAACTGCATGTCAGCGGTGGGGGAAGTCCGCTGCTGTGGCAGCATTTGTTTTGGTTTCTGGGACATCCGGAAGTCTATGTGTTGATTCTACCGGCCATGGGTATTGTGACCGAGATCATCGCCAACAACACGCGCAAACCGATCTGGGGCTATCGCTCCATGGTGTATTCCGTTCTGGTCATCGGTTTTATGTCCTTCATCGTCTGGGCGCATCACATGTATCTGACCGGAATGGGCACGCGCATCGCCACCTTCTTCCAAACCACGACGATGATGATTTCGATCCCATCGGTCATCATATTGACGGCGCTCTTTATATCTCTGTGGGGCGCCTCGTTTCGATTTAACACGCCGATGCTTTTTGCCCTCGGATTTCTACCGATGTTCGGCATCGGCGGATTGACGGGCTTGCCGCTGGGTTTCAACGCCAGTGATATTCATCTACACGACACCTACTACGTCATTGCCCACTTCCATTATATCGTCGCCCCGGGAACAATTTTCGGCTTGTTCGCGGGCATCTATTATTGGTTTCCGAAGGCAACGGGACGATTTATGAATGAGTTTTGGGGCAAGGTCCATTTTGGCCTCTCGTTCCTCTTCATGAACCTGGTCTTCATGCCCATGTTCTACCAGGGAATGGAAGGGCTCTCTCGCCGCATGTACGACGGCGGCCAAACCTATGCCGCCCAGGACGGCGTGGTCGGGTTAAGCAAATACATCATCGGACTAAATGTCCCCATCTCCCACGCGGTGTGGGCATTGGGCCTGGCGCAGATACCTTTTATCATCAACTTCTTCTGGAGCATCAATTTCGGCAAAAAGGTGACCTCCGACAATCCGTGGGAAGCCACCACCCTGGAATGGCAGACCCCGACGCCCCCGCCCCACGGCAATTTCATCAAGCCACTTGAAGTGTTCCGCGGCCCTTACGAATATAGCGTCCCGGGCCATGCGACAGATTTTACGCCACAGAACGAACCTGATACACCTCAACCGATTACACATGGAAATCCCGTACGCAGTTAAGCCTCGGCCCGATACCGGCCTATACAACGCCAAAGTTGGCATTTGGCTGTTCCTGGCGTCAGAAGTGATGCTTTTCGGAGCGCTCTTCTGTTCCTACATCCTCCTTCGCGTCAATGCGCCGGAGGGTCTGTGGCCGCATCATTGGCTCAACATTTGGCTCGGCATGACCAATACCATTGTGCTCATTCTTTCCAGCGTTACGGTGGTGCTCTCCTGGTCGGAATTGAAAATGGGACGATTCCAGCGTTACAAGCTTTACCAGGGCATCACCCTGCTTTGCGCCGTGGCCTTCCTCGGCATCAAATCCTTCGAATACCACGACAAATTCATTCATTATACGGTCACCCTCAAGGACGGAACCGTCGTGGACGGCCATCTGCAAAAGGCCGAGACGACCCTGCCTGTGACGTGGTACGTTCAACCTGTCATTGTGGACGGACGTTTGCCCAAGGGCGCCAAGCCCGACGCCACCGTGGTGCTGGAGGGATGGCGGCCAAAAGATGCAGCCGCGTTGATGGACCCGCCCCTGGGCCACGAGACTGAAAAGATCGAAATTCCCGCCAGTAAAATCAAGTCCATGGAAAGTTATGGGCCCTGGCACAACACTTACACCGCCATTTATTTCACTTTGACCGGCCTGCACGCCCTGCACGTCATCGGGGGCGGAATTGTCATCTTCACCATCTGGGGGCCGTTGGCCAAGGTATGGGAACAGGACCCCGAACGCTACACCAACCGTGTCGAAGTCTCCGGCTTGTTCTGGCACTTCGTCGATCTGGTTTGGATATTCCTCTTTCCAGTTCTTTACCTGTTGTGACACTCATGAACACATCTCACGAAACTTCCCCGCCCGGCCACGCCGACGCCCATTCGATTGAAGACGTGCGAAAGCACGTGCGCACCTACTTGATCATTGGTGTCGCTTTGATGATCGGAACCGTGCTGACCGTCTGGGCGTCCCTCATCAACTTCGGCAGCCGCGAGATCAACATCGTTGTTGCGCTGCTCATCGCCTCCGTCAAGGGCTTCCTGGTGGTTGGTTTTTTCATGCATCTGCTTTCTGAAAGGAAGATGATTTATTCCGTCCTGGCCACAACCGTTTTCTTTTTCACGGCTTTGTTGTTTCTTACCTTGTGGTCGATGGCGCACTTCAACGCCATCCAGATTCGGTAATATGTCACTAAAAGCGTTCCATATTGTATTTATCGTGCTGTCAATCCTGATGGCCTTTTTCTGCGGCATCTGGCTCCTCCATGAATACGCGGAAACTCGCGATACCGCCCAATTGGTCGTGGGCGTCGTGCTTATTCTGGCAGGCGGGGCGTTGGTCTGGTACGGCAAGTCAGTGTTGCGAAAGCTCAAGCACATCAGCTATTTATGAAAAGGACACTAATCGCGGCAACGCTTTTGATGGCTTCAACGCCGGCCCTGCTGGCGTGCTCGGCCTGCTTCGGCAAGTCAGATTCCGCCATGGCGCGAAGTCTCAACGCCAGCATATTCACTTTAATGGGAATCGTCGGCACGGTCCTGGTCGGGGCAGCCTCATTTTTCGTGTTCCTGGCCAAGAGAGCCGCCGCCTTCGCGCAAACGGAGCAAACCACGCCGTCGTCCCCGCAACCCCAAGCCTAAAACATGCAAGACTCCCCTAAAGACGGGATGAATTGGAAGCTATTCCTTGTTTCGTTTTTGCTTCTCATCATTCCTACGTGCTACGTCTTTTACTACATTTCGCCCACCCACCTCCCCGTCAACGATTCCGGCCAGGGTGCGGGCGTGGATCAGTTGATTGTGTACGTCCACATTTTAATGGGGGCACTGTTCGTCGGCTGGCTCGGTTACTTTTTCTATGTGCTGTTCCGGTTCAGCAAGGGCCGCAACCCCAAAGCCGATTACGTGGGTGTCAAAAGCCACGCCTCGACTTATGTCGAGGGAATCGTCGCCATTTTCGAGGCGGTCCTGCTTATTGGTTTCGCCATTCCCGTGTGGTCGCGCGCGGTGGACAAGTTTCCCAGTGAAAAGGATTCCACCGTCATCAAAGTCATCGCCCAGCAATTTCAATGGAACGGCTGGTATCCCGGCCCCCACGGGATCTTCTGCGCCCAGGACGAAAAATTTGTCACCAGCGACAACACCTTCGGCCTGGACAAGAATGATCCGCACTACAAGGAAAACTTCCTCGTGGCCAAAGACTTGGTTGTTCCCATCAACAAACCTGTCATCGCTTACATCAGTTCGCTCGATGTCATTCACTGCTTCGCCTCCAAACCGTTGCGCGTGACGCAGGATGCCATCCCGGGGATGGTCATTCCGGCGCACTTCACACCGGTAAAACTGGGGACCTACCAGATCAACTGCGCCCAACTCTGCGGCAACGGCCATTATGGAATGAGAGGCACAATAAAAGTCGTCTCGCAACAGGATTACGACAAATGGGTCGCGGAGAAATCGAAGGCGGGGGCGAGCGCGGGCGGCGGCTACGAGTAGGAGCACCACTTGTCAGAACGAAAAATTGAATGGCTGGTTTGCGGCGGAATCGCAGCGACAATTTTCGCCATTTTTGCCGCCTTCATCCTGTTCCCTGCCCGCGGCAAAGCGCCGCCCGTTTATGGGACTCTTCCCGACTTCACACTCATCGATCAAAACAACCAGAAAACCACTCTCGACACGCTCCGCGGCCATGTCTGCATCGCCGATGTCATTTTCACCCGGTGCGCCGGCCAATGCTTGATCATGTCGGCTGGCATGAGAGACATCCAGGCCGCTCTTGCGCCCGCGCTGCAAGTCAAGCTACTTTCCTTCACCACCGACCCGGCATACGACACTCCGCCGGTCCTAAAAAAATATGGCGCCCGTTACGGCGCGCAGGATGACCGATGGTTATTCCTAACAGGCGACAAGGCCACCCTTCACCGCACGACCGTCGAGGGTCTCAAACTCAGCGCCGTTGAGAAATCTGCCGCCGAGCAGGACAGCGCCGACGACCTCTTCATCCACAGCACCAAACTGGTCCTGATCGACCAACAAGGACGCATCCGCGGCTACTTCGACGGTGAAACGCAAGAATCCGTGGCCGAGGCAATCGCCGCCGCCAGGAATCTAGCGCTCCGATGAAGCCATGACATTGCGCGATTTACCCGTCGTCGACGCAAACCTCAACGGCTTGAGCGCTATTTTCCTCGGCGCTGGCTACGCTTTCATCCGCAAGAAGAATGTGCCCGCCCATCGCGCTTGCATGATCAGCGCATTCACAACGTCCGTGCTTTTCCTGTGCTGTTACCTCACGTACCATATTTTCGTCCACACGCTGACACGGTTTCAAAACCCTGCATGGTTTCGTCCGATCTATTTGACGCTTTTGACGACGCACACCATCCTTGCGGTCGTCATCGTGCCGCTGATATTGATTACGCTGAACCGGGCGCGAAAGGGGCAATTCGAGCGGCACCGGGCCATAGCGCGCTGGACATGGCCGTTGTGGATGTACGTCTCGGTGACGGGGGTGATTGTGTATATGATCTTGTATCAGATTTTCCCGCAACGGTGACGGCGACGAAACGGGTTGACGGGACAGGGCGGCATTTGTAGATTGACGGTTCCTTACGGCATCCAAAGTAGCTCAATGGTAGAGCACGCGGCTGTTAACCGTGTGGTTGTAGGTTCGAGTCCTACCTTTGGAGCCAATTCTTAAGCCGTTGACGTTCAACGGCGCACTCCAAAGGCAGGCGCGAAAAAGGCGCGTTTGCCGGGGCATTGCCAGAAGAACTGCCAGAAGAATTGCGGGATTTTTGAAATCCGCCAAGTATCCCGGCACTATTCGGCAAAATCCGCCTGCAACACCCTAACGGTGTTTTCTCGACCCGTTTCATAATACGATTATGAAACAACGGTTTTACCTCTACCGACGCGGGGAGACATTTTATTTGCAGGACTCCCGGACGGGCAAACAGCAATCGCTGGAAACCAAAGACCGCAAAGCCGCGTTGCGCTTGCTGGAAATCAAACGCCAGACCGTGGCCGACCCCGGCTTCAATCAGTTCATTCTCAAATCCTGCCTGACAACGCAAGACCCGCTCCTTGGCAAACGGACATGGCAGAGCGTCATGGAGCAGATGCAGACGCACGGCAAGGAGTCCACAAGAACCCGCTGCGCCCGTGCAATGCAGTCCAGAGCCTTCGACGCGCTCCGTCACGTAAAACTCGTGGAGACGACCGCCGAGGACTTTGTGACCATCCTGAACGGCGGCAAGGTGTCGGTTGCCCACTACTTGAAACGGCTTCACAATCTGGCTGTGGGGCTTGGCTGGCTGGCGTTCCCCGTCCTTGCTCCCCGGCTCTGGCCGAAGCCGCGCTTTAAATCAAAGCGCGGAATCACGGCCAGCGAGCATCAGCGGATTCTTGCCGTCGAGAAGAATCCCGAACGGAGTCTTTTTTATCAACTGTTGTGGGAAATCGGATCGTCGCAGAGCGACGCCGCGATGTTGACCGCCGAGAACATCGACTGGCAGACCCGCAGCCTCACGTATTTTCGGATGAAAACCGGAGAGCAGGCGCAACTCGCCATCAGCAAGAGCATGGCGGCGATTCTTGAGCAGTTGCCGACCACCGGCCCGCTGTTTCCGAAAATCACCGCGACCATCGATAACGCCCGTTCAGCGGAGTTTTACCGGCGCTGCAAACTGCTTGGCATCGAAGGGGTGACGCTTCACTCCTACCGCTACGCTTGGGCGGAACGCGCCAAGACGTGCGGATACCCGGAAAGATTCGCCCAGGCTGCCCTTGGGCACAACAGCAAGGCTGTTCATCGCGCCTACGCGAAGAAAGCCTATGTTCTGATTCCGACCTTGGAGGATTATGAGCGGAGAATGGCGACCGCTGCCGCGCCGGTGGTTCTGCCGCTGGCAGCGGCGGCAGCGTAGCGCCGGAAAACAAAAAAGCCGCGTCCGGTTGGACGCGGCTAATTCTATTTTTCGACATTTTTTGGAATTAGAGCGGCTCAAGGCCGTCCTTATTCTAACGGTCATCATCCACTTGCGCCAAATCGCGGGCACGAGAATGCCCATTTTGCGAGCCGTTAAGGGATTGGCTTTTCTGGCGGGCGTTTTTCTTGTGCCAATGCTGATTGACGGTATTTGTGATCTTGGCAAGCCACGACCGATCCTTGACCAATTCCAACACATCCGCTGCGGCAAAGAACTTGATGCCGTTGGGCGGAGGGTTGCCAAGCGGCTTGAGCAGGCGGTATGAAACCAGAACCGGCACATCATGCGGCTGGCAGCCCAGCACCCAGCCCGCTTGTTCAACAGTGAGACGGGCAGGAAGCTGCCCCAAAAGCGACATGAACCGATGCTGATCTTCTCTCATGCAACACCAGTCGCGCCACGCACCCAAAACCGAACAGATTCACCCCGGAATGATTTGCATGGTAAAAGAAGCGGTTTTAGCCTCAGCCAGGGTATCATCTGAGCAGCGAAGAAATTAGTTCTCAGATTGCATGAGGTCGAATAAGGTCAGGGACAAACCCGACTTGATAAACGGAAACGTCAATAATGCCCGAAAAACTGCCAAAGGGATGGGTGAAAACGACGCTTGGCGAAATCGCCAAGCTTTCGCGCAACCGCGTTATGCCGATGGAAGTCCCATCTATGCGATACGTCGGTTTGGAGAACATTGAACAGCAAACAATGAAGCTGCTTGGCTATGGCCATGCACGCGACGTTCACAGTTCTTCCGTGCAATTTAGGGAAGGCGATGTGCTTTACGGAAAGATGCGTCCGTATTTGAATAAAGTTTGGGTTGCAGAGTTCGACGGAATTTGTTCGGCAGAGTTTCTTGTTTTCCCCAAATCCGACTGGCTGAACAGCCAGTTTCTCGCCTTGCGTTTGAACGCGGAGGATTTCGTCACATTTGCGAACGGCAAGGTCAGCGGTCAGCGTCCGCGCGTTGATTTCGAGGCATTATCACCCTTTCCAATTCATTTACCTCCGATTGCCGAACAGGAGAGAATAGTAGCTAAACTAATTGTGGTGCTGACAAGTGTGCAGCGCGCCGAAATGGCAGCGCACAGGGCACTAGAACGGCTCAAAGGTTACCGTGCCGCCGTCCTCAACGCTGGCATCACTGGCGAACTCACCCGCTCCTGGAGGAAAACCCACAAGCCTGACGAAACAGGTGCGCAACTCCTGCAGCGCCTCCTTGAACTCAGGCGGGATCGCTGGGAACAAGCCGAATTGCAACACATCAGCAACGCAGTCAAGCACCCTACAGACGACAATTGGAAAGCACGCTATCCCGACCCAATCCCACCAAGGACCCAAGACATGCCCAACTTCCCAAGCACATGGGCATTGGCAAGTGTTGAACAACTATTGCAAGGCAACCACGGCATGGCGTATGGCATTCTCAAGCCAGGAAATCCGGTAAGCAATGGCGTCCCGATGCTTCGCATCGTGGACATTTCAGAAGATGGCACAATTGCCACTAAGGGAATCTTCCATGTCAGCCGCGCTCTTGCTCAAGAATTCAAGAGAACACGGCTTGAGACTTATGATGTTCTTCTGTCCATAATGGGAACGATTGGAAGAACTGCAATTGTGCCGGACCGCATGGACGGAGCCAATGTCAATCGGGCGCTCGCGGTTTTGAAGTTGATCGACAAAAAGCTTGCTCCGTTTGTTTTTCTCGTCTTTCGCTCGTCATGGCTGCAAACACTAATCGCAAGGACGAAGATGGGTTCGGCGCAGCAGCGGATAAATCTTTCTGATCTTCGATGGTTTCCGGTTCCGATACCCTCTCTGGTCGAGCAAGCGGAAATCGTTCGCGAGGCGGAACACCGCATATCGGCTGCCGCTCGATTGACTAACACACTGAAACGCCAACTCGATCATGCGCGAGTTACGCGCCAATCGCTACTGCGTGACGCCTTCACTGGTCGCCTTGTTCCTCAAAAGCCTAGTGACGAACCCGCTTCCGTCCTGTTAGAATGCATCCGCGCTTCCCGCAAGGCCGAAGCAAAGAAACCGAAAGGTAAACGTATGTCCAAATCGAAACCAACCCGCCGACCCCTACTCGACGTGCTCCGCGAACACACCAAGCCAATAACACCAGAGCAACTATTCGATGAAGCCGGATTTCAGCCCGCGCAAGCAGATACTTTTTATCGTGAACTGGCTTCATTACGGAAGATTATCCAGGAGAAGAAGCCGGACGCTTCCGAGGCAAAGGCTTGGCCCTATCGTGCGCACGTCTTGCTGGAACTTAAAAAGAGATGACTTATGCGAATTGATCGCCTTTTCCTGAAGGAGTTCAGAAACCTCGTCGACTTCGAGATTGATTTCGATCAGACCAGCCCTCGCCAGGTCATCGTTGGCCGAAACGGTGTTGGGAAATCCAATTTGCTGGAAGCCTTAAACTGGATTTTTCGCGATCTCGATTTGGAGGAGGAATCAGAATTCGGCTATGAGATCGAGTATTTGTGCAATCAGCATTGCATTAAGATTACCTGCATCCAAACCAACGCGGACGAGTGCAAAGTCAACCCAAACATCTCAAAACGATTTAAGCGACAGTATTGGACAGCACCAGAGGCAACTTGCGCAAAGCTGCCTCCGGGAACGCCAAAGCCTTACGTGCAAATGGCAGAGACCGAATTTTTTCGTCGGAATACGCCTGCTAAAGATAAGCCAAACCCAGAACGGCTTTTGCCTCTTTATGTATTCGGATATTACTCAGGAACAATTACGCGATTCGCCAAGATATTTGAGAAACATGAAGAGATGTATTACAACGAACAGATAACAGGAGCGGAAGCGCCGTTGCGTTCAGTGTTTCAAGCCAAGGCACACCACAGCCAATTTGCGCTCCTCGCCTTTTACGCTACCCATGATGCGGAGGCCCAAAAGTTCCTGAAGGATGAGTTCCGCATTGAGGGCTTGGATTCGGTTTTATTTTCGTTACGTGAGCCATATTGGAAACCGTCGAAGAATCGAACCAACAAAGGTGATCCTCGATTCTGGTTTGCCGGAGGCAAAGTTGCGCCGTTTCTCGATTCTTTATTTAATCATTCCTTCGTCCCGATGAGTGGCAAGGAGCGAATTCGTATTTCCATCGGTCAAGACAAGACAAAAGAACGCCGCTGGTGCTTCTTGCCAGACCAAAATGCACTTCAATCTATTGCGAAAGGACTGACCAACAAAGAATTCTTCGCCCGTTTAGAAAGTCTTTTCTTCAGCGATCTGGTTGAGGGAAGCGGGGATGATGTCCGTATTTGGGTTAACCTCAAGGGGTGCCGAGAACCAGCGCCTTATCAGGACCTCGCTGAAGGTGAGCGCCAATTGTTGACTGTGCTTGGCTTGATGAGATTTACGGCAGAGAAGGAAGCTCTCTTTCTCTTCGATGAGCCAGACACCCACCTCAATCCAGCATGGTGTTTAGACTACTTGGAAAATCTGCGAAAATATGGCGCAGAGCCAGCGAACAGCCAGATCATCATGACAACCCACAGTCCGCTCACCTTTGCGGGCATGGACAAAAACGAAGTCGTCGTCATGGAACGAGACGCGGATGGTCGAATTTTCGCCGAGCATCCCACCAGCGCACCAAAGGGCATGGGCTTCGCAGCGATCCTAACGAGTGAATTCTTTGGCCTTCGTTCCACGCTCGACAGAGACACGCTTAAGAGAATCGACACTAAGCGCGAACTCGCCCTCAAACAAAATAAAACGGACGATGACCGGAAGCAATTGGAACAACTGAATACGGAGCTAGGCAAGCTAGATTTCTCACATGCAGTCAGAGACCCATTGTATGAGGAATTCATCCATGCGATTACGGCCGCTACCAAATCAAAACCAGAGCTAAAGAAGCCCGCACCCAAGTCGGAGATGTGGCACGAACGCCAGAAAATTGCCAAGGATATTGTGGAGCGCCTTCTAACGGGGAAGAAACAACAATGAGACCAATAGACAATCGACATCTGCGCAGGGCTGCCAATCTTGATGTCATCAACGCGTCAAATACAGCAATTGGTACAGTTGCAACAGCAGGCCGGGGTGACTTTATTAAAGAACACCAAGGAGAATGGAGTCTGTTGCGCACCGGACTTTGGGCAGTTGGCTGCATGAAGTGCTGGTATTCCGAAGCGGCGCTTCAAGAGGGTGAAGGTCATGTTGAGCATTTTAGGCCGAAAGGCCGACTTTCTGGAGCACGTCACGCCGGATACTGGTGGAGGGCATTTGATTGGCAGAATTTCCGATTGGCACACCCGACTGTAAATCTTCGCAGAGAGGATTATTTAACAAAAAGAAAAATGGGAAAGGGCTCATATTTTCCGCTTCGCCATCCAACACGCCGAGCGAGTAACGCTACTGAGGAAATCAATGAGGAACCACTCTTGCTTGATCCGGTTGTCCCTTCGGACACACTATTGATCTATTTTGATGAGGCATCGGGAGCGCCTCGTCCGCGATTCAAAAAGCAAGATAATGAGTGGCTGCATAAGCGAGCCGACGAATCTATTGAGTATTACCATCTCAATGAAGGAACTTGGAACGCCAAAAGAGCCGACTTGATGGCCGCAGTTAAGGCGCTTTGTAAACAACTAGAGGAACTTGCAATTGCCCAACCAAGAGACGAAACCGCTTACAACGCGAAAATCGACGAGATAGTGACCCATATCGGCCCGTTCTCAGAGTTTTCATCTGCCTGTCTTCAAATAGTTCGTGAGAACGGCTTTTTAGAACAGTTCTTTTCCGGCGCTATATGAAAGAACACAATCAATGACTCGCACAGCCTCAGTCCTAATTCAAAAGGTCTGGAATTACGCTCACGTCCTTAGAGATGACGGGCTGGCACTCATGGATTACACGGAACAAATCACATATCTCTTATTTCTCAAAATGGCTTGGGAGCGGCATCACGACGCAGCGCTAGAGATTCCGTCACTTTACACATGGGGAACATTGAAGAAAATCAGCGACGACGGAAAACGCTTAAGTCGATACCACCAAGCGTTGCGCAATTTGAGTAGCCGCCCAGGATTGCTCGGTCTTATCTTCACCAAACCACAGAGCAAAATTAACGACCCGGCTAAACTTCATTATCTGATGCAAATTATTGACAGTGAAAACTGGTCAGAACTTGATATGGACGTAAAGGGTGAAGTTTATGAAGGATTGTTGGCTAGAAATGCCGAAGATGTGCGAGGTGGTGCAGGACAATACTTCACCCCACGACCCGTGATTCGTGCGGTTATTGAAGTCATGCGACCTGAACCAATGATGCGCATTTCTGATCCAGCTTGCGGCACAGGCGGGTTTCTGCTGGCCGCCTTTGACTATCTCAAAGGTAGAACAGTAAGTGCCGAAGAGAGTGCATTCCTGCATACCAGAGCCTTGCATGGGATTGATCTCGTCTCCAATGTTGCCCGTCTATGCGCAATGAACCTTTTCCTTCACGGGATCGGCACCGATCCCAATCATCCGGCAGTCGCAATTGGTGACAGTTTAGAACCGAAGTCGAAAGCCAACTACGTGGACATGGTTCTCACGAATCCGCCTTTTGGAAAAAAAAGTAGTTATACTATTATCGGGCAAGACGGAAAGAACTTGACGGATAAAATCTCGTATCACCGGCCGGATTTCTGGGCCACGACTAGCAACAAGCAACTTAATTTTGTCCAACATGTTTATTCAATGCTCAAGGAAACCGGTCGAGCTGCAGTAGTAGTCCCGGACAATGTGCTTTTTGAAAGTGGCGCGGGTGAAAAAATTCGCCGAACTTTGCTTCACCGGTGCGATGTTCACACCCTGTTGCGGTTACCAACCGGTATCTGGTATTCACCGGGAGTGAAGGCAAACGTCCTTTTCTTTGACAAAAAGCCGGAATCGCAGGCCCCGGCGACGAAGGAAATTTGGGTTTATGATCTGCGCTCAATGAAGAGTTTTTCAATCAGGAATAATCCGATTCAGACTACTGACCTAACGGACTTCATCCATTGCTACTCTGCTAACGACCGCACTCTGCGCGAGGAGACCGAGCACTTTCGACGATTCAAGTACGCGGAGATTATTCATCGGGACAAGGCAAGTCTCGACATTCAATGGCAACAGGAGACTGGAAAAACATCAAATGGCCATACTCCCCAAATGCTGATGAAGGAAATTCTTTCTGACTTGGAAGAAGCAATGAAGGATTTTGCGGCTGCTGAGGAAGAAATTCAGCGATGAACGACTTCATCAAACTGGTGAAGACCTACCGCCTAACGGCTGGGGTCGCCGACCGGCTCCGCCTCGCGGAAGAAATCTTCCGCCAGATTGAGCCGGACTTGCGGTTCTTTGTGTTCGGTGCCATTCGCCCCCCTGCCGCCGAGGACGTTTTGCAGGAGGTTTTGAAGGCCGTCGCCACCGGCATGAGGAAATTCGCGGGCGGCTCAAGAGAGCAGTTTTTGGGCGTGGTGCTACCGCATCGCCCGGAACAAGCTAAGTGACCACATTCAGGAGCAGGCCAAAGCCCGTGAGCAGTTAATGCCCCAGGACGAGCTTTGGCAGTTGGTGGAATCGTCCGCACAGGTGGCGCCCCTGTCCCCGGCAGACCGGCACGACCTGGAATACGCAATGAATTTGCTGACCGCTTCAAAACCCGAATGTTACGATTATCTGTGGAAGCATTTTGTTTTCGGGCTGGCCTACGGTGAGATTGCGGAGGAACAGAACCTCAGTTACGATAATGTGCGAATGAAAATTGGGCGCTGTTTGGACGAAGCCAAATCGCTAATTTCCTGATTATGCCAAACCCGAATCCAGATGCCGAAATCGCACTCCACAAGCTGGGGCAGCGGATACGCGAAGGCCATGCCAGGAAGCACCCCACCCCGGACAAGAGCCTCGAGACGGTCAAGGATGCTGTGCGGGAGCAATACGAGCAGGAGCAGGAAGCGGAGCGCGAAAGGAAACCCGCACCAGATGTGGCAAAGGAACAGGAGCGACAACCACCGGAACCTGACCAAGGGCGTTAAAGTTCGTTTTCAAGGTCTCACACGTATGGCTGAAACATTTCTTTACATTGCGTACTGCTCTAATATGCTTTTGCGCCATCAGCCCAAATCAGGCAAGGAACACGAACCTCCTGCGAGATTTCAAACACAACGTGTGAGCGCCTTTTATGAAAAACGTCACAGACCAGGACCTCAAAAATGAAATCGCGGACATGCGCGAGCGTTACCCACGCCTCCAAGACAGCGAGTTGTTTGTTGCGTGTTTTCTGAAATGTTGTGTCACCGAGAATGAGCAGGAAGCCATCGCAGCACTGGTCGGCGGCCCAGGGGACAAGAGCCTAGACGCCATCTTAATTGACGATCCGTCCAAGACCGTCTTCGTGGTGCAAGGGAAGTACCGGCAAAGAACTAATGGCGCACGTGAGCACAGGTCTGATGTCACCTCGTTTGCTGAAATCGCCCGGATATTCTCAGATACCAGCGCTTTCTCGTCCTTCATTGAAGGCTTAGAAGCATCAGCAGCCGGAAAAGCTGAAAATGCACGCAAGCGCATACGCTCACGCGGATACCGCATCCAACTATTCTATGTGACCACTGGTCTTTGCAGCCAATCGTTGACTCAGGAGGCGGACCGAATCATTCGTCAGGCAGAATCTCCGGCATCTATTGAGATCATTGATGGAAAGAGAATGCTTCGCCTACTTACGGACTATTTGGGCGGTGTGGCACCGCCAGTGCCGTTTCTTGAATTAGAGATTGAAAATGGTAATGGCATCAGGCTTGAAGGTGTGTTGCAGCGGTATGACGGAAACACGCGAATTGAATCGTTGGTGTTTCCTGTAAACGTATGGCACATCGCCGAAATGTATGAGAAATCCGGCATTCGACTTTTCGCGCGCAACGTTCGCGGATTTCTTGATCAGACGTCCATTAACAAAAACATGGAGGCAACACTACACAAGGAACCAGAATTATTTTGGTACTACAATAATGGAATTACAATCATCTGTGATGAGGCTGTGCGTCAAAGCCGCGCCGGTCGCAACTTGATTCGTGTAGTCAACCCACAAGTAATCAACGGCCAGCAGACAACGCGCACACTGCACAAAAAAGCAAGCCGCAATTCCAAGGCAACGGTTCTTGTGCGCGTTATCAGCGTTCCTCGCGAAACTGATGAAGAGTCGGACCGCTTCGAGAATTTAGTCAGCAAGATCGTCGCCGCGACCAATTGGCAAAATGCCATTCGCGCGTCGGACTTAATGGCAAACGACCGCAGGCAAATCGAAATCGAACGAAAACTTCGCAATCTCGATTATCAGTATCTCCGTAAACGCCAGTCTAAAGGGGAGGCCCGTCGGCATGCAGGCGTTCGACATCGTTTTCTGCTCAAGAAAGAAGAAGTGGCACAGGCGGTAGCTGCGTGCGACCTTGACCCCTCGATAGTTCGACAGGGCAAGGAAGGCTTGTTCGAGGAGCGTTACTATGGTCAAGTATTTCCGAATACCGATCCTAATTACTACCTGCCGAGGTATTGGCTGGTTGACTGTGTGTCCTCCGTGGCAAGAGGTTATCCTGAACGGGCCTACGCGAAATGGGTTGTCACTCATTTTATCTGGCAACGGCTGCAACAGCTATTGAAAACCCGCCATTTAAAGCAGGTATTCACGCGGCAGTATGAACGAGGCGATTTCAAGTATCTGGCTAAGACGTGCAATGCAGTTTTCAGAGGCGTCATGGCCTTTTATCGGTCGCGGCGCGGCACTGGCGATAAAGCGATAGATGTTTCGACATTTTTCCAACGGCGAGGACGACATCAGGAGTTCGAGCGTTTTTGGAGAAATGCTCAACCAAAACACCGCGCTCAACTCCGCACTGGATGGGATGCATTCAAAGATGAACTGCAAACCGCCGCAGATTCCGAGTAAACTCCAGATCGCGCGGAACCTGGTGGAAACAGCCCGCGACTACAGTTTGTGCGTTTAGGGCAGTGCGGACACTATAAAAACCTAAAAACAGGCCATTTCTTACACAGGTTCTTACACATACAAAGTTTTGACAGAGAATTATCACATTCTATCAAGCTGTTATAGTTAAACACAAAGGACTTAAAAGGAGAATGATTAAAAAATCCATTTGGCAAAATCATTCGGCATTATCAATCAGTTAAGTTTCAACTTGACTCGTTTAAATGGTTAAAATACCCTTACACAGGTCTTACACAAATTGCACACTTTTGGGGGTATGGCATGGCAGACCACGAGTTGATGGGCGGCAGACTGCATGTTTACAAGCGTGAGAACAGCCGCTTCTGGCAGTGTTCAACTTATCTCGGTGGTCGAAACCGACGCACCAGCACCAAGGAAGAGGGAATCGCCCAGGCAAAGGATTTCGCTGAGGATTGGTATCTTGAACTAAAAGGCAAACACAAGCGCGGTGAATTAAGAGACGGCAAGACGTTCGCCGAAGCGGCCAAACAGTTTGTCCGCGAGTATCAGATCATCACCGAAGGGCAACGCAATGCGGTGTATGTTAAAAACGTCTTTCGCCGCTTGGACAACCATCTGTTGCCATTTTTTGGCGACATGCTGTTGTCCGAGATCACGCCGGGTCAGGTGCAGGAATATCGGATTGCCCGACGCGAAAAAACTGTAGAAGAGCATGGCAAGCCACCGGCGCGGAACACGATGCATCAGGAAATCGTCACACTGCGTCATGTGCTCAAGACCGCCAACCGGCACGGCTGGCTCCCTTACCTTCCCGACCTGTCCGAACCATACAGAGGCTCTGGGAAAATCTCGCACCGCGCGTGGTTTTCCCCGGAGGAATACAAAAAGCTGTATGGGGCAACCCGTCGTCGCGCGAACAAGCCGAAACGGAACCGATTCGCATGGGAAAGCGCGCAGCTTCACGACTATGTCCTGTTTATGGCCAACACCGGCTTAAGGCCGGACGAAGCCGCCCGCCTCGAATTTCGAGACGTTGCCATCGTTACCGATGAAGCAACGAGCGAACGCATCCTCGAAATCGAAGTGCGCGGGAAGCGCGGTGTTGGCTATTGCAAAAGCACCATAGGTGCGGTGATCCCATTTCAAAGATTGAAGAATCGAGAAAAGCCACTGCTGGAACGAGACCGGGCACTGAAGAAACAACCGGAAAAACCCAAGCCTACCGACCGGTTGTTTCCGAAGACCCATCACGTTCTTTTCAACAAGATATTGGATGAGGAAGAACTTAAATTTGACCGGGAAGACAACCCACGCACGGCCTATAGCCTGCGTCACACCTACATCTGTCTGCGGCTGATGGAGGGTGCCGACATTTATCAAGTCGCCAAAAATTGCCGCACCAGCGTCGAAATGATCGAGAAATATTACGCCTCACACATTAAAACGAGTCTGGATGCAGCCGCGATCAATGTTCGTCGCCCGAAGCGACCGAAGAAAAGGGACGCGGATACGCAGAGCAGCGGCGAGGAGGATTGAGCGCCCTGATCTTTTGCTTGGCTATCGGCAAATCCGATACTATAGCTGGCAATGGCAAGCGGGCGTGGCGGAATGGCAGACGCAACGGACTTAAGCCAAAACTTGAGTGCTCTCGCGGGAAACCTGAGATGCAGAACTGCTCAAATTCGGGGAACCCTTTCAAATGGCGATCCCGAGCCAAGCCCGCAAGGGAAGGTGTAGAGACTAGACGGGCAGCACCTAAAGCGAACGCTACGGTGAAGGGATAGTCCAGACCACAAACGCCCTTCGGGCGGCGGCGAAAGCCGTAGTTGGTAAGAAAATCCGTAGGGCTGAAAATGCTCATGGGGGTTCAAGTCCCCCCGCCCGCACCAGGAACCAATATAGGCGGCATTATGAAAAATCCATTGACCATCAGAGAAGAAGCAAACGCCCTGACGTGTTGCGCATTTCGCAACGGCTATATTGAAGATTTGCACGCTGGAAAACACTCGGAGCTTTTGGAGCAGCCGCGGCTTTCTCGCATTACGGATGCCGAGATGAAGAAACTCATGATTGGAACGTCGGCGAAGCTGGCTGAACTCTTGGCGATGAAAGTGACTAATCCCGATGAATACTGGCGACAATTAACATACTTCAATCAGAACTATTGCGGGCATTGGGAGAAATAGCGCCATCGCCTAACGGCGACGGCGGAACGCGCTGACGAATTTGCCAATCGCGGCAATGAGCCGGGCGGAAGCGTTAATCAGCAAAGCGAAATCAATTGGTGTCATGGTCTTTTCCTCGTTTTCGTCGGCCTTAATTGGCCTGACGTGGACGGGGCTGAAAGCCGGTGCCCAAGGCACAGCGGGAAAGGCCGTGAAACGCCGCGCCAGCGGGGCGAAGCTGCACAAGCGCCAGCGCGGAAGCAAGCAGCCTTGGACGCGCCCTTGTCACCGGCTAAAACCGTCACGGTCAGCGCCCAAGAGGGGCCGACAGAGGCAAAACCTGACGTTTTGAGCAGATGCTGATGCTTGCTGCCGCCCCAATCATGCGCAGGAAGCCCGGAAAAGCCCCGGCCAGAGCCGAAGGCGGGGAAGCACGAGGGAAAGGCTGCCCAAGCATTTCACCTGTGCAGGGCTGGTTCTAATGCGGTTTGGAAGGCGCTGGTATCTCGCGCCTGTTTTCGCCTCCTGGTGAGGCGTCCTCCTGTTCCAAGACCTCAATGGAGTGGATGAAGGGGGCCTTTTCGTCAGTGGGCATTTCCCATCGATCAGGATCGAATTCATAGATGAATTCCGCCGCGTTTTTTTGCAGCGCCAGAATGACGGGTTGCAGATTCCTTCCGCGCACGACCACCACCATGAATTCAAAATACAGCGCGAAGTTTGTGCCGAACTCCGCGTCGTAAGCGATGTCCTTGAGGTAAAGATACCGGGGCGAGCGCGTGGGGTTCATGCTGCGGCGGATGATCAGACGGTCCACATTGTCCTTCGCGTCGAACGCGATGTAAGGCTCCGAGGTTTTGAGGCTGCGGGGTGTATCTGAAGGAGTGAGTGGTTGTTTGCGGAACTTTGCCAGTGGATCAGTCATGTTCCCTCCCGAAATTGTCCTTGGTTGCCTGGCGATGAATTAAATCGGCGTCATGCCCGGCTTTCTGCATCCGCACGATTTTGTCGGCGGCGCTTTTATTGGGTGTCGCCAGCGGCGAATCCGGGCCATCACTTTTGACGAGGCGCAGGTAAGCTTTGGTTTCGGGGTGGTTGCCAACGTCCATTGCCGCCTTTTTATCCCGCTCAGGATGGACGGATGGCGACAAAGGCTGGCTTCCCTGAGTTTTGGCGGCAGCCTCAGTTTCGGGCGGACGTAATTTGGCGACGGCATCCATCGCCTGTTTCTTAACGTGTTCCGGTATCGCGCCGCGCTCAATGGGCACGACCTTTTCCGAACTGGAAAAAATCGGCGGCGGCGAAGGCGTGTAGTTTGCGGTGAATCGCCGAATCTCCGCCGTGGTTTCCTTGTGGGAAACCGCGTCCATCGCCTGTCGTTTTACATTTTCAGAAATCGCCATGAAGCTTACCGGGAAATATCCCGCTCTCTGCCCTGTTCTCTGGACTGCCGGGTTCCAATCAACGACTGCCAGGCGTCCTTGACTTTGCTGCTGACATTCTCGCGCAACCGCGCCATGAACAGCCGTGACCGTTCAAACCAGAGCACCTGACCGACCTTTGGTCGGGTTTGGCCGAGCCTTTCGAGGGTGCGCACATGCGGACGCATATCGTTTATCAGCTTGACGTATCTGACAAGCTGAAAGCGTTCGGGGTCAGCCTCCACGCCCCGGCGCTTCATGGCGGTGGCGGCCACCCCGATTTTAGGCTCCGGGATGCGGTCGATACCCTGGTCTTTGAGCGACCGATGGTCCACCCGTTCAGGTCGCCCAGCCTTCTCCAAAGCCGTGTTGACAGCATTGGCCCAGGACTCCCTTTGCGTAACCAGCAGGCCCACGTCATTCCATTCCCTTGGCTTCTTGGCGCTGAATTTATCCCCGTCCAGTTTCCGCATGGTGCAGAGGATATGGACATGGGGATTTTTTCCGGTCTTGGTATGGTGCAGGGAGACTTCGGCGACCATGCCGGAGGCGACCAATTCCTTTTGCGACCAGGCAACCGCCAATTGAAATTGTTCTTGAGCGGAGAGTTCCGGGGGAACCGCTAAAATGAACTCACGGGCAAGCTGGGCATCGGCCCGCTTTTCCCCGGCCTCGACCGAGTTCCAAAGTTTGGCCGGATCACCGGCCCAGGCGGGCGACCCTTCCGGCTGAAGTATGGTTGATTCGACGACCCCTTTACTGCGCCTCGAATAATCGTGAGTCTTGCCTTCCCGTTCCCCGAACAGTTTTCGCCCGTCACGGTAAGCAGCGGCGGCGACCACGGAACGTCCTCTTTTTTCCCGGCCTATGATTTTTGCTTCGAGTCGATAGAGAGCCATCTTCCCTACTCAGTCGCCTCCTCCCCTCACTTACGAACAGTATAACATAACGCAGAGCCAAAGTCCCTATGAAAGTGGCTCTGACAGCCATTTTGAACCGTTCGTCCGTTTACGACCGTCAGCAGTTTTGGGTGACGGCGGACTCCGTTTCCGCAGCGCAGCAAAAAGGCGAAGACGGCGGAAGCCTCGGTGAAGACCCGCCGGAAGCAAGAAAGGGCGAATGGCGAGGTTATACATTGCTGCGCAATGCCCCTCGCCAAAGGGGGCTGACTGCCCCCTTGGAACCCCCGTCCAAGGGCGTGCCGCCCTTACTCCAACCCTGCCCAAAGGCTGCCGCCTTATGGAATCCGCCCAAGGGGAAGCATCCCCCTTGGAACCCCGCAGACCAGGGACGTGCCGCCCCTGGCACCCCGGCCCTACCGTGCGCCGGTTGGAATTGCGCCAGCGTTCCGGCCACGCTGGACTTGGCCACCATCGGGCTTTTGCGCCCCAAAGAAGCCCGGTAAAAGGCACGGCTGCCCTTTCCCATCTCACCCCGGCGCTTCGCGCTTAAAACCCGGCTTTCCAGCCCTTCCCCTGCCATGTCACTCATAGGCGATACGGCCAGTTTTTACCCCTTTTCCCTTGCGAAAATAGGGGTGCTTTCGCACCTTCTCCGGCATGGCTTCCCCCCACGATGCGCTGCCAGAGTTTCACCCGCAAACGGTGTTGCGGGATTGGGGTAACGGCAACGCCTTCCGGCTGGCCGACGCACAGACCGGCGTGTGCGTTTTCGGCGCAACCGGCAGTGGCAAAACCAGCGGCCCGGCCAAGCACCTCGCCTACGGCTACCTTGCCAACGACTTCGGCGGACTGGTGCTTTGCGCCAAAAAAGAGGAGTGCCGGCAGTGGCAACAATGGGCCGCCGACGTAGGCCGGGAAAAAGACCTTGTCATTGTCAACGCCACCGGCAAATGGCGCTTCAATTTCCTGGAATGGGAGGCCCGCCGCGCCGGGGAAGGCGGCGGCTATACTATCAACATCGTGGCCCTACTGGACGAGATTGCCGGGGCCATTGGCCGGTCCACCGGCGAGAGCCAGTCAGGCGGAGCCAACGACAAATTTTGGAAGGATGCCCTCCACCACCTGAATACCAATCTGGTGGACTTGCTGGCGCTCACGGGCGTCGAGATTTCCCTGCCGCTGATCCGCTCCATCCTCAATTCCGCGCCGCAAAGCCTCCAGCAATGCAACGACAAGGAATGGAAGGAAAAGAGCGATTGTGCCACCGCTTTGCGCGGAGCCGACGAAACCACCCTTAAAGCAGACCCCGACATCCGGGCCGACTTTGAGGAGTGCCGCAATTACTGGACGAAGGAGTTCCCCGTCCTGTCCGAGAAAACACGCAGTATTATCGTTCTGATGCTGTCCATGCTGGTGCGCCCGTTCATCACCCGGCCACTCAGGAAGCTCTTTTCCACAGACACCAACATCAGGCCGGAGGATGCGTTTGCCGGGAAAATCATCATCATTGACTTGCCGGTGCAGGAGTTCCGCCTTGCCGGACGGGTTGCAAATCTTGCATGGAAATACTGTTTTCAGGTGGCGGTCTTGCGCCGGATGCAGCCCACCCAGCCGGAAACCTTCCTTCGTCCGGTGTTCCTGTGGGCGGACGAAGCCCACAATTTCGTTAGCGATTTTGACGCTGAATATCAGGCCGTGGCACGATCCGCAGGCGGATGCACCGTTTACTTGACTCAAAACCGCGAGAGCTACCGGCGCGTTTTGGGCAACGCCGACGCGGTGGACTCCCTGCTTGGAAATTTGCAGGCCAAGTTCTTTTGCCAGAACAGCGGCGAGACCAACGAATGGGCGGCAAAACTGCTTGGCGAGCGTTACATCAATGTCACCAGTTCCAACGTCGGCCAGTCCAACAGCCCGGACATAAAACAAGAAGGCGGCAACCAATCATCGGGCGTCACCCGCAGCGAGCAGCGGCGGTATTTCGTGGAACCGGCCCGGTTCACGACATTGAAGCGCGGCGGCGCGGCGCACAAGTTTCAAGTGCAGTCCATCGTTTACAACGGCGGCCACCAGTTCCCGACCGGCGCAGCCGGAAAGGAAGAATCGCTCCCGTATAAACTCATCACGTTTAACCAAAAGTAAAAAGTTATGGCGTCACAATCACAACGCACTGAAGACCTGACATTGTCCGACAAAATGAAGATCGTCCAATATCTGGCGATATTCCCGGCCCTCACCATCATGGTTTTTATGCGCCGCAAGCTGGGTTTTAGGATGCTAAAACCAAGCTGGCTCATCGGCGTGGCGTTTTTCCTTTGGTTCATCGGCGGCCTTTTCAGCATGCTCCCCTTTACCGGGCCACCCGATCTCTTCTTCGAGAAATTCCCCCTGATCTTGTTGGCAGTCGGATTCTTGCAGCGATACCGGCGCTGGAAGGAGCTTTGCAACGGCGAACGCTGGCACACGATGTCCCCAGGCATTTCCTACCTGGAACTCCTGCCGCTGCCCCCAATTCTCAGGGCACACCGCAGAATCTACCGCTTCCTTGACCCAGC
>DATKFW010000155.1:0-88645 GCA_035511075.1 Vulcanimicrobiaceae bacterium
GGCACGGCTCGTTCTCTCTTTTCCAAAGGGTTAAAAAGCGCAGAATGAATAACAGTCAAACAAAAGTAAAAATGACAGCAATCGGCGAAAGTCGCGCTTATTTTATGCGCTCCGTGGTCTAAAGGATGGGGTCCACCTGTATGTTCCAGCGCATCGTTCACTTTCGACATCGGGAAGGATTCAATAATAGGAGCAATAGAATGCCGCGCACTAAACTCAAGCATGGTGGTGATTGCCCCTGGACTTCCCGTCGGCGAACCGGAAACCGACTTTGATCCCGTGATCAGGCCGAAGGCAGGAACCTGCATCGGCTCGAGAACAGCTCCAACGACGAGGAGGCGTCCCTTTGGCGCCAGGGTCTCCAGCCAACCGGGAATATCAAGCGGCACATTGATGGTTGAAATGATAAGATCAAGGCTGCCGGCGAGTTTCTTCAGGACGCCATCGCGTTTGGTGTTGTGGACAAAATGCGCGCCTAGCTTGCGGGCCTCAGGTTCCTTGCTGTCGCTGGTGGTAAAGGCATGAACTTCGCAGCCCCACTTGTTGGCGAATTGAAGCGCCATATGGCCGAGACCGCCAATGCCGATAATCCCCACGCGCGCAGTGGAGGAGACATTGTACGAAAGAAATGGCGCGAAGACCGTGATTCCACCGCAAAGGAGCGGGCCGGTCTTGGCTGGATCGAGTGCGTCAGGCAACGGACGCGCCCACGTCCATTGAACGCGCAAACGATCGGCAAAGCCGCCGTGGCGTCCCACGATTGTGCCTTGGGAGGTAGGGCAAAGATTGTGATCGCCGGAAAGACATTCGTGGCAATGAAGACAGCTATACGCCGACCCGCTGACCCACCTTGAGTCCCTTGGCGTTTTCCCCGAGAGCCACCACAGTTCCGACCGCTTCATGTCCGGGAACGAGCGGGAACTGTGACATGCCCCACTCGTTGTCGAGCATGGAAAGATCAGAATGGCAAATTCCGCAGTGCGTGACTTTGATTTCTACTTGGTCCGAGCCCAACTCGCCGGAATCAAATTCAAACGGTTGCAAAGTCTTATGGGGGGCTGTAGCCGCGTAAGCATGAATAGTGGACATAGGATTGATAATCTCGGATGTTAAGAGTTAAGGACCCAAAAAACGGATGGACGACTTTTTTCCATGCCAATAGACTACGGATTGGAGCCATCTCATTCCATTGGCCGAGTGGGCAGAATTTTAGCGTCCAAACGGACTGTTTGGTACCAGTCCTTTAGGAGGGTCAACGCGGTGGAATGCCTTGCTATCTCGGAATACACTGGTCCGCAAACAATCTCGGGCTTTGACGTTGCTTTCAGCCGCCGGCCACATCGTTCAATCTCTTGCGTCCAAAAGGATTGATTCGATACAGTCCCTTTGCAGCATAGACGCAGAATGAAATTTATTAGAAGGTGAATGGACGATTCGCAAGCGGGTAGCGGCGAGCGAATAATTGCATATGACAAATCAAATCACGGGCAAATTAGGCTGGAAATCTCAAGAGAAAATATTATGAACAATATACAAGAAGAGAAAAACAAGGCCGCTGTATTGGAAGCGTTTGACACGCTTTTTAACAAGCGTGATTATGCCAAGGCACTTAATTTCTGGTCGCCAAAATACATCCAGCACAGCGCTCATATTGAGCCGGGCCGGGAAGGTCTTTTCAGTTTGACAAAAAGCCTTCCGCCCTCGCTCAAGTATGAAAGCGCCCTTGTCGTCGCAGAGGGCGACTATGTCCTGCTTCATGGCCGCTTTTCGGGAATTGGGCTGCCGGTCAACTGGATTGTCGTGGATATAGTTCGTCTGGAGGACGGGAAGCTGAAAGAGCATTGGGACGTTATCCAGGATGAAGCCTCCAAGGCCTCCTCAAAGAGCGGGCTGCCCATGTGGGGTTCAACCTTTCCGGCATGAATAGTATCAAGGCGAGCGCCCTATAACTTCGATCCTACTTTGCTAATCTACCGCGGAAAGAGTATGGTTACGACTGGTTCACGCATCAAAATAGCAGTGCTGGACGATTATCAAAATATATCGTTGAAAATGGCTGATTGGTCGTCCATTCCCGGCAATCCGGAAATCACCGTGTTCAACGATCACATTTCCGATGAGAATTCCCTCGTTGAGCGCCTGCTCCCCTTCGATATCGTGTGCATCATGCGTGAACGGACGCCGATGTCGGCGACGCTTCTTGCCCGTCTGCCGAATCTCAAACTTATTGCATCCACAGGAACACGCAACGCCGCCATCGACCTGGAGGCGGCCGAACGAAGAGGTGTCGAGGTCCTGCATACCGGCTACAACTCGACACCCACAATCGAGTTCACCTGGGCCATGATTCTTGCCTTGGCGCGAAACATAGCGGTTGAAAATGCCTCCCTGCGCGGTGGAGGATGGCAAACAGCAATGGGCGCCGATCTCCACGGCAAAACTCTTGGCGTTCTCGGTTTGGGCAACATCGGTTCGCGGGTCGCTGAGATCGGAAACATTTTTGGGATGAACGTGATTGCGTGGAGTCAGAATTTGACACGAGAAAAAGCCGCCGCATCAGGCGCGCGCCTGGTTTCCAAGGCCCAATTGTTCCGCGAAGCGGATTTCCTGACTATACATCTGGCCCTGAGCTTCAGAAGTCGAGGGGCAGTTGGAAAAGAACAACTCTCTCTAATGAAGCCCACGTCGTTTCTAGTTAATACGGCTCGTGGTCCAATCGTCGACGAAGCCGCGCTTGTTGAAACGCTCAGGGATCGAAAGATTGCGGGGGCCGCAATTGATGTGTTCGACCAGGAACCGTTGCCCGCCGAACACCCATTCCGCCACCTTCCTAATGTCCTCGCCACGCCACATCTTGGCTACGGCTCGCGGTCTTTGTACGAAATCTTCTATGGGGACTCCGTCGCGAACATCACGACCTGGGTTCTCGATAATGTCAGCTAAAACTGAACAAGCCCGCGGCGTAGCGCAGTTGCAGTAGCTTCCGTGCGGCTGAGAACATTGAGTTTCGTGAAAATATTGCGCAGATGACCTTTGACAGTGGTTTCACTGATGAAAAGAATTGCCGCGATCTCCTTGTTGCTCTTGCCGCGGGCCAGTAGTGTCAGCACCTCCAATTCGCGGCCAGTCAAGGCCTCGCCACTCATGCTTGCGGCCAGCTTTTCAACCAGCGCCGGCGGGATGCAGGTTTCACCGCGATGGACCTTGCGGATGCACTCCAGCATGTCCTCACGTCGCGCATCTTTGAGCAGATAACCTTTCGCCCCTGCCCTGATGGCGCGATAGATTTCATTGTCAGCATCGTAGGTCGTCAAGATGACGAATCGAGCGGCGGATTCCTGCTGGCGAATCTCAGTGATGACGCCTACGCCGTCAAGCATCGGCATCCGGAGATCAAGCAAAGTGACTTCGGGCCGATGCTTGAGCCATAATTCGACAGCTTTGCGGCCATCTGCCGCCTCGGCCACGACTTCCATGTCCGGTTGCATGCCAATAATGGACGCTAACCCGGCGAGAACCGTAGTGTGGTCATCGGCGATAAGAACGCGAATCTTGTGTTCCGTGGGTTTCATTTTCTCTGTGCCGTGGAAGTTGCTCCAATAGGTAGGACGATCGAAATTGAGGCCCCCTGGCCTTTGGCGCTGACAATCGTGAATTTTCCACCCATGCTCTCCGTCCTCTCCCGAATTCCCTGCAAACCGAAGCCCTCGTGTCTTTCCACCGGGTCGAAGCCGCAGCCGTTGTCGCGCAAGTGCAGGCTGATCTCGTCTGCGTCAAATAAAAGTCGCACATGAAACTCCGTCGGACGCGCATGGCGTAGCGCATTGGTTAAAACCTCCTGGCCAATGCGCAGCAGATTATTTTCCAATTCCGGCGGAAGTTCGCGCGCTTCGCCGTCCACCGTCAATTTCGCTTCAACGGCCGTCCCGGAAGTCATATTGGCGACCAACTCGGTCAATGCCGCCGCCAGCGGGTTTCCTTCCAGCGCGCGTGGCCGGAGCGCCTGCACTGACCGTCGCGCCTCGCGCAAACTTTCGCGCGCCAGTTCGCCGGCGCGTTCGAGGTGGGCGCAGATATTTGAAGTCCTGCCTCGGCAGATAGCTTCCTGGGCTGCCTCCAGTTGGACAATCACGCCGGTAAACCCTTGCGCCAGCGTGTCGTGAATGTCGCGAGCCACGCGGTTGCGTTCAGCCATTATCGCCGTCTGCCGATTTTGCGCGGAGAGTCGCGTCAACTCCATCGCCAACATCGCCTGATTGGCCAGGGCCTTGGCTAATTCGACTTCCTCCGGGCGAAAAGCTCGCTTATGAGAAAAACGAATGCCGGTTACCCCTTCAACCTGGCCTGCGATTAGCATCGGAACGCAGAAAATGGTGACAATTCCCTGAGCCAGCAAATGCTCTCGCCAAGGGAACGCCGGGACTTGGCGAATGTCCTCCAGCACGGCGGGCTTACCCGTGCGGAAATCTTCTGGCAATGGATAAAAGTACTGAATCGGCAAAAAAGGTTTCGCCTCGACGATGCTGGCGTCAGATTTGGTCACAAGTTTGCCGCCTTCGAGGGCAACTTCAAAGCTGACTTCGCCGCTCGCATGGTCCTTCCGCCAAACACTGCTGCTATGGGCATCGAACTCATCGGTGATGGTGCGCAACACATGCCCGACCAATCCGTCAGTCTCGGACTCCATCGCCAGCGCCTCCACCGTGCGAGTGAAGGCGTTCACTTGGCCGCGCGCAAATCGTTCTGAGGCGCGTAACGCCTCCTGCGAACGCTGGCGCTCAATAGCAATAGCCGCCAGGTGCGTAATCTGGTCAATGAGATGAAAATGGACCGGCGAGGGGCTCCGAGCTTTGTTCCAATAAATTCCGAACACTCCCAAAACACTGCGATCCGGAGACAGAATTGGGGTTGACCACCCGGCGCGCAGGCCGTACGTCCGGGCCAATTCGCGATAATCGGCCCAAAGAGGGTCTGTTTCGATATCCGTGACAATCACCTGCTCCTTTCGGTGAGCGGCTGTGCCGCACGATCCGACCGTCGGCCCGATCTCGATTCCGTCAATCACTGATATGAACTTTCTGGGGAAACGAGGCGCCGCTCCTGCCCTCAGGCAATTGGCTGAATCGACCAGCAACACGGAGGACATGGAATCCGCGGAGATACTGTCAACCAAACAGCACAACTCTTCAAGGATCGCCGTCAGCGGCTTTCCAGCGGCAACCATTTCAAGGATTTGGTTTTCGCCCGCGAGCACCGCATCGGCTTTTTTGCGATCCTCAATGTCGGTGTTGGTGCCGAACCACTTAATAATCGTGCCGCTTTCATCCTTGAGCGGAACGGCACGAACGAGAAACCAGTGATACTCACCGTCAAAACGCCGAAAGCGGGCTTCCGCATCAAACGGCGCTCCGGTTGTGGAGACTTCAGACCACTTCTTGACAAAGACGCCGACATCGTCGGGGTGGATCGCGTCGCGCCAACTCCAACCGCGCGCCGTTTCCTGGGAAAGTCCACTATAATCAAGCCATTGCTGGTTGCAGAAAACGTTGTAGCCATCCGCTCCCGCGCACCAGGCATGCGCAGGCAAGGCGTCAACGATGGCCCGCAGCTCGGTTTCAGACTGTTTGATGAGTTTCAGAGCCGCTTCGAGATCCGCGCCGGCCTGTTCTTGTTCGACTATATTGCGGCTGCCACCCATAAAATGGTTTCAATTCCGATATTACAACATCCGCCACTGCCCCGAATTTCGCAAACCGAATCCCTTTTCCAATGAGCAATCCCTCGGTCTTTGAGAGCGGTCTGAGCGCGAGATCTGACCGCGCGTGAACGCTGATTGTTCATTGAGATTCAATCGATTTCGATTCCGATCCCAGAGTGTGCCACAAAGAGAAGCCTTGGGATACGCTTCAAAAGGACTGTTCTAGCCCAGTCCTTCCGCCGCGCAAAACTAAGACCATTTGACCAATGGCATCCGGCGCGTGCGAATGGCACAGTGATCTCAGCCTGCCATCAAGCATGCTCTCATTGGTTATGGAAAGAACAATGAGATGAAATTGACGATATGAAAACTCAAGTCGCCTTTACGGTTTTAACTCAACGCCCGCCGCGAAGCTTTCGCGTGCGCTTGGGCGGTTTTGTGATCTTGGCCCGGATGCTCGACAAGGGCCGAGCGACCCTCGCCGAGAAAAAAGGCGAATACAATTATAACTCCGGCACGGACCAACACTTTGTCAGGTTCCTGGGTTTTGATCCCGAAGCCCTTTTGAAGGAGTTGGCCACCGGCAAAGGCGACGGCGAAATGCTTGAATGGGTCCAAACTCATTCCAAAACGCCGCGCGCGCCGTGGGAAATCGAGGCCTGGTCTGCTTTCATGGAAAAACGTGGACCGGAGAGCGACGCCGAAACGCTCGAACTTTTTGCCGAATATGTCGGAAAATTCAGCAAGACCCGCGAGGACATCAAAACCTGGTTTGAAGCCATCGAACTGGACGACTACGCCAGCTTTGGAGGAAAAGCGTAAATCCCAAATCCACACAAACAACGAAGAACAAAAGAGGAGAAAACATATGAGCAACAATAATGGACAAAAATTGGCGGGCAAGGTCGCAGTAGTCACTGGCGGCTCGCGAGGGATTGGCGCAGCGATTACCAAAAGGCTGGCAGGCGATGGGGCAAGCGTGGCGTTCACTTATAGCAAGGGCGCTGATGCGGCTGCTTCGGTCGTGAAAGAGATTAAACGCCGCGGCGGAAAGGCCATTGCAATTCAGGCCGATGCCGCCGATGCGGACGCCGTCAAGGCCGCGGTCGAAAAGGCCGTCGCGACCTTCGGCGAGCTGGATATACTGGTGAACAACGCCGGAACGGCCATTCCGAAACCCTTCGAGGAGACGACTCTGGAAGAGATGGATCGCGTGATCGACATTAACATCCGCGGCGTATACGTCGCGACGCAAGCGGCGTTGAAGCACATGAAGAGTGGCAGTCGCATCATCATGATTGGTTCGGCCATAGGTGAGCGTGTCGCGTCGCCCGGGCTGGTGCCGTACGCGGGCACGAAGGGAGCCGTCAAGATGTTCACTCAGGCGCTGGCCCGAGAAATCGGGAACCGCGGCATCACGGTCAACAACGTGCAGCCGGGTCCGATCGACACGGAATTGAATCCCGCCACCGGCGATTGGGCGGTGCCGCAAAAAGCCGCCACGGCACTCAACCGTTATGGCCGCCCTGACGAGATCGCCGCGATGGTGGCATTCGTCGCCGGACCGGAAGCGTCTTACATCACCGGCGCGAACCTGACAGTCGACGGCGGCATGAACGCCTAAGCTCCACCAACAATCCGCAACTACGACAAAAATGTATGAATACAAAAGTCGTTCTGATTACCGGCGCTCTGACAGGGATTGGATCCGCTACCGCGCTGGCCTTTGCGAAAGGGGGTGCCCGTCTCATTGTTTCCGGCCGCCGTGATGACGCCGGCGCCAAATTGGTCAAGAAACTCCGGGAATCAGGCGCGGGAGCTGAGTATATCCGTGCCGATGTGCGGCATGAAGCTGAAGTAAAAAGTCTGGTGGACCAGACCGTGGCCCGTTGTGGCCGCCTGGATGTCGCTGTCAACAATGCGGGTACGGAGGGCACCACCGGGGCGATCACCGAGCAATCGCCGGAATCCTATGCTGCTATTTTTGATACCAACGTCCTTGGCGTCCTGCTCAGCCTCAAGCATGAGCTGCGGGTGATGTCGGCCCAGAAAGGCGGCAGCATCATCAACATCTCCTCCACGTTCGGCCGTATCGGGGCGCCCGGCATGGCGCTTTATGTCGCGAGCAAACATGCGGTCGAGGGACTGACCAAATCGGCGGCCTTGGAGGGCGCTCCGTTCGGTGTTCGTGTGAATGCGGTCGCTCCGGGTCCCATTGAAACGGAAATGCTCAACCGCCTTGCCGGCTCCGACGAACGCAAGGCCGCTTTCGCTTCCGGCGTTCCGCTCAAGCGTCTCGGCCTCCCGCAGGAAATCGCCGAAGCCATCCTCTTCGTCGCCTCCGACAAAGCCTCCTTCGTCAGCGGAGCCTCGATCCCAGTCAACGGCGGCAAGGCCGCCCTCTAACGGCACAAGGCCTGATTATAAACCAATACAAAGGAAAAAATGAAACTCACGGGAAATACAATTTTCATCACTGGCGGCGGCTCGGGTATCGGGCGCGGACTCGCCCAGACGCTGCACAGGCTCGGCAATCAAGTAATCATCTCAGGCCGTCGCAAAGGCCACTTGGCCGAAACAACGAAGGCCAATCCCGGAATGAAATCCGTTGAATTGGATGTCGAAGACCCGGCGAGCATCGACGCGGTCGCAAAGACACTGATTGAGGACTACCCGGAGTTGAACGTGCTCATCAACAATGCCGGTGTCATGCACATCGACAATGTGGCTGGGCCAGTCGATGAAGCCATGCTGGTGTCCACCATCACCACAAATCTCATGGGGCCGATTCGCATGACCGGAGCGCTTATTGAACATTTGAAAAAACAGGATCACGCCACAGTGATAAACGTATCTTCAGTTCTGGGGTTTGTTCCGCTTGCGATGACAGCGGTGTACTCATCCACGAAGGCGGCGATCCACTCCTACACTCTATCGCTGAGGTATAAGCTCAAGGGTAGCTCGGTGACGGTCCTGGAGATTGCGCCGCCCTGGGTTCAGACAGACCTTTTAAACAGCAATAACGAGCCCCGTGCCATGCCTCTGGCGGAATTCATCGCAGAAACAATAAAGATTATTGGAACAGACGCGCAGGAGGTGTTGGTGGAGCGGGCGATACCTCTACGGGCCAACGTCGGACCGAATGAGGGAGCACTTGTGACGCAATTCAACGATACGATGGCAGAGGCGAACCCACGAGGCGCCTAAAGCCTTATCACTGGAGCATTTCAAGCAGAAGTGTAGTCATTGGACTTCGGTCTCGGGGAGCGCGGGCGTCTCGCCCGCTGCCGTCGGCGTCTCGCCGACGCGCGGTTACAGATTTAATTGACCCGCTATAGCCCAAGCGGCAATGAGCGGTTCTCTTGTATTCCCGTTCCGTCATTTGAGCGTCGTTTCCAGACGATTGCTTACCACACGAATTGAGGTATGATCGGGGGGTGGACTGCCAAATGATTAGAGGAAACGACGAAATGACTGCTGTTGCGCGTGCAGTTGGTTCATTTCTTGCCCAAGTGCGGGGCGCATACAGTAAATATGTCGTTACCATCGCAGCATTGATTGATAATGGCTGCGGTGAGGTCATCGGAACAGGATCAATAATCAGGTTCAGGTCCGACGTTTTTCTTTTAACGGCGGCCCATGTGTTGACTAAGATAAAGAGCGAGAATCGAGGGATGTCGTTTTCAAACGGCGATGGCAGACCGTACATTCGCATGCATGGTGACTTTTTAGTGAACACGAAATTGGACGTCGCCTTGTATAAGTTCCCCTTGCCTCTTGGGCCAGATTTTAGCGTTGAAGCCTGCCCAGAGACGATGATTGCTGCTTCATCGGCGTGTTCGGATAAGGATATTTTATTCGTTTTTGGATTTCCCGGCGAAGAGAGCAGATTCTCAGCACTACTCAATGGAATTCGCTCCAAGTCACTAACTTACGGAGGAAAGCCGGTCATATCAGGCGACAGCTTCTTTGACCCATTGATGCACCTGGGAATGACCTTTGATCCCACCCATGTCATTGGAGGGGATGGGGAGAAATCGGATTTGCCGAAACCGTCTGGTTTAAGCGGAAGCCCAGTATGGCGAATTCCTTGGATGGGGAACGTCAGAAAGTGGGAAACACCCGACGCCCGCATTGTTGGGGTCAGCTTAAGGTTTGATGAACGAGAGCGGTGCATCGTAGCCCTGCGAATCGAAAGCATTTGGGAACTGCTGCGGGCGACTGGACAAAGCGATACAATTCAGTTTTCTTAGTCTCACAGTGTTAGAGCCGCTCAGTGTTCTTCATGAACAATTTTGCCATCCTCGGTTCGGAAGCCGTAAAAGCCAACGATTTTGCCATCCTTGTTTATTTCGTAACGGAAGCAAGTCTCGAAACGGCTCATGTGCTCATTGTTTTCAGTTTCTTTGATCCCTCCGCTTGCACCGAATGCTCCAAATCCATGACTACCACCAAGGCTGAATCCGGTGTTTTTCTCTTTGGGGGAAACGAAGTCGCCTCGCTCAATGTATTCCCAAACAACCTCGTCGTGAGGACGGGGGACGATTTGCGTCGGCGGACCGATTGCCGCTTGAAGTTCGGTAGCCATGTGGCCTTTCCAGTCTTGGGGGTGTCCGGTCATTAGAGGATCAGCCAGGCAACCGCCGAGGAGAGGAATGGTAAGTCCTGCAATGATGAGTTTAATGTTCATCGTTGTTCTCCAGTTTTCGCCGTCAAATGCATTCGAGCATGGATAAAAATTGGCGTCAAGGTAAACTGGGATGACACCACATCCGGGTAATTCTTTCCGGCCGGGTCTGTGCCAGATTTTCTGCTAGTTTCATCAAAAAACCTCGGTCCTTTGGAACACGAGGTGCGTTCACCAAAAAGTGCTAGAAACCGAATAAAATCAATGGTTTTATGCGTGTGACAAGTGATAAGGCGTGACGGCCTGAAATGGCTAAAAGTGGATTTTTTGAGTCCTGTGCGTCTGCCATTTCGCCACCCCGGCCGCCGGAACCGCCCGCCACGACGCAGTCCAACATAATTCTGCTTGAAATCAGATGCAAACCAAGGATAATTAAACCATGAGCCTTCAGGAAATCAAAGAAGCAGTGCAGCAATTGAGCTTGGAGGAACGGGCGGAAGTTGCCGCCTGTCTCCATAAGTGGAGCGACGACGCGTGGGATGAGAAAATGCAACGCGATCTGGCCTCCGGTAAACTCGATAGAACTCTGGCCCAGGTGGACGCGGACATTGCGAAAAATAAACTTCGCGACATGCCGTGATTTCCCGGGCACACCGGCAATTTGGGAATGCTTCAATGCTCTGCCGGAATACATTGATCGGCACCCACTCGGAGTACGATAAATTGGTGAAGACTACGCATTTCTGAGACGATTACTGGCGCAAATGGAACTCCGTAATTTGCGATATTCCGTGGCTGTCGCCGGGAAGCAGACACAAAAAAAACCCATTTCGTAAACAAGAGCGAGGCGCGCTCTTGTCTATGAGATGGGTTCCACTATCTGGCTGGTCCAATGAACTACAGCCGGGCTCTTGCCAGACGAATCATTTCCTTCTCTTCAGGCAGCAGCTTGGCGGACCCGGCGCGCGCCAGGGCGGCCCTCGCAACGTCCGCATGCCCGGCCTCTGCCTCGACTACGCCGTAATAGGCGGCTACGGCGGGAATTTGGAGGTATTTGGGATTGACACGCGAGAAAGCATTGACGGCCTCATTGGTGTTCTTTTGCAGCAAAAGAGAATAGGCGTAGGTTGATGCGAAATACGGATCGTTCGGCGCGTCGTCGTAGGATTCCTTTGCGAGCCGATTGGCCTTATCCAATTCGGAATTTCGGAGCAATAGGACAATGGCCAGGTTGTTCTTGATGTGAGAATCGGTGGGATTGGCCGCCTGAGTTATTGTCAACAATTCTTGTATTGCCCGACTGTCCCCCCGGGCATAGAGCTGCGCCACCAATTGGTCGACGGCCCACGTTTCTTTGGGAAACGCGGTGGTGATTTCGCCCAGGATTTCCGTGCGTTCCTTGGTCCATTGCAACGCAGCCGTCAGTTGAGCCAGGCGCGACAATCGGTCCAGCCGGTGAGTTGACAGGCGCACGGCCTTTTGCCACGCTGCTTCAGATGCGGCGTCGTGGCCCATGTAACGATGGGCCGCGGACTCCAGCGCAAGCCGGTAATAATTCACGTCCCCCCAATCCTCGGCCCCGATGAGCTTGAGCAGGCCGGTCCAGTCTTTGAGGGAGATATCGCAGTCTGCGATAATCAGTGGCACGGGCTGGTTGGTCTGAACCGTCGCGGGCAGGCTCTGCAACCATTTCAGGGCGGAGCCCGGCTTTTGTCTTTTGGCCATCCATTCCCCCAGGAGGAAGGCAGACGCGGACGATGACTTCGCTTCCTCTTCAAGCTTTGCCTCCCACGGATTGAACTCGTCGCTGCCAGCCTCCTTCAATAGGTCGAGGTAGCCAATCCTGTCCTTGAAAGTCGCGGACGGATCTTGAACGAGCCGTTTGGAGTAGCCCACCGCCTGGGTGAAAGACTTGTGGGTCGCGGCATCTTCGGCAAGGAGTTGAAGGGACCTGACCCGCAGTTCCGCGTTGGTGGAAGCCGTCATGTGTGAAATGGACAACCGCGCGGCATCGGCAACCGCGGTGTTGGTGGAGGCCAGATGAATCGTATCCAGATTCAGCACTATCAACGGGTTGTCCGGCTCCAACTGTTGCGCCTCGATGTATTGCTTTTCTGCGTCGGCAGACTTGTTCAGGCTCCAATTCAATTGCCCTTCCAGCTTGTGATAAGCCGCCGTCGCTTTCCCACTCTCGTCCACTCCGGCCAAAGCGTCCTCCGCCGACTTGACATCCCGCAACCGAAATGCCGTCTTGGCCCAGTCAAACCGGTACTGCATCTCGGCGGGCTTAAGCTGCGCCGTGCGAATTCGCCAACCCAATGCCGCGGGCATTCCGCCAGCCTCCAGCAAGTCTGCCATCCTCCGGGCGGCTTCCACACTCATCGGGTTGAATTGAAGCGCGCGCTGGAGGCACAGGACCGAGTCGCGCACGTCCTTTTCCTCCAAATACCGTTGTGCCTGGGCCAGTAAACGGTGCTCGGTGGCGCTCTTGTAGGTCTTGCGGCCGAACCAACCCAGCGCAGCCACGGCCGCGATCGCGAGCGCAAATGCCAATGCCTTTTTAGTGAGACTATTCATGAATGTTGATAAAAGAAAAGAGGTCAGCCCCGCGCCAGAGACGCGAGCCGGGGACGCTCCGTGACCGGCATTAACTGGCTGTCGTCAAGCTCCAAGTTTGTCTGGCGTCCAAGAAAATCAAGCAGCACCGCTACCCGTCTCTGGCCCGGCATCGCCCGCGTCACAACGGCATCCAAGTCGTGGAACGGACCGCCCGCGATGCGTACCGGCTCGCCAGGGTCAAACGAATTTTGCACGACGCACAATGAGTCAGGGCCGATGGCCGTCCGCAGTTCCTCGATCACCATGTCCGGAATGGTCGGATAGCGGTTGCCGAAGTGAACCATGTCCCTCACTGCGCGCCCACTACGGACTCGGCGCCCGCAGGCGGCAAGGTCGAACCGGGCAAAAATGTAATTTGGAAAGAGGGCTTCAGTGATCCACGTTCGCCTGGACCGGACGGATCGCTCGTAGCGGACACGCGGCAGGAACACTTCAATCTCTGGGTCCTGCCTGAGTTGCCCTGCCGCGATGTGCTCGCGCTTGAGGTGAGTCCGCAGACAAAACCACGCTTTCGACGCCGGGGTCGTCATCTGCATTATCTCCAAATCTTTGTCAGGCCCGACTCCGCCGAAGCCGCGCAAACCCCCAAATTCCGCTAAAAACCGACGCCGCAAATCCAGCCCATCCAGTGCCCGGTTCTGGCACCGAAGCGTAGGAATAAATCACCTCGACCGACCCATACGAACTCCCAAGGCCCGCAAAGGCCAGGCAGGCCCCGGACCCCTCAATAAACGGCTCGCCGACCAACACGCTCACATCAAATGTTTGCGGGCCAACTCCTTCGTAAAGTGGAAAATCTCCAGGCGCAACAGCGGCGCTACTGTTGGCGCTCGTTGGCGTGGAACTGCCATCCACAGTTACAGACCTTGCCGACGCAGTGCCGCTAAAAGGCCCCGCGCTGGCGGTCACACTGGTCGTCAGACCATTCAACGCCGTAACGGTGTCGGCAAATGTCGTGCTGGTAGAAGTGTAAGGCAGGTTGCCTGTCGTGAAGTTGATGATCTCCGACTGAACGGTGTTCTCGGAAAACAAATCAATTGTGATGCTGTCAAGCGTCCCAAGGGAGGTGTCGAATTTGCCGAGACTCAAATCCTCAGTGGTTCCAAGTCCCACCGGCGAACCGGCGGAGCCATAATCTGCCGAGAACATCTCAACGGCCGCTTCCGCGGGCATGGCGACGCCTGCCAATGCAACCGTCATGGCCAGAGAGATCAAAAAGAGCCTGCGTTTCATCGCAATGAAAACAGATCGGCGCACGGATTGCGAGCGAGAACTCGAGTGAAGGTTTTTATTCATTTGGCGTAGCCTGCCTATTCCCATTAATCCGGTTTAAATCGACATCCTATAGAGTGCGAATTTCACCGAAAATGTCAACGGTTTTCCACAAAAAAGTTGCTGTTTATTTCTGATCTAAATCTACGTTTTCCACCGGCGGCCACTTCCCCGGAGCCTAAAAGCTGAACGTCTTGGTGGGCACGTGGACGATGTCGAATGGCCTGAGGTAAAACGGCGAGTCATCACCCCTTCGTAGAATCCGTTTGACGTTGACGTGATGGACCGTCTCGCGACCCGACTCCAGTCGAAGCACGATGACGTCTGAGAGCCGCGCGCGGTTGGGATCAAACCCGCCCGCTTCCATGATGGCCTCAACGACGGTCATGGAACGTTCCAGCGCGATCTTGCCGGGCCGGATGACCGAACCGGAGACGTAGATGACAGCGGCGGCGGATATTACTTTTACGGTAATGTCATCTTCCCTGACCAATGGCGCGTAAAGCTTGAGCAGATCGGCCTGAAGTTCCAGCGGCGTTTTGCCGGCGGCTCTGACCCGGCCGACAGCCTGCAGGTTGAGCGAACCATCGGCGGAGATTTTCTGCACCGTGGAAAAATTCGTTGAATACTGGAAGGAGATTTCAAGCGTATCCCCCTCCTGAAGCAGGTTGGTCTGGCCAAGGGTGGCAACGTCGTTAAAAACAGGAGGCGCCGCGGGCGCGGATTCCGGCACGGTTGACTGGCAGCCGGCCAGCATCACTCCGGCCATCGCTGCCAGGAGGCATGCCGCGCGCGCAACCCACGCGGCGTCGGCCAGCCTCCAATGCCGCGTCCAACCAGGAATTGAAAGCAACATGGAACCAATCATCGAGATTTTCTCAGCCATAAAAACATTACCAGAACCCGTAGTTCAGATTCAACGTGACGATGTTTTGCGAAAACGCCCGCCCCGGCAGATTCGAGGCCCTTCTCCAGATGGAATAGTTCAGACGGGTGGAAAACTTGTTCGTCATACGCCAGGTCAGAGTCGGGCCGCCGCCATAGTAATCGAAGTTTTCCTTGACGGTTTCCTGCAACAGAACCGGAAAGCCAAACGCATACGGATTAACCGTGGCCGACTCCAACGGTTGGTTGCCCCGCTGATACGTGACGCTTCCATCCAGGCTGACTCGCGGCGTTATGGAAAGGGAGAACGAGGCGGTGCCCGTGGTCTCCTCCACGTAGCCGCTGCCTGGGTTGACACCCAAACCGGTCTCCCGCGTTACACTGATTCTATCACTCAAGAAATCGGCCGGTGTATTATTGATGTCCACCCCGAAATAGTAGGAACTCAATGACGAAGCTGGCATTCCTGGACCCGAAGAATCAAAGAAATTGAACACTTCCCCAACGCGCCCTGTTGCGTAGGTGGCCTGGGTCACCTGCCATTGCCCATACGGGCCCACGCTCAAACTGCGGACGGAACCTTCGGTGGATTCGAGGTAATCGGTCAGGCTGGCGCTGGCCTCGATTCCGGCCTGGGTGTTTTCGGCAAAACGCCATGCGTAACGCGTAAAGAAATACTGAGAGTCCCGGTCCAGATAATTGTCGATGGTGGAAGGAGACACGAAATAGTCGAAACTGTAACCGCCCTCGAGCAACCATTGGTTCGGCTCCCAACTGAGGCGCGCGCCAATGGTGTTGTCCAGCCGCGGCAGCGTCGCCACATTGGCCAGCGCCGGTTCCTCAACCGCCTGCTGCAAATAGCTGAATTGATCATACAACGAGAGGATCGCGTCCCCAAAGCCGATCCGCCACGTCAGGGCCGAATCCGGAGCGATTTCCAGTCCGCTGTCAGCGGGATGTTTTAGGTAGAGGAGATACCCGATGGCCGCCCCGAAACGGAGGGCTGAATTGTCCGTTGCCGGCCACAGCAGTCCAAGGTTCACGCCGGCGCTCAGGATGGTGTCGCCCTCGGGCGAATCTTCAGAGCCGTTGATATTGTCGTTGTATTGCCCGCCGGCAAAAACGCCAAACGAAGTTCTTACCGGCCCGAGAAATGCCTGGTCAGGACCCCAAATTACCGCCTCGTTTTGCGGCGGCGTAATCGATGGATCAATGGACAACGCGCTGATGAGCGCTTCCTGCGCGCTCGCGCTCCGGCCCAACGTCAGCGCCACGGCCAGGCCCGCGCCCAAACCACGCCGGATGGATGCCCTCAGAGCACGCTCGAAAACCCCAACGCCAAGCCCGGGGCTGCGGGAGCAAGTCATGTCAATACGACCGGCTCTCCCGGCTAACTCGGGTGGACTATTTTGGGAAGTTCCTTCTTGAGAAGGGAAACGGCCTCCTCCCCGCTATCAGGGCCTTCGACCACCAACTCAATGACCTGCTGCCCCAGGTGCCGTTTACCGGCCAGGACCGCCTCCAGGCGGCTCGTTTCGGACCCATCTTCCAGCATCGGTTTCTCGTTGGGGGCGCGGTAGTCGGACCAAAGGCAGTAGAACACGTGCAACAGGCGGTCGCCGCTCGCAAAGGTCTGGTGCCGAAACGTCATATTGACACCGTTTGCGTCCAAAGTCACCAGGCCCAAATTATCCACCAGCCTCGCTCCGGCCGCGGGAAAGCAAATATCCGGCCGGTGCCCCTTGGCAAGTTGCGCGGAATTTTTCCCCGCGTCCCAACGCAGGAAGAAAGCGCTCCATTCATTGGCATCGCTGTCCTGCCAGGAAGCGGCCTGGCTGCTGGAACAGCGCAAAATCGCCAGGGACGTCTCCGGCAGCTCGGTTTTTTTGAACTGCGGTTCGCCGACAGGCCACGCCACCGTCCATCGCTTGTTCTCTATCAAGCTGCCTTCGTGTGTGCGATACCATATTTCAGTCGCCCCCTGCGCAACGCCGATCCAGGCAATAACGCCCAGGCCAACCCAGCGCGGGATCGTGGGAAAAACAAATGGCCTCGCCGCGCCCGAGACGGCAAGCTCTTCGCCTCGCGGCTTGATCAAATAGGCAAACAGCATCAGGGAAGGAAGCACGATTGCCATGATCAAATTGCCGGCGGTGTTGTGCCAGGTTTGCATCTGCCGCATCCCGTGGCTGGCCGCGGCCCACACCAAAAACGTGGTGCGCGTAAGATTGGCCACAATCACAAGAAGCAGCGACCCCACCAGGAGACCGACTCGGCGGAACGCCGAAAATCGGTACATCTCCCCCAGGAACAATGAAAGCATGAGCGCCGACTGAAGCGAACGCACCCCGCTGCAAGCCTCGTCAATGCCGACCATGCCCGCGCCAACCTCGACCAAATTTCCATGCTGGACCGCCGGTATTCCCAGCCAATCGGCCAAGGCTACGGTCATGCCCGCCACAAACCGCATCAGCCCTTGAATGGCCGCCTGTTCCAACCCCATCGGCCACGGCACGGCAATAAGCATAAACGCAATCGCCGGCGCAAAAAATCGAACCCACCGCCATCCTCCCAGCCAATACAGAAAACAAAAGGTCAGCCCTAGCACCTGGAAACCGTGCAGCCAATAAACCATGCGCCACTCCGGATTGGCTTCCACCACCAACCGCAGCGGCAACAGAAACAGAAGAAGCACGACGAAACAAAACCCCATCAAACCCAGGCTTCGATTCGGCGAAGCGGACGGGCGCTCCGGCCAGCGGCGCCACACCAGCACGGCGCCCAGCAGCGGCACGACATAGCCATAGCTGTATTGCGCGTTGATTTCCCATTCGCCGCGAAGCTCGTCAAAAAACAAGAGCCAACAAGCCCCCAGCGCCATCAACACCAGGCCCCGCCCGCTCCAAATCCGGTCCCACGAAAACAGCGCCGGCCTGGCCTTCCTGTCAAACACCGGCGCAGCCTGGGCGGTTGAAATCCGTTGTGAATTAGCAGGCATGGTCAGTTGTCCAAGTCAATAACAATAATCGCGGACTCAAAATTCCCCCCTCAAATCCGGCATCCGGTCGCGAAAACGCCAAAGCACCTGCGGCAGGCCCAGTGCCTTCGCATAGCGCGGCACGAACCGCCGCGGATTCGCGGCGCAACGGAAAAGCCACCCCAATGTCCATCGGTCCGCCCAATCCGGAATCCGCACCTGGTCTCCGCTCAAAAAGCCAATGGCCGCCCCGATGCAATGGATCGCGGGCTGGACCGTGCAGCGGCGTTTCAGGTGCAGGCCGAGCTTCTCCTGTACTCCGCCTCCCAGCCCAATAATGACGTGCCGGGGATTGCGTTCATTGATGACTTCCACCAGCGAATCATCCACCACCGCAGCTCCCGCGTATTTTGGAGCCACATAGCAATCTTCCCGCCCAACCGCGTAACCTTTGGCCAGCAGCCAGTCGAGATTGCGTTGCAAAGACGCTTGCGAAGGCATGACCCAAAACGTCGCCCCCGGCTCCCGAAACTCCACACGGTCAAGTAGAAGTTTCAGATACTCCAATCCCGAAACCCGGCTAATCCGGTCCCACATCATGACGTTCCAGAGCAGAACCAAAAACCCGCTGTCTGTGACCGCAAGGTCCGCTTCCACTAACGCCTGGCGATACTCCCTGTCCCACTGCAATTCCATCAACGCCGGCGCCGCGGGCACCACCACCAGACCCCCTCTCGCGCCGATCTCAACGGCCCTCCTCGCGTCGCCGATGAAAAATCGAAGCCCGAGTATTCGCCGGTAGGCGACATCATCGACAACCGAAAGCCGCGCGTGGTTCTCCAGGTCCTTCACCGATTGTTTTTGGTTGCGATTCATAGCCAACGATCTTTCAAGGGAACACAAGGATTGCCGCCGCACACTTTTTCCGCCGGCTGATCGCTGGTGACGACCGAACCCGCGGTGATGACAGACTCAAAACCAATCTCAATTCCCGGCGCGACGAACACTTGTGCGCCGATCCAGGCGCCGTCGCCAACCGTAATGGGCCGATTGCGATAGCGAAAATCCGGCTCGCGGTAGTCGTGGTTGCCCGCGCACAAATACGCCCGCTGCGAAAGGCAACATTGAGCGCCGATGGTGACCGGCTCAAAATTCAAGATCCATACCTCCTCGCCGATCCAACTAAAATCTCCGATGGCCAGTTTCCACGGAAAAAGTATGTTGACGCGAGGCTTGATCACGACACCGCGCCCAATCCGCGCGCCAAAGAGCCGCAGCACGAAACATTTGAACCGTGACGGATACGGCCACGCCGTCAGAAAAAACACGCACTTGACCGCATACCACATCGACTCGACCACCGTCGAACGCCCACGGTCCAACCCCTTGCGGCGATCGAAGAGATCAAGCCGCACTCGCGTCACCTCATCAGCAATTTGCCGCACAAGCTTCAAGGATCGTTGTTGTAGTTTGTTCCCAGGAATAGGAACGTTGCACCAATTGACGCGCCACCCGGCCGCGTTGGGCCCGTTCGGCTTCCGACGCCTCTATCGCGACTCTTAATGCCTCCGCGACTGACTCCACAGTGGGTTCGCAATCCCATCCCGCGCCGGCGCGGTAAATCTCCGGGCAATTGCAATTCCGCGTGGCCACCACGGGAACTTCACAGGCCATGGCCTCCAACAAACTCACCGGCAACCCCTCCGAGTAGGAAGTCAGCGCGAAAAGATCCGCCGAGTAAAGCAGGGCGATCTTGGCATTGCCGGTGACAGTCCCCGTGTACAAAACCTCACTCTCGATTCCCAGCGAACACGCCAGCTCCTGGACCCGCTTGAGATGGTTTTGTTCATCCGGTCCGGCAATGACCAATTCCCAGTCTTTTCGTCCGGGCCCCAGCCTCGCCCACGCGGGAAGTAGCAGGTCAAAACCCTTTTTGGGGTGAATGCGTCCGAGAAAAAGCAGTCTCTTTTTCGTCTTGGCCAAATTCCTGACCCGAGGCGTTTCCACCGGCGCCAGTGTGTTGGCCGGCCTGGGATAATCGCTTACATTCAGTCCATTCGGCGCGACCACGATCGCCGCCCGGGTGCCACAAGCCCGAATCTGATCCGCCTCCGTCCCCGTCAACGCGCGCCAAAGTCGGACATGGCCAATATTGGCATCCTCGAAGACGCGGTGGACCAGGTACTTTTTCCAGCGGGAACGCGCCAGGATATACGGCTCGAAAAAACCGTGAACATGATAGACCAGCAATTTGCCCTGGCGCCGCGCCTCGCGTCCAAAGATGTAATTAGTGCCCGCGTAAAGCCCGTGACCGTGAAGCACGTGGGCTTCCCGCACCAGGGCCCCTGCCTGCCGCCGCATCGTCGGCGAGTAATAAAGGAAACCGGGTTTGAGACGGCGAAACTCGAATGTCTCGGCTTCGGATTTTTCGGGCGTGTCCCCACACGTCGCGCACAACGCCGAATCCACTCCCCGCGCGAGCATTTGCCGATGCAACGCCGCGGCGCTGGCGCCCAGGCCCCCGCCCTGCAGTGGTTCGAGCGATTGCGTAAAGTGCAGGTGTTTCATCGTATCAGCCCGGAACCGGCCCCGACCGGCTCCCGGGCGGATGACGCATCGACCTGTGGATACACCGCTTCACCATTGGCGGCGCGCGCGGCCATCAGGGCGTTTCGGGCAAAAACATCACAGGAAAAATTCCCGACCACAGCGCGGCTGGCGTTTCCCATGCCCTCGCGGAGGGCCGTGTCCGATGCCAGGGCGATCAGTGCTCGCGCCAGCGAATCCGGAGATTCGGGATCGAACACAAATCCATTTTGGCGGATTCCGATATCTGGCAATCGCCCATGCGTGCCGGGAGGCAACAAATCCTCCGCGCAACCCGCTGTCCGGCTGACGACCACCGGTAAGCCGCACGCCATCGCTTCATTGACCACCAATCCCCACTCCTCCCACAGACTCGGCAAAACAAATGCGTCGGCCAGCGCGTAAAACACCGGGTTTTCTTCTATCTGGCGAAATCCGTAGAAGTGGACCCCGGGCGGCGCATCGTCGGTGCGATTGGCCCCGCTATCCGCCTTCGTTTCCCCGGCTTCAGCCTTTTCGTAAACTGGCAGGCGGAGTTCCCGGCAGAGCGAGCGCAATTTCAAATCCTCTTCGCCCGAACCAACCAAGACCAGGTGCGTCTGACAATCCCGGCTCGAATCCAGCACCCTTCGATAAGCGTGAATCAACGCGGTAAGGTTCTTCTTGGGCACGAAGCGCCCCAGGCTCAGGAAATAATGCGGGGGCAGCCCATACTTCGTTCTCGTCTCCGGGCCGGCGTTTCGGACCTCCTTTGCCCACGATGCATAGTAGTCATTATCCACTGCGTCATAGCCGGTGAATATCTTGTGTTCAGGCAAGCCCAGTGAAGAAAAGTAACGCCGCTGCGGCGCGCCCGCGACAAACCCCGCATGAAATCCGGCCACGACTTGTCGCTTGAACGCAGCCTTTAATCCACGGGCGCGCGCCGTGCCGGCGTGAGTGTCGTTCATCATGACCACCCGGCCGCCGAATGCCCGCATCGCGCCGTTCAAGGCGAGTGACCAGTGATCGTAGGAAGGCAGCAAGGCCACGTCTGGCCGGACCTTCCACGGTATCGCAAGCAATCTGACCACTCTGCGAAGCGGAAATCTGGTCTCGTCCGCGCCAAGATCAAAATGAATCACCTTTTCCGGCAGGCTCTCGGAGCGCCACTGATAATCTCTGCTTCCAGAAAAAAGCGAGATTCCCGTCGCTTCATGCCCTTGCTCTTCGGCGTGATCGCGAAACGCCTCGAAACGACGGCAGTGATACGGCCCCCACAATCCCCAGACTATCATAATCCGCGCCATGTTTGTTATCGCCAGGTAAACCGCTGCTCTCTCATCAACTGTTCAGCGCGGAACCGAAATACTGCTCGTAGAATCTGAGCGCGGCCTTGTTGCTGAATTCCTGTTCAAGCATTTCGATTGCCCCCCTCCTCACTCTGAGGGCCAGCGCCGCATCCTCCGCGAGTCGCGCGACAAACTCCGCCAGCTTTTCCGGATCATGTTGCGTCAGCAGGAATCCCGTCTGCCCGTCTTTGAGGAATTCGGAGAGTCCGCCATAGCGGCACGACGCCACGCAAAGGCACCCGTAACTCGCCGCCTCCGGTGGAGTGCAGCCAAAGGAGTCAAAATCCGTATTGAACAACAGGACGTCCCACGCGCGATAATAAGGGGACATATCCTGGACCCATCCCCGGAAATGCACTTTGTCGGCAATCCCCAATTCAGCAGCCAGTTTCCGCAAATTGCCTTCCTCGGGGCCGCCGCCACAGATATAAAACCTGGCCGTGGGAAACCGCCGCGATACTTGTTGGGCGGTCCTCAAAAAAACGTCAAACCGTTTGCGCTTAATCAGCCAGCCTCCGTTGCCAACGAGCAGCGCGTCCTGCGGCATTTGGAGCGCCGTCCGCGCCGCCCTTTTGTCGCAAAGCCTTTGCTCCTCGGTCGAATAAAAAATGTCGAATCCATTGTGGACGACGTGTGTCTTTGGCTTCAACCAGGGGGCAATTCTCAATGCCTCATCGCGGGTGAATTCAGTCGGATACGTAATGGCATCCAGGCCGGACCCAAACGCGAGATAGAACGCGGTCCATTTCAGGCGCGAAGTCTTTGTCTCGAAGTGGTGATAGTGGTTGCTCAGCAAGGTCCTTCGTCCAGTCAATCGGGCGGCGGCAAGACAACTCGCGCACGTTCCGATGACCCACGCAGCTTGACACTCTTTTCCTAATCTCCGGGCGCTCGCTCCCAGCGGCGGAAAGGAGCGCCAGCCAAATTTGCCGCGATAACTAAACGCCTCCGCCGAAGGATCGGCCTTCAGAACCCGCGCTTTGCCCGGTCCCCACGGGCGTGGCGTGACGACCCGCAAGTCGAAGCCCCGGGGCCGAAGTTGGTCAAAGAGTGAATAAGCAACCTTTTCCATTCCGCCCAGGTTGGTGCATTGCAGGAAAGCCGCGACGGAACCCACAGAGGTGAGTGATTGGACCTTTTGAACGGTTTGCATTCTTTGATTCGTTCGCGCAGCTTGCGCGCCAACTCAGGCCGACCACCGGGCAAAATCGTTTCGGCGCCACAGGCCCAGCTCCCTGACAAAATTAGGATCGTCCTTTTGTTTTTGAAACAAGTCTTCCGGAATCACAGTCACCGGTTTCGGCAGTGAGAATGGCGGCAACTGGAGGCTGATGGCTCGAAAGTCTCCCGTGACGATGTCTATATTCCGCGTGATCAACGGGTAATTCGTCGTAAGCACGTACGGTATCTCCGAATTGGCGATGTTCCCAAATACCAAATGCACTTCCCGAAAAGATAAGTGGATGAGACAATCCCGGCACAATAGCAGGTCCGCTGTTGGGAGCCGGTCTTTCATCAGGTCCAAAACGCAAAACCGCCGATTGTCGGACCCGAACGCGTCGTTATTATGCTTGACCAATTCGGAAACAATGTCCCCGCCGATGTAAGGCCGCCCGCCCAGTTCGACCAGCTTCATCCAACTGAAATCTCCGCAAGGCGCATCGAGCAAACTGCCTATTGAATACGCTTCCAGCAGCCGCGGCAATTCAGCGCGCAACGACTTGGTCTGTTCCAGGTCTGATCCCATCCCGGACGCGGACACTCCTCCCCAACTGCGATTACGGTAGATATCGGCAAAGATGCCGGCTGCCGGAACATTTACGAATCGCCTGGTGCGCAATCTCGATCGCAGCCTGAACGCCGGGTGGAAAAGAAAGTCCGGGCAGACTCGCTTCACTAGCTGTTTAAAACGGCCATTCATGCGGGAGTTCAGGTCGTGTGGCCTGACGGCACATCCCGTGTTGAGCCGCGTGGGCTGGAGGAACCGGCGATTCCGGCCTGGAGAATGCGCAATTGGTCGCCGGTTCGAAATGTAATCGTGCTGCCCGGCACCGGCCGTCCCCCAAGCATCCAGGTCAACCCCACCCAGATCAAGAAGGGCAACCATGTCCACATCAGAAATTTGAAAATCGAAATACCTCCGTCTCGATACCATTGCGGCAGCATCGCCAGGCCGGAAACATAGAACAGAACACCAACGGGGTTATCGCAATTTTTCCAAAACCAGCGATGACACTTGCCAAGTATCCATCCGACAATGGACAAGGTAATAACCACGCCCACCCATCCGCCGCTGATCCAGCCATCGCCCGGCAGGCTCACTGTCAAGCCGACGAAGTTACCGTAAGCTGTCAGATCGATCGTCCGGACTGGAGCTCCCAGCGGTTTTCCACTCCACAGGATACGCGGAATCGGCTCGGTAAAAAGTTGAAGATACTGCAAGCCATACGTGTAGGCATCCGTTCGTTTGGGCACCACCCCCACGATATAACACAAGTAATCAAAATTGGCGAAATCCTGCGTGTCATACCGCAAATTCCTCCGCTCTTCCTCCGTCATTCCCGGCCGAATCCCCTCCCTCTCGTAAGAACGCTCCCCCGTGACAAGTTGCTTCAAGACATCCCGATTGTGCCCAAGAATATTGAACAGAATCAGCACCGGAACCGCGAGCAGGATCGACCACATTGGCAACCAGCGCCGCCGCTGCCGCCAACAATACGCGAAGATCACCATCAATAAAAACAACACTATCGTCCAACGCGACCACCCGGTCCACGACCGAAACGCGACATAGATCAAAATGAGAGGCAGATTGAGCCAATGAAACCGGGTCACCAAAAGCCACGCGCACAGCAGCGGCGCTATCATGAATTGGGCATCGTTAAGATACCCTGTCGAATGGCTCATGATGAACACCCCGTTGGAGGCGCGTTCTCCGGCGGTCTCCGCCCCGCCGCGCGTTGTATAGATGGAGATGGCCAGGTAGGGCAGCAAAATCAGGGTCGTCCATATTAACGCCTGCCGTTGGAGCGGGGTAAAAGACGGCGGCGGTTTCGCCGGGAACCCCACCTGGGATCGTCCAAAGTAAAGGCAGGCTCCCACTAGAGAAACCATCGCCACTGAACTTACGCCCAGTGCCAGAATGAAATCCTCCTCTTCCGGCTTGAATACCATGTATTCCCAGACTGAAGTAAATCCCATGAAGTGAACCAGGAGCGGCCTCGCCACGAACACCAGTCCGTGAAATCCCAGGTAAAGGCCCGCTGGATGAAATACCGATGCTTGACCGCTGCCGAGAAATATCCCCAGTACAGTCAACCACACCAACACCTGCAGAAGGAGCGCCGCTTCAATCACGGAAATCAAAAAACTCTCGCGGATTTGACAGGCACGAAACCCACTGCGGGGAAACTGTGGCGTAACCGTACCGCTTTTCCACCCACTCATGGAGACGCCGGCTCTTGATCTCTCCTGCCCGTATTTTTTCGGCCATGGACACAAGCCCCGCTTCGAATTCCTCCCATTTCGTGCCGGTTACGATGACGTCAGGATTGTCCTGGCCCAATTCCTCCGTTCCGCCCGCCGCCGTCGCCACGAACGGAACTCCGTGCGACATCGCCTCAACCAGCACCAGCGGCAGACCCTCGTCCAGACTCGGCAGGACCACAAGATCGCTCTCGGCCAGAATTTGCGGCAGGGCGTTCAATTCGTATTCGCCGTGCAGCCGGACCGTCTGGGAGAGTTTCGCGTCGGAGACAAAGGCGCGAAGTTCCTCAAGCATGTTGCCATCCGAGTCATAGCCGAAAACATCCAGATGCGCCGAAGCCAGCGCCGGATGTGCGCACAGAGCCCGCCATCGGCGAACCAACTGGTCCGGTCGCTTGTGCGCGACCAATCTACCCAGATACACCACCCGGAGATGGCGTTGCTCACCAACCGCTGATCGCGCGGGGGGTGGCACGGGGCGGTCAGAGGTCAGGAAAGGAATGACACGAATCGGCTTCTCAGGCCAATACTCGCGCATTCGCTCCGCAACCTTCCTGGAATTGGCCACCGTCGCGTCAAGGCGTTCGGCACATTGCCCAGCCAGACTGCGCGGCCCGGGCGGCACTACAATTTCATGGTTCACGCTCAGAGTCCCGTGGGGACGCAGGCGATGCATCAGAAAGTGCGACCGACCGGCCCCGATGCAATAAATCGAACTCGCTTCCCGCGGCGCCAGCCGGGGCCATGCCAGCCGTGAATAAAGCGCCGACGGTTTGTGCATTTGCCGGATGATCCGGGGTGGCAGATTGAACTTGACCCCCACAGCCTCAAGACTTGCCCGGGACCCCGCGTCCCAGTTCGAGCCTGTAGCAAAGACCTCGACTCCGATTCCTTGCCGCCGCAAAAGTTGGCAGAGCAACATCAAATGGGTGCGGATGCCACCGAGTCCCAGTATCGTTGCGCTAACGATCACCCGCCCTCGCTGCTGCAATTTCATTGAACTCATTGAGCTTTGCCGGGCGCTCACGGGATCCGAAGAAATGGTTGACATGCGCATTGGTATCAAATTCCCTGCGCGAGTTCACGGGCCACCGCACTCCCGGTGTTTGCCGCCACGATCATCATTGACTTGAAGCTTCGTTTCAGGCGGCCCAAAGTCCACGCCAAAGAAACCGTCTGTTGGGGAGGTAGCAGCTTGCTCAAAGTGCCAAGGCAAAACGAGTCATAGATATGCGTTTGAACCAATGGCTTCCATCCAGACGCGTGTAATAAATTGCAGATTGTTTGAAACGTCCAACAATACAGGTGGTTATTGCCGTCCACCTCCACTGTCCTTCGGAAATCTCTTTCGACCGGCAGTATAAGCAATAGCTGCCCCGTCGATTTCGCGAAACGGCTGAAATTCAACAGATCCTCATAAGGCCGGGGCGAATGCTCCAAAGCGTGCGAGGACAGGATGAAGTCAAATTTTCCCGCGGGTATCTCCCTCGTGTCCTCATATACAATCCTGCCCTTTTGCGAGATCAAGTTCCGGCTGAATTTGGAAACGTCATAATAATGGGTGTTTCGGAAAGCCATGCTGACTTGCCCGGTGCCACACCCATAATCAAGGAGAAGGCTTTCTTCCGGAACAGCTCGCACGGTCGTGATGGCTCTCTTCCAATAAAGAGCCCGAATGTTGAAGTAATGCTCGTTTTCCAGAAGTCGGCCGTAGCGACCTTCGTAGTAGGCGGAGTTATATTGCATGGATCAAATCAATTGCGAGAGTTCACTGCGGGTTGGGCACCAGCCCCGGGCAGTTCCCTGCAACGAACGGCGCCAGATTGGCCGCAAGAAACGCATGCCCGGCCACGGTTGGGTGCGTTCCGTCCGAACCAATAAAAATAGGGGCGTTGCCACTGCCCGGAACGCTGTAGTAACCCGTGATCCAGGGGTTCGGGTTGTTGCCCGCCGGCTGTATGAACGGCAATCCGGCGGCATTGGCGGCCGCCTCGATCGCCTCCGATCCGGCAATCTCATTTGTGTCCACCGGAATTGAGCGCGGCCACCACGGACCAACCACCAGAATCGTGCTCGAGGGCAGCGCCTCCGTCAGCGTGGCGTAAAGCTCACTGGCGGCGGCATAGAGTTGATTTGACGGGTAGCCCAGATCGTTGATACCGCCCGCCACCATTACAATGTCGGGATTATTTGAAATCACATCGGATTGGACGCGCGCCTGAAAATTCACGTAATTTCCATCGCTGTTGGCAATATAACCGGTCCCCCCGCTGCCGGAGGGCCAGACGTCGAGATTGACATAATAGTTCATCAAATCCGACGGGAAGGTTTGCGTGGTGCTGATTCCATTGGCGCCATCGGTGTAAGAATCGCCAAGCACGATCATGCGTTTGTAGGCATACGGTTCTCCACATATCCAGCCGCTGGTCGCCGGGTAATACACCGCCGTAACCGTCCCGCCTGATTGGTTCACTCGAATTCGCCTTTGTGCCGAACTCGCGAATGTGTACCTGATATAATACGTGCTTCCGTCACTAGGCAGGCTCGTCATGACGGGCAACGATGAACCATCCAGATTAAGAAAGACCGTCTGGCCGTACCCGGTTTCTTGAATGACAAACTCCTGTCCCACTATTCCAAAAGCAAAACCAAGTGTCGCCGTGCCATCGGTTGGCGCTGTTCCGGCTACCTGGTTGGGTTGATACAAATACGGTTTGGATCGAAAAAAGGTAAACAGCCCATTTGTCAGAACGTAGGCGTCGGCGACCGCGCAATTTGTCCCGTACGGGTTTGTATTCGTATAAATTGTGACGCTCGCTACATCAGGATACACACTTGACGCTCCGTAGATGGCCGGATTCGTGGTGGTAATCGAACCAGTGAACGCGCCGGCAAAGCTGTTGGAGCCGTTGACAAAGGAAACAGCGTTCGTGTAAACGCCGCTAAACTGGCTGGAAGAAAGCACCCCGGTCAGTTGAGTTGTCGGTAAAGTTCCGGTCAGATTTCCCGCCGCCCCGGCGAAAATCGCCGACGGCGCGGGCGTGATCTCCTGCCTTGGACTCAGCCCGATGAATGTCCCGCTGGAGTTGCTCCGGACGCCGATTTGCAACCAGTAATTGCTCCCGCTGAAAACATTGCCGAAGTCCAGCGTCACGGCGAACAAGCCATTGCTGACCGTCGTCGCTTCGTTGGTGACCGTCGCGCCTACCTGGTTTCCATTGGTGCTGCCGTCGTAGATGGAAAATTCCATATCATAAGCCCCGTTGACAGGATTGCCGCCGGCGTTGAGCAGTCCTTGATACGTGAACGCCGTCCCCTGTCCGAAAGCGCAGGTGCCCATCGCCCACAACACCAGCAAAAATTTCATATTCACAGTTTGTCAGCCGATTCCCATGGCCGACGCACGGCTTGACCCGCCTTTGACATGCAATCGCGCCGTTCGCGGACCAGTTGATTGATCATCGCCGCATTCGAGGGCAAGCCATAGTTCTTTACGCTTTGGAGGGCATTGTGAGACATCTCCCTCAGCAACCCCCGATCCCCCTCCACCCTCCCAAGCGCATCCGCCAGCGCCCGTCCGTCGCGAACGGGAACAATCAGCCCATCGACGCCATCGGTGACTACCCGACCGCAATTCGGTGTTGTCACCACCGGCAATCCGTGCGCCATCGCTTCGAGTTGCGTGACGGCAAACCCATCGGAAATGGTCGGAAGAACAAAGACATGCGCCTGCCTGTAAACCTCAGCCAGCCGGTCACGCGTGATGCGCCCAAGCACCTTGATATTCCGCGGGAAGGATTCAACGGCCTCGCGGCTGATTGCTAACGGGCCAGCCAGCAAGAATTCAATGTCGCGCCCCTCCAACAAGCGCGCCGCCTCCACCAGATACTGGATGCCTTTGCGGATGACCACGCTGCCCAGCCACAGCGCTTTAAGAGTCCCCACAGGATTAATCGGTTGCGGAGCTTCTTTACGCGGAAGGTCCAATGCCAGGGGAACAGTGATGATTTTTTCCGCGGGAACACCTTGTTGAACCAGCGCCTGCTTGGACCACTCCGAATTAACCAGCACGGCGTCGGCCGCTTTCCACTCAGCCTCGATGCGTTTCCAATACTCCTCGGTGATCCGGCCGCGGACCTTCGCCCACCCCGGCCAGCGCTCCATCTCCTCCAAAATCATTTCTTCCTCGACGCGGGCGGGATCCACCTGGTCCACCACGGTGAAAACGCGCCGCTTTTTCAGCGCCTCAATCACTTCGAGGCAGTTGCTGTTGAATCCAAAGAAACAATCCCGATCCGGATTCGTGTCAACCCTCTCCAGGTGCTCGCGAACCCGAAGCGCATACCAGCGACCGAACCGGCAGTACTCTTTCGATGCTTCTTCGGGCGTGGTGTTCGCGTGCCTGAGTTGGTTCCACGCTCTGGACATGATCGCCTCGAAGTTAAAGGAAACGACGAGATTTCCGGGAATCTCAGGATGGAACCGGGTTGCCAATGCTCTCGCTCCGGCAGGCCCCCGCTTTAACAATCCGCGTCCCCACCGGCACCAGATATCCGAATACATGATCCGCAACTTTCCCAACCGGTAAAAGGCCAGAGGGACACTGTAGGTCTGCCGCGATCCTTCCTGGGCGACAATCCACCGCAAACGCCGCGACTCGGGAATCGGCTCGACGTGAGGTAGAACTGGCGGTTGGAGCGTTGCGGACATATTATCCGGATCTCGCGGGTTCCGAGCCGCGAAGCTCGATCGAAGCTGCGGAAGCCTTTGAAAGAAGACGGCGAACCAGGAGCCATTGCCAAATTACCAATGCAAACGCCGCCAGCACATGGGAGGTCGCCAGACCGACAGCCTTGTAGGTCGGAACCAAAAGGAAGCATCCCAGAATCAGCGCGGTCGCCCACAAAGCGTTGAATGCCATTTCCATCCACGCCCTGCCGGTTGCCTGCATGGCCCTCGAAAACAGGTTCGCCGCCGCAGTCACGGCTGTGCCGAACACGGCCAGCAGGAAGACTGGCACTCCACGGCGAAAACCTGGACCGTACCAATCCAGTATGACCGTGGCCAGCAAAGAGATCGGCACCGAAAGCACTAGAGCCGTGCCCACGTTGATCACCATGTTACGGCGAAGCAATTTCTCGAACTCGGCGCGGTTGCCGGCATGATACAGGCTGGAAAACATCGGCACCAAAACACCCGTCATCGTTGCTGGCAGGAAAATCAGGAAATTCCGCCACTGTCCGGCCGCATTCATCAGCGCCACTTCTCTAAAGCCCTCCTTTTGATGTGCCAGAAAGGTGGAGCAAATCCAGTTTACAGGCCCAACGAGCGTGCTGGAAAGGAAAGCCGGCAGGCTGAAACGCCAGAGGATGCTAAAATCGCGCAAGTCCAGCGCATAGCAGAGCTTTACCCCTCTCTTGCCCGCTTCTTGCGCCAGCGCCCAATGGCCGATCGCGCAGCCCAGCGCGATTTGCACAACGTTGCCCCACACTGCCCCCTCCAGCCTGCCGGTGTAAGCGCAAACAACCAGCAGCGGAGTGCCCAGGATCGCGCCCACCCAGTTCACGTGCGCCACTCGTTTAAACGCTTCGAAGCCCCCAAGAGCCCCCGAATAGACACCCTGGAGTGTGCTGAAAAGAACCAGAAGTGAGCCTGCTCGGAGCAGCGGCGCCAGTTTGGGCGCGGCCAGCGTGTACGTCGCCACCCACGGCGCAAAAAGCACCAGGGCCGCCCCGGCAATCAAACCTCCGGCGGCGGCCACGGTTAAAATCAATCCCACGACACGCCCGCAGCGGACTGGATGCAGCTCGCGCAGTTCCGCCACATATTTTGTCGCCGTAATTCCCAGGCCAAGCCCGGCAAAAGTGCCGAACAACCCAACCGTGCTTTGAATCATCGTGAACTCTCCAAAGGCGTTGATTCCAAGCATCCGCGCCACTATTATGGAGCTTACGACCCCCAACCCGCGCGCAATGACCGCCCCGACAAAAGACCAAAAAACACCACGCGCCAGCCGCACCGACAGCGGTGAAGCCCGAAAGCGCAGCCATAACGGCTCAAGGAAATTAGGAGACGTGGCGGCGATCCAACTACCAATACGTTCGGTCGTCACTTTGCGGAGTGGAATCAATCTATCGCGCTGCGGACACAGGCAGGCGCTAATTGGGCGGCGTTACTACGTGGAAATTGGTTGGCGCGGGCAGGCCATACCCATAACCCGAGGCCGGAAAATAATCGTAGTTCGTGATCGAGGATAATATGGGCGGTCCGGAGACGGTCATCACAAGGGCGCCGTTCCGCCTTAGATTGAAAATCTGCGGGCCTGGCGCGAAGGGAGTCTCCAACTGTTGCAGTCCGGCGGCCAGCGAGTTTGTGACCAGGTTCGTTCCCGACGTGATCTCCAGTTGGGCAGGCGCGGTCAGAAATAGGGTATTGTATATCACGTCGGCGACCGGGCCGTTAAATGCGGTTACAGGGATGTCATTGGAGGCCACCAGATTTGTCGAATGTATTCGGTAGAAATAGTACAACGCATCCTGATTCCTCGGCGGTTCCTGGCCGGTTTTATACCACGCAATATAACGCTTGGACAATTCAAGGTAACCCGAATGACAATAACGATACGGCGTTTGGGCCGGCGACTCATATTGGCCCGGATTGTTTATCGGCGTGCTGTAAGTGCTCTCTCCGAAATCATTCCAAGTGACAATTTCCACCCAGTCCGGTTGATTCGTGATGATCCACATCCATTGGGCGACCGTTCCCTCGCCTCCCTGGCTTTCAAAGTACGGCCGGCCGGCGGCTGGCTGCGCGTTACCCCAATAGGTGGGGCTATAGCCGCCCATGAAAAGTTTCCCGCCACTCTGGCATGCCTGTTCGTAAGACGCGTTGCCATTCGTGACGGTTGAAATCGTCCCCGCCGCAAAATAGAATAGTCCGTTCAAGATTCCATTATACTCCGCGACTACATTGCTGATGGAGGCATAATTCATCGGGGTCCCCGGCGCCCGCAGAAAATACGGCACAAAAAAGACGCTTATTCCCTCGTTCGCCAGCGCCGGGAAAACACTGTTTTGCCAGTCCACGCTGCTCTGGCCCGACGTTGAAACCACCAGTTTGCCTTGATAGCGAAAGGAGTTGCTGCTGGAGGCGTGGGAACTAATCATCGCCACGATGTCAGTCACATTGGTCTCGTCAACGGAGAAGAAGAGCTTGAAACCCGTTCCCAATTGCTCGGCGGCCTGGTACATCAAGTTAACATTGGTCTGGTAATACCAGTCCGGCCCAACCCATTCCCCACAATTCAAAGCGAACCCATCCACTCCTGCCGCCTGAGCGTCCAGGATGTCCTGCTCGAAACCGGCCAATGTCTCCCCGTAGTCGTCGTAACAAACCATGTAGTGAGCAAAAACAAAATGGTTGGTGCTGACGGAGGCCAGCAGGCGCGGAGCAGCCAGTTGCAGCAAAAGAAAAACCGGCAAAATGATCGCACCTGTCTGCCACCGGTTATACCGCCTCGGCGTCATGTTCTTATGAAGTCGACGTCATGGATTTCAGATCGTCGCGCCAATCCTGGGTCTCAAAAAGCCAGGAGGCTTGCTCCCGCCTGTTCATGATCCTTTACGCTCGTTGACCGCATAGCCGCTTTACTGTCAGCACGCTACGTGCCATTAGTGCGGCGCCATTGTGGTGTTTCAGCATCTCGCACATTCCTCTTAGTCGTGACGGAACGCGCGACCCAAAATTCATCCGTGTATTCTGCCCTGCCGTCGAGTTTATCACCGAAGTGACCCGGAATGAGACGCGTTCCTCCATTTGCCGCCACCACTCCTGGATTTCAATCTGCCTGTCTCGAAGCCGGACTGGATCGGAGCGCAGCGAATTGATTACAGCCCCGGCCTCTTTCCAGTTATTGACCGAAAGCAGCGGATGCGGCCCAAACAAGTCTGTAAAATAGTCCAGCCACGGACGGCGTTCGACAATGGGGACAGCCCCGCACTCCAGCGCTTCATACACACGAAAACTCTCCAGGTTCACATTGCCCATTGGGCACGGCACAAAAACGGAATCCCCAAGGATTCGCAGATACTCGTCCGGGGCGAGCCATTTTGCCGATTGGTCGCGCGTTCCTGTTACATGAAGGAAGTTGGGTTCTATATCGGACAATTGGCGGACTAAAGAACGGCGGGTCGAAGCAAGGTTCCCGGCAAAACTCCAAATGTAACGCCTTTCAAGGACCGACCGCGTTTCCTGCGCGCCATCGCGATAACGACTCGGCCCCATCGGGATTTGTGTAATTCCTTCCATCCGCAGGCCCCGGTGGTGGTAGTTGCGAAACACATGGACAAACGAGCTATAAGGTTCCAATCGGTCCAAATACCATTCGTCGCTAATATGAAACAAAATCACGCCGGGCGTCCCGGAAATGGATCGCAGCAATTCCGGCCGCAATTGCCCCAGCTTCTTGCAAATAACGATGGAGTCGGGGACGACCCTGCTTTGGGAAAGGTCCTCCATCTGTTCAAGAGGAATTCCACGGAGCAGCCTTCTCAGCCAGGAGATCTCCGGAAAATCCGCTTTTTGATAGTGAATAAGTGTCACACCCGCAAACTGGTCCGCAATCGCGCCACTCTCAAATACTCGCCGGTCAACCCTTCCCGTTCCTCGTCGCGGCGGCCATTCCGTTCATCGCGTAATGTCCCGCCACATCGTCCGCGCGGGCGCGATTGAGGATGATGCTCACCTGCTTTGCCTGTCTTTGATACAGCATGTCCAGGGCCTGCCGCATCATTTGCGACCGTGTATGGAACGGCCGCGTCACCAGCACTATTGCGTCCGCATGAGGCACCAGCATGGCCGCGTCATCGGACGCCAGGATCGGCGGGCTGTCCACCACAACGAAATCACAATTGCGCCGCAATTCACGTATCAGGTCCCCCAGTCTTGTGTGGAGGAAAAGCCCTTCGGAATGCTCTTTATGGGTCCCACCAGCAACGTAGGACAATCCTTCGATCTCCGTTGGATGCGCCACGGCCTGGGCGCCCGCTTCCCCGCGCAAATAGTCCAGCACGCCTGGCTTGTCGTTGTCACCGAGCAGATGTTTCAATCCACCGCCCCTGGCATCCGCATCCACCAGGACCACGCGCAACCCGCTCCGCGCAAGGAGGCGCGCCAGATTGGCTGCGATCGTCGTTTTGCCTTCCGATGCCGCCGTGCTGGTGAAGAGCAGTGTTTGGGGACGGCTTTCCCCGAATGAGGACAGCAACAACGCGGAACGAAGATGCCGGTAGGATTCCAGGTAGCCGTGGCGCGTATCGGCGTTTGACAACAGCGCCTGCTGCGGCTTCCGCCGGGAGACCTTGATTTGAGGCACCAATCCCAAAAGAGTCTCGCCATATTGATCCTTGATGTCCCGGAAGGAAACAAACCGGTCGTCCAGCAGATACCACGCAAAGTTAAACCCCAGGCCAAGAAACAATCCGCCAATTACAGAAGCCGCTGTCCGCAATATCAGATGCCGTTTTTCAGCCTCGGCCGCGGTCGCCGGCAGCAATACGGACAGCCGTTCCTGTTCCACATCCTTGCTCAGGTCCACATTTTGAAGCGTGCCCAGCAGGTGATCATAATAGCCTTGTTCGCGCGCGATGTTGTCCTTAAGAACCTGGACTTCGGACAGGCCCTGGTTGATGTCGAGCAGTTTCTTCTCCAGGGATGGTATCGCTCCCTTGATCGCGCGAATTTCCCTCTCCGACTCCTCGAACTGCGATTGCTTCTCCGAGAGGTCCTCCTTCTCCAGGATCGAGACGGTTTTTTCCAGACGCGCAATTGAGTCGTCGTATCGGCGCATCATCCCTCCGGGAGCCATCTCCTTTTCGGCCCGCGTCACCGCCAGGTCCACCCGCGCCTGCTTGAGCATCGTGTCCCTTTCGGCAAGCGACGCGTTAATGGAATTGGATTGAGTTCCACCGGGTTCCACCGCGTTGGTCAACGCAACGCCGGGTGCCACGGCCAGGCCGTTTGTCAACGATTCCTCCTCGAGCTTCAGCTTGGCTAACTGGAGATTCAGGTCCGACAGATACAACCCATCGCTCTTGCCCTCTTCCTCCAGCACCGCGACGTTGTTGGTCCTCTGAAAATCGGCCCACTTCCCCTGCGCCTCCCGGAGCGCTGTCTCCCGCGCGGAAAGTTGGTCTGTCAGCGATACGACTATGTCCTCACTGGTGGCCTTCCGCGTTTCCTTCTTATAACTCAAATATTCATCCACAACTCCCTGAAGATATGCGCGCACCTTCACCGGATCGGGCCCGCTGGCCTGCAATCTCAGTATGGATGTCTTGAGAGGCTGGACCACCTCAAATTCCAAAGGGGGGTTTTTCCCAGGCTCCATCGTTATCCCGGCCTTCTGGTACGCGGCTGTTTGCACCCGGGAGCTTTTCAGCAGTTCCATTTGAGTTCCAAAGTAAGTTAGAGACTCCTCGTTCAACAGGCTGGCCACGTTGTTCACCCGCGTGTCACCCACCACGTACAGTTGCGCGTAGGAAATGTAATTTCCCTCGCGCAATGTCTCGTAAGTTAGAACGCCACCCATCGTCAGCATCACGCAAACCATCGGAATCCACCAGCGCTCGCGCAAAAAGCTCAGATAACGCCGTTTCGGGACCATCATGGTCAGCCGATAATTCGCCCCTTCACCGTTGGACAAAGGGTTTGGGGGAATAATGATGGTGTTTTCCTTCATGAATATTCAAAGGCAGGCTGCCGCCATTGCAGTTTTGCGCGCGTTCGCGCGAAAAACCGTGTCGCCTTCACTTCATTTTCTGTCACAAGCAGACTCCGCAACTTGCCGGCCGCGCATTGTTCTCTCCAAGGCCGATCCTCATGGCTCTTCAGAGAGTAACTAACCCCAGGACCGGAACTCCCAGTCTCTCCGTTTTGCATGACGGATCGGAGCCACCCTCGTTACAATCGCGTAACTTCCCCAATTTCCCCCCGCTCTTTCTCCCGTTCTCTAATAGGCGCTGCGAGGAGGGAGGACGCAGTGCTTGATCGTCTTCAGGATCACAAGGCAGTCCAGGCTGAAGGACCAGTTCTCAAGGTAGAAAATATCCGCCTCCACGCGCCGCTGAATGTCAGCCTCCGTGTGGATTTCCCCGCGAAACCCGTTGATCTGCGCCCAGCCCGTGATGCCCGGGCAAATGAATTTGCGAATCAAATATCGCTTCATCACGTGCGTGAATATCTCCTCGTGCCTGGGCAAATGCGGACGGGGTCCCACCACGCTCATGTTCCCGAGCACCACGTTCAAAAACTGCGGCAACTCATCTATGCTCAGCTTCCGCAGCCAGCGCCCGGCCGGAAAAACTCGCTCGTCCCCCTCCGACGCTTGCTTGGCCTCGTTGTCATGGTTCACATGCATCGTCCGGTACTTGTAAATCGTGAATGGTCGCCCCCGCATTCCGGCCCGGACCTGCTCGAAGAAAATCGGACCGGGCGATTGCAACCGGTGCAGCACCCAAACCAGTGCCGTGGTGAAGGGCAGAATCAAAATCACGACGGGTACAGCCACCGCCAAGTCCAACAGCCGTTTGAGAAGCCGGTTCAGCGGACTTTCCAGTGGCTCATCCCGCAACCCGATGAATCGCACCCCGTCGTCCTCGAAAGTGGTGGTCTTATGGTTGAAGTATTCATCAAAGTCGTGCAGCGCCAGCAACCTCACCCCTGACTCCTCGCACAGTTGCGTCACTTGCCGAATTTGCTGCCCGCCGAGCGAGAGATCCAATACGATCAATTGCGTGATCAAATGCTCCCGCAAAAGTTCCCCCAGCCCGTCCAGGCTTCCAAGCAGCGGATAGGCGAAATCGGTCGCGGGGTCCCTACCGGGGCTCACCAGCCCAATCGTGCGAAAGCCAACGGCCCGCTTATTCTCCAGCCAGGACTTAAGACGATGAGACTGTTCCGCCGTTCCCACCAGGGCCACCCGTTCCTCGCGGTCGCCGGAGAACGACAATTTGCCCAGCGATCGCGGCAGGAGGTAGTTGGAGGAAAGCAGCGTGAGATAAAGCCATGGAATATAACTAAAAAAGAATGAGCGCGAGGCCGAATTATCATGCGCTACGAACAAGACCAGGAATACGCCGAAGAGCCCCAGGAAGGTCTGGCGGATGCTGCGCCGGTTTGCCACCACCCATTCGTGATCCAATCCGCTGCCCTCCCGGGACTTTCCCAAACCAAACAGGACCCCCACCAGTAGAAACTCATTATATACCAGGTACCTCCGCAGCATGTCGTGATTGTAAAACACCTCGCCCTGCCACAGTAACATCCAACCCCAAAAGCTGATGGTGACCCCCACCAATTGCCAGAATAGAGCAAGCGCGCGAACGCCGATGGATCGATGGCTTACCATGAAGATGTTCCTTGTGGTTTCGTCCTGTTATTTCAGCTACCGCGAATCAAGTCTAGGGCAAGCATCAAATCCTGCGCCTCTATAACGGACACCGTTAATGCAAAATCGGAGAACCTCGGACATCGCTGAAATCCTTTAAAACTAATGACTTAGGCAAGAACTACCGTCCAAATTGCTTCAACCGCGCCCAATTTCTCCGATTCGTCACACTGAAAATTCGGTCGGCGGCGTTATTGATTTTCTTATCCTGCTCATTCAGACCCAAACCTCCGCGGGGTGGCGGTTGGTTTTGGTCGTATCGTTCACACTTGGCGTCAATTGGTTTGATCGCCCATCGACGTCGAAAATATCATTAAACCATAGTATGTCAATAGATTTAATAACATATTTTGCCCGCCCATAAAGTTAATAAGTTGTTACACGACTGTTACAACGCAGTCGTGTGATCGTAATCATTTTCCGTATAATCCCATGAAATTGGCCGGTATCAGACAAAAAGACTTGCAATCCCGACTTATATTGTCGAATTTGAATTGCGAGGAACGCAGGGAGATTATAAAATACAAAATGATAGTGCTTTTGGTCGCGGCGCTGCTTTCCTGGAGCGGCGGGCGCCCTCTTTGCGCGCAATCCAACGCCTTCAACGTGCTTTATGATTTTACGGCTTCTCCAAATTTGAGCTCTGATTTCCCTACCAACAGCGACGGAGTCAATCCAAACGGAGAGTTGAATTTATCGTCCAACACACTGTACGGGACGGCGGGCGCAGGCGGCAGCGCCGGCGTCGGCACCGTATTCAGGGTCAACACCGACGGCACGTGTTACACGAACCTGCATACTTTCACGGGTGGAACCAACGACGGAGACGGTCCCAACGGTTCAATACTATCCGGCAACACATTGTACGGGACGACGGCCACAGGCGGCAGCGGAAACCACGGCACGATTTTCAGGGTCAACACCGACGGTACGTGTTACACCAATCTGCATAGTTTCGCGGCCACGACAAATGATTCTGTGCTAACCAACGCCGACGGAGTCCAGCCCTTTGGCGGCGTGATTATAGCGGGCAACACGTTGTACGGCACAGCTCAGTACGGTGGCCGGTGGGCCAACGGCACAGTATTCAGCATGCGCACCGACGGCTCCGGATTTTCCAACTTGTATAACTTTAGCATGGGCGCCCTGCTCAATGGTGTTCTGACCAATGCCGACGGCGCTGAACCATCCGCCGGTTTGCTTCTATCGGAAAACTCGTTGATTGGGACAACATTTGCCGGCGGCCCCCAGTCCCACGGCACCGTTTTCAGACTCAATACCGATGGCTCCGCTTTTACCAATCTTCATAGCTTCACCAACGCCAGCAACCAGAATGGCCCCGGTTCGTCGGCCGCGTTATTTTTATCGGGCAACACACTCTATGGCACGGCCGCTTCCGGGAGCGGGGGCTACGGCACTGTCTTCAGGGTCAACACTGACGGATCTGGATTTTCGACCCTTTATACGTTTACCGGCGGCAACGACGGGGCGGATCCGGGCAAGTTGACTTTATCGGCCAACGCATTGTATGGGATTGCGGCCCTCGGCGGCAGCGGCAACTGGGGCACGGTGTTCCGAATCGACACCAACGGCTCAGACTTTACGATCCTTTATAGTTTTCCGGCGGATTCTGCCGAGAATTTCGTCAACAGCGACGGAATTGATCCGTCCGGATTTGTGTTATCGGGCAACGCTCTCTACGGGACGGCGACGGGCGGCGGCAGCGGTGGAACTGGCACCGTTTTTGCCCTGACTTTGCCTGCCCCGCCCCTGGGCATCGCCCCGGCGGGCGATCAAGTCCTCCTTTCCTGGCCGATCTGGGCGCCAAACTATGACTTGCAAACAGCAGCCGACCTCTCCTCCCCAAATTGGAGCAATGTCACTGACGGGTTTATCACTGATGGGACCAATTACTACTTCGCAACCAGCATGACCAACCCGGCCGCCTACTACCGCCTCCAGCAGCACTAAAGTCATTTAGCGCCGGGAACCAAAGCGAGGAAATTCCGATAGAAGCAAAAATCGGGGTCCGCAACCTTGATTAACCGCGATTACCCTTGATCCCTAACCGATAAGTTCGGCGGACAAACTGGCCAGGAATTTAGCAGCCAAGCCTCGCAGCCAGAAACCGGATTCGGTTTCAGTCACCGTCCAAACCACAAATGTCAAAGAACTGCCGCTTACCCGCACGGCGGCTTGCGGCATTCATCCGCAGGACGAGTTAAGCATATAATTCGGAGAAAGAAAAGCCGACCAGGGGAAACTTGGACCATTCATGCGGAAACCCGGTGAAAACAAACCGATGGAAGGAAAACCGCCTTTGCATTCTGAGAAAGTTCCGCAGGTGCAGTCAAACGCTCGACCACGAATCTAGTGGTCTTGAGCGAAGACGTTTTACGCGCGATTACATCGACGACGGAAAAATTTCGTGCCTCTGGAATTTATCCACGCGGAACACTCGCGTTTCGCGGCTCCAAACCCACTGCACAACGGGCTTGGTGAGTTCACGCTAGCCTTAGCGGCAATGCGGCGGGTTGATTGGCATTTTGCCGACAGAGGCGCTCATTGCTGATGACAATTCGGGGATTTGAGCGTATTATTTAAAAATTATGAGCGATCTTTTGTCGCGCATTACGATCGACCCGGACATCTGCCACGGCAAACCGGCCATCCGTCATTTGCGCTATCCAGTTGAATCCATGCTAGAATATCTGGTGGCGGGTGACACCTTTGAAGACTTGCTCGTCGAGTTCCCGGACTTGGAACGCGACGATCTTCGAGCTTGCCTCGAATACGCCGCGCAATCGCTAAAACTTAAAGGCGGGCATCTGGCTCTGGCGTGAAATTCCTCGTGGACACCCACTTGTCGCCCGCTTTGTGCGGCTTGCTGCAGGCTGACCGTTCCCCCCGCCCCAGATCAGACGCCGGATTGACGCCCGTCTCCCAATCAAAGGCCATCGGGACAAAGAACTGCCTGCTCCGCACGACTGTTTCCGCACGAGGCGGGATTGAAATTTTGGCGGGGTTGCTATTTTAAGGTATTTCGCGCATCGTAGAGCGACAAAGGCATGAATGCGGAATACCTCAGATTTTTCGAGCGCAAAGCGGAGGTTTGTGGCGGCGAATGGGTCATGAAAGGGACGCGGGTCACGGTCCGCACCGTCCTCGCCAGCTTGGCTGAAGGCGCGACCGTAAATGAAATTATTAAGGATTTTCCAACTCTCACTGAAGAGGCGGTCCGGGGCGTTATTGCTTTCGCCGCGGCGTCTGCCCAGGAGGACTTGCCAGTCAACGCGGCCCCTGCCCTGGGATGAAAGTCAAACTGGATGAGAATCTCTCAGAGTCGCTCTTCACCTCGCTTGCTGGCCTGAACCATGATTTGGACACTGTGCGCTCGGAAGGGCTGGCTGGTCGTGCCGATTCTGAGGTTTGGCAAGCGGCGCAATCGAGCGGGCGATTTCTGGTGACACAAGACCTGGATTTCTCCGACATGCGCAAATTCGCGCCTGGCACGCATCACGGTTTGCTCCTGGTACGCTTGCGATCTCCCGGACGAGGCGCTTTGATGAAACGTGTCTCGGACCTATTTCAAAGCGAAGATGTAAATGCGTGGGCAAACTGTTTCGTCTTAGCGACCGACACGAAGGTTCGTGTACATCGGCCAAAAATGTAGAATGCTGGGGGCTGCTGCTTCGGTGTTTGGACGGCGTCGCGGTGGTTTCGGCGCTGAGGGGTTACTCTTTGGCGTTGGGGTTGAGGGCCCACATTCCTCTGGGTTCGTTGAGGGTGCCATCGCCGATTGTTTGCTTCATCGTGAGCGAGGCGACGTGATTGTCGAAAAACAGGTAGTTGAAGTGATTGTCCTGAAGCTTGTAAAGAAGCATTCCTTGGTTGTCGGGGTCGCTGACATCGGTTTGGTAACACTCCCCGATTCCCTGGCCGGACTGGGTGCTGGACGGGGCGATGGAGATGGCGGGCCAGACGTTTCCACACGTGTTGTCGCCGGAGGGTTGTTCCACGAGGTTGATCGTTCCGGCGGGGGTGATCAAGACGGAGGCCTTGTAACCGGGCGCGCCGGATGTAGTCGTCGAGGCCGACCAGTAAACTCCAAGACCGTCAATGGGAGTGGGGAGCGCCTTTCCCAAGGCCACCGGGCCATTCCCCCAGGTGGGTGTAATGAAGTTCATGGCGTAGGTCCTTCGCCCAACGGTCGGATCATTCGTCGTCCAATAAGTAACAGGGCCGATGTCGGAGGGGCAACGCAGGGTTTGGGCCACAAGGCTCTCATCCACGGCGCCACTATCCAATACGGCCTTGCTGAGCCCGGGATTTCCACCGATATAGGAGTGAATGGCTGTGTCCCAGGTATATTGGCTGTTGTCCGCGCCGTCACATGCGCCGGCGGGGTAAACGTCCTGATTGTCGCCCAGGTAAAGGGCGAAACCAAATCCGAGCTGCCGCTGGTTGGACTTGCATTTGGCCATGTTTGCCGCTTGTTTTGCGGCGGCCAAAGCCGGCAGGAGCATCGCCGCCAGGATGGCGATGATGGCAATGACCACCAGCAACTCAATCAGCGTAAACGCCTGGGAGGGTGTTGACACCCGGCTCGCAAGCATCTGTTCCTGTTGAGATAAAGGCTTCCGCATTTTTCAATTGGGACTTTGGCTTGAAGTGTAGCTTCAACGCACAATATCGTCCAAGAGAAAATGGAAGAGAGAGGTTGTGCAATGGCATACGCCTTTAGCATAGAGCGCCGCGGACCGATTTCAGCGCCGCTTTTGTAGTTGCATCGGCGCGTGATTTTCTTTAGGACATCGGCACATCTTTATGGCACAAGCATTTCCAAATATCGCCCCAATCCAATACGAAGGCCCCAAGAGCAGGAATCCGCTCGCGTTCAGGCATTACAACGCCCAAGAGGTCATCGACGGCAAGACGATGCGCGACCATCTCCGCTTTTCGGTTGTGTATTGGCACACTTTTCGCGGACGCGGCTCGGACATGTTCGGCGCACCGACGATGAACCGTCCGTGGGACGACAACAGCGATTCACTGGAAAACGCCCGGCGGCGGGTCCGCGCGGCGTTCGAGTTTATTGAGAAGCTCGGGGCGCCCTTTTACGCGTTTCACGACCGCGACGTGGCTCCGGAAGGGGCGACGCTGGCCCAAACGAACAGGAATCTCGACGCGATAGCCGCGACGCTCAAAGCGGAACAGGAACGAACCGGAATCCGGTTGCTTTGGGGGACGGCGTGCCTGTTTGCGCATCCGAGGTACGCGCACGGGGCGGCGACCAGTTGCAACGCGGATGTATTCGCGTACGCCGCCGCGCAGGTCAAGAAAGCCCTGGAAATCACGCATGAACTTGACGGAGGCGGCTTCACTTTTTGGGGCGGGCGCGAAGGGTATTCGACGCTGCTTAACACCGACATGAAACGCGAAGTGGACCACCTGGCGAAGTTCCTGCACATGGCGGTGGAGTATAAAAAGAAGATCGGGTTCAAGGGCCAGTTTTACATCGAGCCCAAACCGAAGGAACCGACCAAACATCAATACGATTCGGACGCGGCGGCCTGCCTGAATTTTTTGCGCCAATACGATCTGCTGCGCCATCTCAAGCTGAACCTGGAAACGAACCATGCCACGCTGGCCGGCCACAGCATGCAGCACGAAATGGAGGTTGCGGCGGCGGCGGGCGCGCTGGGATCCATCGACGCCAATACAGGCGACATGCTCCTGGGATGGGACACGGACCAGTTTCCCACCGATATTTACCTGACGACGCAGTGCATGTTGACCCTTCTTAACCATGGCGGATTGACGACCGGCGGGGTGAACTTCGACGCAAAGGTACGGCGGGAAAGTTTCGAGCCGGTGGATCTTTTTTACGCGCACATCGGGGGGATGGATGCTTTCGCGCGGGGCCTGAAGATTTCCGCGGCGATACGCAAGGACGGGCGATTGGCTGAATTCGTGCGGCAACGCTACAGTTCCTGGGACGTCGGCATCGGCAAAGAAATCGACTCGGGCGAAAGCAGCTTCGCCGCGTTGGAGAAATACATGCTCAAGAAAGGCGAACCTGCGGCGAACGCCAGCGGGCGGCAGGAATTTTTGGAGAACTTGATCAACGAGTTTATTTGAGTCTCCCTGAGAATCAGAGCCTGTCCGAGCGGGGGTCCCAGGCGTCGCGCAGGCCGTCGCCGACGAAGTTGAGCGCGAGCAAGGTGAGCGCCAGAGCCGCGCCGGGGAAAACGATCAGCCACCAGTAAATGCGGATCGGATTTATTTGTTCGGCCCCGCTGGCGATGAGGGAGCCAAGGCTGGCTTGCGGCGGCTGGATCCCCAAACCCAGATAACTCAGGAACGATTCATAGAGAATGATCGACGGAATCGTCAGCGTCAAGTACACGATGATCACCCCGTAAACATTCGGCAGAATGTGTCGCAGGAGAATCCGCGTGTGGCTTGCGCCAAGAACGCGGCTGGCGTCGATGAACGCCCGATGGCGAAGAGAAAGGACTTGGCCGCGGACGATTCGGGCCATGGTGAGCCAGGAGACGGCTCCCAAGCCCCCAAAAAGCCCAAAGAACTGTATCGTTCGAGCGGCATTGGAGGAAAGGCCGTGGGGACCCGCCTGCAGTTTTCCGAAGACCGCGTTGAGTCCGGTGATGAGGACGATGACGAAAATCACGGAGGGCATCGAATAGAGGACGTCGACAAAGCGCATCAAGACGCCATCCCACCGGCCGCCGCAGTAGCCGGCTACGGCGCCCCAAAGGACGCCGATGATGAGGCTTACGGCGGCGCCGACCAGGCCTACGAGCAGCGATACGCGCGCGCCGTAACAAACGCGGCTCAAAAGATCGCGCCCGTGAACATCGGTGCCAAACCAGTGCGCCCAGCCGGGCGGGGCGAATTGAGCGTCGGAGATCGCGTCGGGATTGTGCGTCATGGCGTTTGGAAGAACGGGGGCAAGCGCCGGGGAGTTGAAAAGGGGCCACAGCAGGATCAGGGCGACGACTCCCAGCAAGAGCACCAGCGCGATTGCCGCGCCGCGATTGCGACGGAAGCGGCGCCAGGCGCGCTGGTTAGGGCTCAAATGCGGGCTTTCACTCATAACGGACGCGCGGGTCCAGGCGACTATGGATAAAATCGACAGCGAGGTTGAGCGCCAGCAGCAGCACGGCGTAGAGCAATACCAAGCCGACCACCATGGTGTAATCGGAATTGAGGGAGCTGTTGACCATGAAGACGCCGATGCCGGGAAGTTGAAAAAGATTTTCGATGATGAACGATCCTGTCAACAAATCCGCCAGCATCGGCCCCGAATAGGAGAGGACCGGAAGCACGGCGATGCGAAAGGCGTGTTTGATCAGAATCGCGGCTTCACTCAATCCCTTGGCGCGGGCCGTGGTGATGAACTCTGAATGGAGCGTGCCGAGCATCCCTTCACGCATCAAGCGGGCGACGCGCCCGGAAAAATAAAGACCCAGGGTCAGGATCGGGAGGATGGCGCGCCACGGCGAACCCCACAGGGCGACGGGGAACCAATGCAACTTGACGGCGAAAAACATGACCAAAATGGGGCCGATCACCAGGCCGGGGACACATATAACGATCAGGGCCAGAAAGCTGCCGAGGTAGTCCTGCCATTGGCCCTTGTGGACCGCGGTGTAGAATCCCAAAGGTATGCCGGCGCCCATCGCGAAACAGAAAGCCATCGCTCCCAGGGTCAGCGAAACGGGCAAGCCTTCCATGATGATGTCGCTCACGGAGTGATTGCGGTATTTCATCGAGGGTCCGAAATCGCCGTGGAGGATGCCGTTGAGGTAGCGCAGATACTGTTTGAGGAATGGTTCGTCCAGGTGGTACTTGGCGCGGAGGTGGCGCTCAATTTCCGGGGAGGCGGGTCTGCGCTCGTTGTCAAAAGGGCCGCCCGGCATGAGATGGACAAGGCCGAAAGCCAGGAAGCTGATCAGGAGCAGCAATGGCACGAAAAAGAAAATGCGGCGGAGAAAATACATATATCTTAAGGTCTCATGGCCGTTTCGACATCATGCGCGACCTTCCAAACGGCGTTGAGGGGATGTTCGTCAAGAATATTTGGGTAAATGCCCTTGATCTTTGCCGGGTCGAAATAATTGAAACCGATGTAGAAATAGATGGGGATGATCGGCGCCTCGTCGCGCACCAAAATGGTTTCGGCCTGGCGCAACAGGTCGGCGCGCTTGCGCAAGTCGATTTCCCGGTCGGCCTGGTCCATCAATTGATCGTAACGCGCGTTTTTCCAGCCGGTCCGGTTATTGCCGTTGTCGCTGCGGAACAAGTCCAGAAAGGTGTTGGGGTCATTATAATCGCCGACCCAGGAGCTTCGCGTCAGATCGTAATCGAGATGATTTTGGGCGTCCAGATAGACGCGCTTCTCCATTTCCTTGAGTTCGACGCGCAGGCCGAGTTGTTCCTCCCACATGTGCTGCATTTCGGTGGCCAGTTTAAGATGAATTTTTCCGCCTCCGCTGGCTGAGTCAAACAAATAGCCGAAAGCCGGGAACCCTTTGCCGCCGGGATAGCCGGCCTCGGCGAGCAAACGCCGGGCTTCCTGGGGATCGTAGCCGAGTCCGGGCGCAGGGTCGTAATTGGCGGTGCCATCGGGCACGAGGTGATTGGCCGGGATTCCGCCGCCGCCCAGGAATCTGTCCACCAGGCGGCGTTTATCGATTGTCAGCGCCAGGGCCTTGCGGACGCGGGGATCGTTGAAAGGAGCGCGGGTTGTGTTGCAGCGGATGAAATAAGTGGCCAGATAGGGGAAGGTGTGAAAATCAGGGTGCTTGGAGAGCACGTCCATTAATTCGTAAGGCAGATTGTCGCGGTCCCATATAATGTCCGCATCGCCGGATTGATAAAGATTCAACGCGGTGCTCGGAGCGCTGATCGGAAGCAAATCGACCACTGCGGTCCGGGTGTTGGCCGCGTCCCAGTAGTAAGGATTCTTGACAAGACGGATTTTGTCGTTCAATTGCCAGTATTCCAGCAGGTAAGGCCCGCTGGCGGGAACCGGGCGGGCGCGCATCCAATCCCCGCCGTATTTTGCGATCCATTCGCGCGGGACGACTGCCAGAGTCTGGAACGCGCAAAGATCGAGGAAAAAGGGTGTCGGATGATTCAACTCGACTTGCACTGTTCGGGCATCCAGGGCGTGAACGCCGACGAGGGAGGGGTCATTTATTTTTCCGTTGACGAGGGCTTCGCCGTTCTTGACGTAAAAGAGTTGTCCGGCGTACTCGGAGGCGGTGTCGGGGTTGAGCACGCGCAACCACGAATAAACCACGTCCTGGGCGGTGATCGGGTCGCCCGGGGACCAGATCAAATTGTCGCGGAGATGAAAGGTATAAACGCAGCCGTTGGGGGAAACATCCCAACTTTGCGCGAGGCCCGGAATCGGACGGGAGGTGACGGGATCGTTGCGGGTCAAACCTTCGTAGAGAGAGGCCACGACGCGCAGACCTTCGATGCTTGTGGCCAAGGCGGGGTCCAATGTTTCAGGATCGGGTCCGTTGATGATGACGAGGCCGGCCTTGGGCTCCGAACGGGTGCAACCGGAGGCGAGACAAAGGGCCAGAAGAATCGCCCGTGACAGACGCCGCAATCGGGGAAGTGCTCCCGGGCTGCGTGTCACGATGTTCATTTAGTTGCCGGGCAATTTACAAGAGGGGTGTCGGCAAGGGCAAGCACGCAAATGGCGGCGCTTGGGTTCGGAAGGCAGAATGAGGACTCTCATTTCGCCCGACCGCGGAGCTTTTGTTTTGCGGCTTTCCAGTCGATGAAGGACTCCTTGCCTTGGCTGACTCGCTTGGCTCTCTGAAGTAGGATATCTGCGTGCCAGGGGGGAGATTCAAGCTCGTTCTCGTGGCGGGACAGGTCGTTCCAGAGCGTTTCCATCACCCGAAGCATCTCGGCGACGGTCATTTTTTCCAACGGCAATATGACATCCGTTTTTGTATCCCGCACCGAGCTGATCGCGGAAGCATGTCCGCGAGGCGCCTGGTAGTGTGTCACCGGGCGGTTGAAAACCGGCCACTTGGGGGCACTTCAAGACCGGCCACTCCAAGGTGCTTAATTCATATCACGTTCCCTGGTGCAAGAAAGGGGCATTTCGGTAGTGTACTATTTTGATTTCCAAGACACTGTGATTTCAAGGCACATTGTTTGGCAGCTTCTCGACGCTGAGGGAATCGCCGGTCCGATGATCCTTAATCTGGAACGCAAGAAACTCACGCACGGCTTTCAGCGCATCCGGATCATTGGTCACGATTCTCACCATCGCACCTCTTGGCGTTGGCATGACGGTGTAGCTAATCGCGCCATGTTTTTCCTTCATTACGGGAACGCCTGGAGGGACCGTATCGTGGATGAACATCGGCATGTCGAAATTATTTGAGCTGAACATTGATGCAATATGCGTCAGATGTTGCGTGATCTGATCCTTGGTGGCGGTATCCGTCTTCTTGTTGGCATCGACCTCGATGATGCCTCCGTCAGACGTCAGTTTGAAATGGTGTTTTGTCTTCTCATGCGAAAATCCCATGGCGTGGTCCCCGCGCTGATCCACGCCAGCCGCGTGTTGCTCAGAAATATTCCTGGCCATGGGGCACACCGCCTCGTTTAGCGCATTGCTTGACGCGTTTTGGCGCATCGGGCACATCGTCTTGTCGTCCGCGTAGCTTGTTATGGTGGCGAGTGAGAGACAGACCGATAGCAGTATTTTCATTGTGATTTCCTTTGGTAATTAGTGAATTGAGTTCATTCGGATTTGGGAGTGATTCGAGAAAAGCCGCTCGTTCTCCACTGTTGAGTGTTTGCGACCGGGATTCCCAGGTCTTCACGATTGGAGCAAACCAATCCCGCAATCGCGTGAGATCGAGAATCTTCTGGTTGAGAGCTTTCAAATGTTGGGAAGCTAGTTGAGCAACCTTGCGGCAAGGAGGGTGGGCCGCCCGCCGCTGCTTTAGAACATCAGCCAGTTCCGCGAGGGAAAAACCCAGGAAAACCGCGCTTCGGATCATCCGGACGAAGCGCAAGGTCTCCGGTGGGTAGAGGCGGTAACCTGCCGCGTTGCGTTCTGGAACCGGCAACAGTCCCAGCTTTTCATAATGGCTCAAGGTGTCCGCGCTAATGCCCGCGGCTCGCGCAAGTTCGCCCGATTTTAGAGTGCGCAACTTTCCATTGCTCTTCATCTCAGCGGTAATGTCCGCCCCCGAACGGTTCGGGGGTCAAGTGCTTTTTTAACCAAAAATGAGGCGGCTCAAATCGAGCCTATGAAAAACGGCCGTGGACAAATGGTCAGTACATGGACGAAGGGTCCTATAATTGTGACATGTTTTATTTTTCGTGGCATCTCACTGATCCGACTGCATCAGCTTTGATTTCAATTTCGCCGGCTTCCGGCTCGGTCTTCGCGCCATCGGGCGAATCGCTTGGCTCACGCGGCTGTAATGCCCCATCTCCAACCGCTGGGTCGCCCAGCGAAGCGACGCCGTCGTGCGCTGCTGCAGCCACCATGCCAGCGCCACTTTCTACTCGGCCCATTTGGGCCTTTGTTTCAAGTCTTTGATCCCCAGCATACATCTGGCCCCACGCTAAACCAACGCCCCCCCTCGTTCGTCAAACCAAAACTGTCATAATTATGGGACTGACCCTTTTTCCCTTTATGGCAGCAAGAGAGTGATCCTTTTATTGGATCCTCAACGTATCACATCAACGGACCGATGGATTAGGTTTTGATCAAGCGTTGCCAGTCTCACACCATGCCGGGTCGCCAGATCAGCCAAGTAATGGTCGGTAACCTCTTCGGATTTGCCTGGACGAGAGTCAAGGGCCGGCAGGTCGTCCGCAATTCTTACCGCCTTTCGATCTGTGGCGAACTGTTTGAGCAGTTCCCTCGCTTTCTCCATAGGCGCGTTGATCGCCTTTGTGTTGGTGGAAATGCGCAGAAAGCCAAGCTCGGATAGAGGACAGAGGATGACGCTTTTCCCGGATAGCCACGCAAAAGCTTTGGCATGGCACTGATGATTGGCCCAAATCGCCGCCAGAAGAAGGTTTACGTCCAGCAAATGCCGCAGGGGCGGCGCAGCGGGCGTGGATGGCGGCGGGGCCGGATTCATGGAAACTCAGCAACCGCGTCTTTGAGCGATTCCTCATTGATCGGGTGGTCCAGGACACCGACATGGTACTGCCCACGTTTTTCAATCCGAACCTTCGAGGGACCCCTTGGCTGGACAGGCTCCAGCCTGGTCAAAATGTAATTGCCATCGGAAACTAACTGCACATCGAACCTGTCTCCTGGCTTGGCCAGGCGCAGGGTCACGCGCTTTTTGTTATCGGTTACGACCGTCATGGTGGGAATCTCCCACTTGGGGGGCCTAATTGCAAGCGTCTTCTGTTGGTGGGACAAAACCGGCTTCGTGACAGGTCGACCTACAAGAGCGGCGTCGGCAAGGGCAAGCACGCAAATGGCGGGGCTTGCGTTCGGAAGGCAGAATGAGGACTGTCATTTCATCCGACCGCGGAGCTCTAGTTTTGCGCTTTCCAGTCGATAAAGGACTCCTTGGTGGTCTCCTAATTTCAAGAACTGGCGGTTTTTAGCCACCTCAAATGGCGTTGACGCTGGGAATTTGGGGGTGGCATGATTTCGCCTTATCGCGCACAAGCAGAATTTATCGCTTGGGCTTCATTGTTTTCAGGGCAAACATTTGTGAAACTTGTTGCCTATATTGACGAATCGGGAAGGCACGACAAAACAGGCCAACAGCCGGGGGCATCTCAAATTGTCGTTGCTGGAATTGCCGATCACCAAGAGGCCTGGGGATATTTCACTAAAAAATGGTGCGCCATTTTGAAGCATTACGACGCTCCTTATTTTCATTTTACTGAGTGGGTTGATGCAGTCCATGTCGCGCGGGGAACCCGCAACCCAACCTCATCATATTGCAAAAATCCGTACAAAGGTTGGAAAAAGGAAAAGCTGGACGGTTTTTTGCTTCAACTTGGCAAACTTGCTGGCGGCGGCAAAAGGTTACTGGTAGGCGGCTTTGTTTCAACACGCGATTTCGCGGAAGCCAGAAAGCATCCAGTTTATCAAAATAGAGCGCCCTTGGAGACTGATCCTTACCGCCATTGTCTGTCATTATTTTTTGGCACTGTCATGCAAGAGATTCAGGAGTGCTGGCCGAATTGTACAAAACCAGTTACGTTCTTTTTCGATCAAAATAAAGATGACGAGTCTTGGAATCACGCTGTTTTGGATGCGCATCGGGCCGCGAAGGACAAAGACCAAAGAATTGCAGAATTATCATTTGCGAATAAAAAGGATAGACCTCACTATCCACTACAAGCCGCTGACATCGTGGCTTATCGCTTTCGTCAAATTGCTCAAAATTTTACTGATCCCGAAAACAGCGTCGTTCCTTCGGAGCTGGATAAGGTTTTAATTGTTCCAATGTTCGAAAGAGCAAATCCACACTATCTTTCGGAAGCGGCGAAAAGCGTTTTACCAATGTTACCATTGAGATATGCTAATTATCCATGGAGAAACAAGCGCGGCAGATAGGCTTGAGCTAAGTGATCTAGGCTTTTAAGGCGTGCCTCACTAAACCAGATATGTCTGTTCCTTTTAACCTCGCTGTTTTACGATTGTCGAACTCTTGATTGTAATTGCCGTAATCGCGATTCTCGCCGCATTGCTGCTTCCCGTCCTGTCAAACGCAAAACAGAGCGGTCAAACCGTCAGTTGCCTGAACAATACCAGGCAATTGATCGTCGCCACGCATTTATACGCCGATAGTTCCGATGGCTGGCTTCCGCCGAATCCTGATTTCAAAAGTCCCGACGTTTGGGTTTGCGGAGATATGTCGAATCCGGTCGAGGCGACCGACGTGTCGATTTTGAGAAATCCCGCCACGACGAAGCTCGCGCCGTATGTAGCCGGATCGATCTTCATTTATAAATGTCCCGCCGACAAGACTGCACACGACAGGAGTGTTTCGATGAACCAGACCGTTGGCACCCAGCCCGATCCGCCAAATCGCGCGGTGGTTGGACCTTGGCTGGAGGGCACTGGACATGGAACAGCGAATGATCCGTGGCGAACCTACGGACGACTCAGCGATACGGCAAACGGGCAACCAGTGGAATTGTGGATTTTTATCGATGAGAACCAGTATACGATCAACGACGCATTCGCGCTTGCGATGACTCAGCCGACTGAAATGGTTGATTGGCCGGGAACACGCCACAATTTCGGCGTTACACTCGCCTTTGCAGACGGCCACTCCGAGATCCATCATTGGACGGACAACCGAACCAGGGGAAGCGGCCTGTCATCACCACCGAGTCAGCCGATCCTATCATCCGATAATGCTGATATCGTTTGGCTGCAACAACGGACGTCCGCATCGGCCCGGTGATATTTTCGCCTTCGCTTAACCGTATCCATGTAGTTGCCGCCGTGAGGACCGCAACAGAAAGCACAATATGCGAGATGCCCGCTTTGCGGGCTGTCCCGGTCGTTTCCAGTCGGCGCCCCGCCGACTGCCTCCGGAATCAAAGCGATTCACGATTTGGCGAGCCATCGCCAAGGCCCCGATGCCTTCGGCGGGACGCCGAAGGCTGCGGACGGGGACGTCCGCGCTCCCCGATCCATCTGCATGCATACGGCTTAATACTGACCCGACCGGCAATTTACTTATTCGTCGCGGATGCGGGGGGAGGGGTCTGGGTTTGAGGGGGCGGGACGGCTGGCAACGCAGAATTGCTCAGGTCCAGGAGGCCGTTGCCGGTCGGGGTGGTGACGGGAGCCGTCGGCGGGGGAGCGCCTTGCGAAAGGGGGGCCGGGGGGCGTTTGGTAATCTCCTGCAACAGCAACGCGGCGCCGGTCTTGCCGCGGTTGGGGGCGACTACCGCCATGAGCAACGCGATGCCAAAGAAAAAGCCGGCGACGTATTTGGTGATTTTTGTGAGGACGTTTCCCGAGCCCGCGCCAAAAAGGGCGTCGGTGGCCGCGCCGCCGAAGGCCATACCGGCGCCGGCCTCCTTCTTGGGCAACTGCAAAAGGACCAGCATGACGAGCAAAATGCAGTCCAGAAACATCAGCACTGTCAAAAAGATATAAAGAATTTCAAGCATAACCCGCTAAATCGAGTTTTTAATAATATCAGAAAAACTGCGCGTGTCCAGTGACGCCCCGCCGACCAGCGCGCCGTCAACATCGGTCTGTTCCATTAAAACGCGCGCATTGGACGGTTTGACACTTCCACCATATTGGATGCGGACACGGCGCGCAACGTTTTCGTCGAAGATTCCGACCAGGAGCTTTCGGATAAAGGCGTGGGCTTCCTGGGCCTGGGCGGTGGTGGCGGTTTTGCCGGTGCCGATGGCCCAGACTGGTTCGTAGGCGAGAATGGTTTCCTGCATCTGGTCGCCGGTCAAGCCGGCGAGGCTGCCATGGACTTGTGTGTGGAGCACCTTTTCCGTGTGGCCGCCCTCGCGTTCGGCCAGGGTTTCGCCGACGCACACAATGGGCTTGAGGGCGGCGGCGTGGGCGGCGCGGGCCTTTTTGGAAACCAATTCGTCGCTTTCCTTCTGGTAGTGGCGGCGCTCGGAGTGGCCGAGGATGACGTAGCGGACGGAAAATTCCTTGAGCATGCCCGCGGTGATCTCGCCGGTGTACGCGCCGTAATTGTGCTCGCTCATGTTTTGCGCGCCGAGCCGGATGCTGCAGTCCAGGATGGCCTTGGAAACTTCGTCCAACGCGGTAAACGGCGGGCAGATGACGACATCCACCTCCCTGATGTTGGCCAGTTCAATTTTCAACCCTTTGGCCAAAGCGAGGGCTTCGGCAACCGTTTTGTTCATTTTCCAGTTGCCGGCGATGATGAGTTTTCGTTCTTTATTCATGAAAAAGTTTCAATCACTTTGCGGAAAGGGCCGCGACCCCCGGAAGCACCTTGCCCTCCAAAAATTCCAGGCTCGCGCCGCCGCCGGTGCTCATGAAAGTCACCTTGTCGCCCAGACCGGCCTGGTTGAGCGCCTTGACGCTGTCGCCGCCGCCGATGATGCTCTTGGCGCCGTTGCTGGCGGTGGCTTCGGCGACGGCGCGCGCGACGACGTTGGTGCCCTCGGCGAAACGGGCGTCTTCAAACATCCCCATCGGGCCGTTCCACATGATGGTTTTTGCGCCGCGCACGATTTCGGCGAAGCGCTGGGCGGTGTCCGGTCCGATGTCGAATCCTTCGGCGTCGTCGGGAATATCCACGGCGCTGAGCGCGCGGGGATTTTGAAATTCCATGACGGGCTTGCCTTTCTTATTGACTTTCCCGGTATCGACGGGCGTGGCGATGATATTGTCTGAGGGCAGCAGGAACTGGACGCCGCGGGTCCTGGCCTTTACCATGGCGGAGCGCGCGATGTCGAGTTTATCGGGTTCGGAAAGGGATTTGCCGACTTTTTGGCCCAACGCCAATTTGAAGGTGTAAGCCATGGCGCCGCCGATCAGAATGGTGTCTGCCTTTTCGAGCAGGCGGTCGATGACTTTAATTTTGTCCGAGACTTTGGCGCCGCCCAGAACGACGACGAACGGGCGGGCGGGATTTTCCAGTTCCTGGCCCAGGAACTTCAGCTCGCGCTGCATCAAGAGTCCGGCGGCGCATTTGCCACCGCGCCGGGCGATAATGCGGGGAGCGCCCTCTGTCGAGGCGTGGGCCCTGTGGGCCGCGCCAAAGGCGTCGTTGACGTAGAGATCGGCCAAACGGGCAAGTTTTTCGGCGAAGACGGGATCGTTGGCTTCCTCCTCGTCGTGGTAGCGGACATTTTCCAGGAGGAGAAGATCGCCCGGCTTGAGAGCGGCGGCGGCTTTTTCCGCCGGTTCGCCGACGCAATCATCGGCGAAAGCGACGGGGCGGCCAATCATGGCTGAAAGTTTCTCGGCCACGGGCCGCAACGACATCGAAGGCTCGCGCCTGCCCTTGGGACGTCCGAGGTGGGCGGCGAGGATGATTTTGGCGCGCTTGTCGATGAGGAGGCGCAAAGTGGGGAGCGTTTCCTGGATGCGGGTGGCGTCATTGATCACCATTTTCCCGTTTTTTTCCTCCATCGGGACGTTGTAATCGACGCGGACCAGCACGCGCTGGTCATGCACATTGAGATCTTCGACAGTCAATTTATCCATAAACCGAGGAAAGAGTAATCGGCAAGGAGGGGAAGATTCAACTGAGAAACAAAAGGGTTGAAAATGGACTGGATGAACAGGATGGACTCGTCCGGCGGAAACTGGTTCAGAACGGTTGAAAAATTGCGCGGTTGATTTGTCTGATTGAACCGGCCGGGCAAACATGGCATCGTATCGCCTTATGATTGATAGGAAACCATCACAGGCGAGGAAATGAGAGAGATTTTGCCAGCGCCTTCGGCCGCGGTGCGGAACGAAGCGCAATCCATCCAGGAACGGTTTCAAAAAAATGTGGCGCCGACCTATGCGCGCTTCGACGTGGTACTCGAGCGCGGAGAAGGCGCGTACGTCTGGGACATCCACGGCAAACGCTACCTGGACCTGGGGGGCGGCATCGCGGTTTGCGCGCTGGGCCATGCTTCGCGGGACATCACCGAGGCGCTGGTCGAACAGTCAAGAGAATTGGTCCACGTATCCAATCTCTATTATCACCAGCCCCAGGGGCTTTTTGCCGAGAAGCTCGTCGGGTTGATCGGGCCGGGGAAGATTTTTTTTTGCAACAGCGGCGGGGAGGCCACTGAAGGGCTTTTCAAGCTTGCCCGCAAATTCGGCCACGAGGAGGGCCGATTCGAAATCCTGACGGCGGAGAATTCGTTTCATGGGCGGACATTGGCGGGGATTGCAGCGACCGGGCAGGCCAAGGTCAAGAAGGGCTTCGAACCGATGGTCGCCGGTTTCCGGCACATCCCGTTCAACGATCTGGCCGCCGCGCGGGCCGCGCTTTCTCCGGCGACGGCGGCGATATTGATCGAAGGAATCCAGGGCGAGGGCGGCGTGACGCCCGCGACGGCCGAATACCTTCTGGGCCTGCGCCAATTGTGCGACGAAAAGAACCTGCTGCTGCTGATGGACGAGGTGCAGTGCGGGCATTTTCGCACGGGGCGGTTCCAAAGTTTTCAGCGGATCCTGGAGGGCGCGGCGGACGCGGTCCCGCGTTTTTTGCCCGATGGCGTTGCGATGGCCAAATCGCTGGGCGGGGGATTTCCGATTGGCGCATTCTGGGTGCGGGCGCCTCACGCGGACCTGCTTGGGCCGGGAACACACGGCAGCACTTACGGCGGATCGCCGCTGGCATGCGCGGTCGGCTTGAAAATATTGCAGGTGATCGAAAGGGATGGGCTGGCGGCCAACGCGCGCACGATGGGAGAATTTTTGCACGAGGAATTGACGCGCATCCGGGGGAAATATCCGTCCGTGCTCCGGCGGGTTCGCGGAATGGGATTGATGATTGGGATTGAGCTGGAGGAAAAAATCCCGGCGTTCGCGGCCAGTGAAAAAGCGGCGGCGATCCAATTTGTCGAGGCGCTGCATCACGCGGGCGCGCTGACGATTCCCGCCGGGACGCGAGTGATTCGACTGCTGCCGGCGTTGAACCTGCGGCGCGCGGAGGCGGCGGATGCGGTGCAGATCATCGAGTCGGTGGTCGCGGAGCTATCGGTATGAAACATTTGTTGAGCGTGGAAGCAATGTCGCTGGAGGAAATCCAACACATACTGGAGGCGACGGTGAGCATGAAACGGGAACGGGGACGGCATTCCTCGCTGCCGCTGACGGGCAAAGTATGGGCGCTGATCTTTTCCAAATCTTCGACTCGGACGCGGGTCTCCTTTGAGGTGGGAATCCGGGAATTGGGAGGGCAGCCGATGTTTCTGAGCACCAACGACGCGCAGTTGGGGCGGGGCGAGGCGATCCGCGATACGGCGCGCGTGCTGGGGCGGATGATTCACGGGGCGGTGATCCGGACTTACGCGCAGCATGACGTGGAGGAGTTCGCCGAATTTGGACGGATCCCGACGATCAACGCGCTGACTGACGAGGAGCATCCGTGCCAGATATTGACGGACATTTTCACTTATCAGGAAAAGCGGGGGTCCATCGCGGGCAGGCGCGTGGTGTTTATTGGCGACGGCGCGTGCAATGTCCCGGCGTCGTGGATATTCGCGTCGGCAAAGCTGGGGTTCGAGCTGAGGATAGCGGCGCCGAAGAAATTTCAGCCGGCGGCGGAAGTGTTGAGGCGGGCGGGCGGAAAAGTCATCGTGACGGAAGATGTGCGCGGAGCGGCCCACGGGGCGGACCTGCTTTATACGGACGTTTGGGTCTCGATGGGCAAAGAGGCGGAATCCGCCGATCGGATGGCGGAACTGGCCGGATACCAGATCAACCACAGCGTCGTAAAGCTGGCGAAACCTGACGCGCTGGTGATGCATTGTCTGCCGGCCTATCGCGGGAAGGAAATCGACGAGGCGACATTTGAAGCGAACGCACAAACGATATTCGACCAGGCGGAAAACCGGCTGCATTGCCAGAAAGCGATCATCAACTGGCTGGTGAGTTAGAGGGTGTCCCAGAGAAATTAGAACGTGCTTTTTTCGCGCGAACGCTCTAGTTTGAAATTCATGGTTTGGCTTATCGCCGTTGTTTGTATGGGCCTCGCGGGCGCGTCGGGATATTACCAAGGTCCCGTCCGGGGGGTGTTTTGGTTTTTTGGACTTGTAATTGGCGCAGTGCTGGGGGGGCTGCTTACGCCGTTGACCAAACACCTGCTGCCGTTAATCGGATTGGTTCATCCGGTCTGGGGAATATTCGTGCCACAAGCCATTGGCTTCCTGGTGGTGATGATCGTTTTCCTGATCGCCGGCCAGGTGTTGCACCAGAAGATCGCCTTTTTTTACAAGTACAAGGCCGATGATGTGACGCGGGTTTCCTGGGAGCGAATGTACTCGCGACTCGGTTTCTGCGTCGGGCTGCTCAACGGCTCGATTTGTTTTTTGCTGTTGATGATTCCGATTTATGTCTGCGGCTATTTCACGACGGAAGCGCAGGGCGGCGAGGGCGATCCTGCCGGGGCCCGATTTCTCACCCAGACGCGGGCGGAATTGGAAAAAGACAGGCTGGACCACGTCGTAGCGGCGTATGATCCGACGCCGCCGCAGGTCTACAAAGCGGCGGACATCGCGACTCTGGTGCTGCACAACCCGCTGTCGGAAGCGCGGCTGTCGCATTATCCGCCGTTGTTGCAATTGGGTGAGCAACCGGAGTTCAAGGAACTGGGCAATGACGTGAATCTCCAGCAGTTGATTCAAGGGCAGGCCACGGTGCGGCAGGTTGTCGAGTATCCCAAAGTGCAGGCCATCCTGACCAACGCGGCCATAACGGCCGAGGTTTCCGCGCTGATTGGGAACGACCTGGACGATCTTCAAGGGTTCCTGTTGACCGGGCAATCCGCCAAGTACGACAGCGAAACAATCCTGGGAATATGGACGGCCGACCGCGTCGGCACGATGGCGGAAGTCCGCCGGCGACAGCCCGAATTGACGCCGCTGCAAATGCGGGAGAAGGAGCAGGATATTTATCCGATACTGGCAGGGCTTTCGTTGACAGCGATTCCCAACGGGCAAATGATATTGAAGAAATCGACCGCGAACACACCCAACAACGCCGTCGTGGCAATGGGCACATGGAAACGGGAGGACGCCGGATATGAAGTGACGCTTCCAGGATCGCACCCGGAAACATCGGATGTCCGGATTGAGGACGGCAATAAACTGCTTCTTCCCAAGGACGGGTTTGTGCTGGTTTTTGACAAGGAATTGTAAAACAGAAAATTGATCCATGGCCAATTCAACAGAAACCCCGATCAAAGGACTCGATGGCATCATTGCCGCGCAAACGCGCCTGAGCGATGTGCGCGGCGAAGCCGGCGAACTGGTTTATGCCGGATACGACATCAACGAACTAGCCGGCAAAGTCAGTTACGAGGAAGTCGTTCACCTGCTCCATTGGAACCATCTGCCCAACCAGAAGGAATTGGCGGAACTGAAGGCGGTTTTGGCGGCGGACCGCGAAATGCCGCAGGGGATCGTCGATATTTTGCGCGTGGTGCCGCGCAACACGCCGCCGATGGACGTGATCCGAACGGCTGTCTCGGCGATGGGATGTTTCGATCCGCAACGGGACGATCATTCGTATGATGACGAGCGCCGGAAGGCGATGCAGTTGATCGCGCGAATCCCGGTCATCACGGCGTATTTTCATCGAATCCGGCAAGGCAAGGAAGTGCTGGCGCCAAGGCCCGATTTGGGCGAGGCGGCCAATTTTCTATACTTGATGGATGGGGAGACGCCTTCGGCTGAAAAGGCGAACACGCTGGACCTCTGTTACGTGCTTCATGCCGACCATGGCATGAACGCCTCGACGTTCAGCGCGCGCGTGACCATCGCCACGCTGAGCGACATGTATTCTGCCATCACGAGCGCCATCGGCACGCTTAAAGGACCGCTGCACGGGGGCGCCAACGAGGGTGTGATCAAAATGCTGATCGAGATCGGGTCGCTGGACAAGGTCGATGCCTACATTGAGGAATGTCTTGCGCAGAAGAAGAAGATCATGGGCATCGGGCACCGGGTTTACAAAACGCTGGACCCGCGGGCGCCGCACCTCAAGCGAATGGCGCAAGTGCTCAGTTCAAAATTGGGTGAGCGCAAATGGATTCAAATGAGTGATCGCATCGCCGAGATCATGCTCAAGAAGAAAAACCTCCATGCCAATGTCGATTTTTATTCGGCCACGGTTTATTACTCGCTGGGAATTCCGACCGATCTATTCACGCCGATATTTGCCATATCGCGGACAGCCGGATGGACGGCGCACATCCTGGAACAATTGGCCGACAACCGCCTCATACGCCCGCAAAGCCTCTATATTGGCCCGACAGGCTTGAAGGTCAAACCGATCGAACAACGATAGCGGGGGTTTCAACGTTGTGCTTCCAATCTCAATGCTCATCGACATTCCGACCCGGGGCCTCCTGAAACTGTCAATTCGAAACACTAAACTTTGAACAACTGGTGAATATTCACGAATTCCAGGCAAAAGAACTGCTCGCGAAGAACGGCGTCGCCGTGCCCGCGGGCGAAGTCTGCGAAAGCGCCGAGGCGGCAAGAAAGATCGCCGAAGGTCTTTTTGGCAAAGGGGAAACGGTGGTGGTCGTCAAATCGCAGATTCACGCCGGGGGCCGGGGCAAGGGAACTTTTAAGAGCGGCTTTCAAGGGGGAGTCAAACTTTGCAAGACCGCCGAGGATGTGTATGAAAAGGCGAAAGCCATGCTGGGCAACGTCCTAGTGACAAAGCAGACCGGCCCCGAGGGGCGGCTGGTGAGCAAACTGCTGATTTCCGGCGCGCCGGCGATCAAGAAGGAACTGTACTGCGCGGTGCTGCTGGACCGCGCAGTCTCGCAGCCAATCATCATGGTCAGCACCGAGGGAGGAATGGACATCGAACAAGTCGCGGCCGAGCATCCTGAGAAAATCATCAAGGAAACGATCGATCCCGGCATCGGGCTGATGCCGTATCAAGGCCGCAGGCTGGCGGTCGAGCTGGGGCTCAGGGGTGAATTGATCGCGGCCGGGTCCAAAATGTTTGGCGGTCTTTATAAGACCTGGTGGGACTGCGACGCGAGCATGGTGGAGATCAACCCGCTCTGCATCATCACGGGCAAAGGCGGCAAGGAGAGTTTGCTGGCCATCGACGCCAAAATGAGCGTGGACGACAACGCGCTCTACCGGCACCCGGAAATCCAGGCGATGCGGGACCTGGCCGAGGAAGCGCCGCTGGAAACGGAAGCCAGCAAGTTCAATCTCAATTATATCAAGCTCGACGGGAGCATCGCGTGCCTGGTCAACGGGGCGGGGCTGGCGATGGCAACGATGGACATCATCCAGCATTACGGCGGGCACCCGGCGAATTTTTTGGACGTGGGCGGCGGGGCGAACCGGGAACAGGTAACGGCGGCGTTCAAGATCATCCTGAGCGATCCGAACGTCAAAGGGATCCTGGTCAATATTTTTGGCGGCATCATGGATTGCAACGTCATCGCGATGGGGATCGTCGCGGCGGTCAAAGAAACGCATTTGAACATACCGCTGGTCGTGCGCCTGGAAGGCAACAACGTCACCGCCGGCAAGAAAACGCTGGCGGAATCCGGTGTGGCCATCATCACCGGCGATTCGATGGCGGACGCGGCGCAGAGGGCTGTAAGGGCGGTGGCGGGATGAAAAATTGTTGTCAAGGCGCGAAGGGCGCACGAAGTGATGTGTTGATAATGGAGACGCGGCGCTTAAATTGAACTTGTGATAGACGAAGCGACATTGGCGCAGATGAACGGGCTTTACGTTTGCCCGGCGGATGCCGGTCCCGGCTGGCGCGAGGCAATGGAAGCCGGCATTGACATGTCGTTGATCGAAAGCGCGCTGGAACAAACGCCGGATGAACGACTGAACGAACATCAACAAGTTCTGGATTTCGCCCTGGAATTCCAGCGAACGCCGACTTTCGATGCCTCAAGATGACAAGGCGCTTCTTGCGCGGCTATGCCAAAGCCAAGTGGATTTCGTAATCGTGGGGGGCGTTGGATGCGTCCTTCATGGCGCTCCATTGTTGACCTATGACCTTGACGTGTGCATTCGTTTGGCGGCGGAGAACCTTTACCGCATTGAAGCGGCTGTAAAGGATTTGCATGCCCGGCACCGTCTGGCCGCCAACAAACTTCCGCTTGAACTAACTGACGAACTTTGCGCGCGCTTGAAGAATCTTCATCTTCAAACTGATTTGGGGAGACTGGACTGTCTCGGTGAAATCGAGGGGGTAGGAGACTATGGGAACGTTTTGAAACGTTCCGCGGTCATTCCGCTGGCCTTTGGAAAATGCCGGGTGCTTACGCTGGAGGCGCTGATAGAAGCGGAGCTGGCGGCCGGGAGAGACAAGGATGTGGGAGCCGTACGCTTCCTGCGCGCAATCAAAGACAGGCCCAAGAGCGCAGGGAGGGGCCGTCGCGAAAAATCTTTAACAAATTTCTATGTCAATACTCGTTAATTCTCAAACAAAAGTCCTGGTTCAAGGCATGACGGGAAGCTTTGGGGCCAGGCATACGCAGCTTTCCATCGAATACGGCACGCGGATCGTCGCGGGCGTCACGCCCGGCAAAGGGGGCCAGGTATTCGAGCACGGCGCGACAAAGGTCCCTATATTTGACACAGTCGGCAACGCGATCCGGGAGACCGGCGCGACTGTTTCCGCCATTTTCGTCCCCCCGCCCTTCGCCGCCGACGCCATTCTGGAGGCGGCGGACGCCGGGGTGGAATTGATCGTGTGCATTACGGAGGGAATTCCTGTCAATGACATGATCAAGGTCAAGAATGCGATGCGGAACGGGAAAGCCCGGTTGATCGGGCCCAATTGCCCCGGAGTGGTCACGCCCGGGGAGGGCAAGGATTCCTTTGGCGGGTGCCGGATCGGCATCGCGCCCGGCTACATTCACAAGAAGGGGCACATCGGAGTGGTTTCCCGGAGCGGCACGCTGACGTATGAAGCGGTCTGGCAACTGACGTGCCGGGGCGCGGGGCAATCGACATCGGTGGGCATCGGCGGCGATCCGGTCAACGGCACGTCGCATCTGGACGTCGTCAAGATGTTCAATGACGATCCCGAGACGCATGGAATCATCATGATTGGGGAGATTGGCGGGTCTGCCGAGGAAGAGGCGGCCGAATGGATCCGGAAAAACTGCAAGAAGCCGGTGGCGGGATTCATCGCGGGAGCAACGGCCCCGCCGGGACGGCGGATGGGCCATGCCGGGGCGATTGTCAGCGGCGGCAAGGGGACGGCGGCAGCAAAGATCGCGGCGTTCAAGGAAGCCGGGATCGGCATCGCCTCGACGCCGTCCGAAATGGCCGAGACATTGCTGAAGATGATGTGATTAGTTCCGCGCGGCTTCGGCGCGGCTCTTGTCGGCGTCTCTTCGCTTTTCCAGAACCGGGGCCAGCGAAGGAACGGCTTCGAGGACGCGCCTGTAGGCATTGACCGCCTGGTCCCACTGCTGCTGGCTCTCACAAATGCGGGCGGCATATTCCCCGGCGGTTTCGACCCAATAAGGATCGAAGTGATTCGGGTCATACTCGTACAAAACGCGGAGGTAATAGTCCAACGCGAGCTGGGGCAAATGCTCCTTCTCGGCAACCACACCCAGACCGACCTCGGCCTGACTGCGGGCCGCGACGCTCACATCGGCGGCGGGAAAACTCAAAATCGTGGAGTACATCTGGATGGCTTTTGCGTAAACATTGGTGTCGGATTTCGGGTCGGCATAGTACGCGTAATAATCGCCCAATCGCCCGAATGCCTCCACGGCGATGGCATTGCTAGGGGCGCCGTTGGTCAGATTGCTGACGGCGGCGATGGCCTCGTTTAAAAAGGTTCCGTTGGCGGGGTTGGCGAGGAATTGTTGGAAAGCCGCGTCAGCAAACGCGAAAAAGGCCTGCGCGGCCAATGCGGGCGGGGTGTTGGTGTCGTTGACCAAGGCCAGGAAGTACTTGCGAGCGTCGAGAATTTCCTGGTTTGCCAGGGCCGTCCGACCGGCCCAAAAGCGCGCGCGATAAGCCAGGTCGCCGGCTTGGGGGAAGTTCTGGGAAAGCTCCTGGTAAGCGATTTCGGCCAAGGGATAGTCCTGCTGATTGTAGTAATAGTCGGCGACCCAGTTTTGCGCCCAGGGCGCGAGAGAATTGCTCGGGAAACGGGAGACAAAATTGGTGAATTCCATCAGGGCATTGGTGCCGCGTCCGGCTCTCGCGTTGGCCAGCGCGCGGTAAAATTCGACTTCCGGCAGCAGCGGGTTCCCGGAATGGTTGGTGACCCAGGCGTCGTAATGGGGGATCGACGCATTCCAATCGCCTTCGTGGTCGTAGGTGCGGGCAATGTCGTATTCCACCTGGGGGGCAAGAGGGGAATTGGGCGAGCGTTTGAGCAGGTCCATGAAGACCTGGCGCCGGTTCAACTTCTCCCCCAGCAAAAGCAACCCGCGGTCACCGAGGTAACTGCCCGGAAACCAGCGCAGGATTTTGTCCGCGGCGGCGCGCGCGCCTTCGTCGTCACCCAGGTTGACGTCCGCCTCGACGATTTGATAAAGGGCCTGGTCAAAGAGTCCGTTGGTCACGCTTGCCATGTTGCCGTAGTGCTGCAAGAGCTGATTGTAATTGCTCAAAGCCCCGGCGTAATTATGCTCAACAAACTCGGCGTCGCCCAATTTGAAGCGGGCCACGGCCTGATCGTCGGAGTAGGGCAAATCGTTGGCGGCCGTGGCGAAGTCGGACTTGGCCCGGGCAATGTCTCCGTGAGCCCAGTAGCACCAGCCGCGGTCCAGGTGCGCTTTGGGAAGCCATTGGCTGTTGGTAAAATCACGGATGACAATGTTGAAATTGGTCAGGGCGTCTTCCAGCGGATTTGCCAGCGACGACTCGGCGTTTGTGCCAGGGGCGGTCTGAGGCGGAGCGGCGAAAGCCTCCAGATATAATTCACCGAGGGTCACGCGCGCCAAGTCAAGTCCCGGGGCCTGCGGAAGTCGCGCGATCAAGTTCGTCAACGAATCAATGGCCTCAGGGAGAGGACTGACCGCGACGGTCAACTCCACGGTTTTGGCCAAGGCCCGCCGCTGTTCCTGGACCGGCAAACCGTCGACCAAATTGGCCTCGTAGGCTTGGAGGGCGTCGTTCGTGCGGCCAAGGTCTTCGAAGATTCGGCCCTGCAGAAAAACGCTCGCGGCTTGATGGGCCGGCCCCGAGGCGAGGGCCAACAGATTGGTCATGCCATTGAGGGCTTGGTCCCCTCGCCCGGCAGCCAGGCTGATCTGGCAAAGCAAGTATTGCCGGCGCCAGGCGAGGTCAAAGTCCGGCGCGGCGAATTCCAGGTCGCGGACCGTTTTTTCCGCCTCGGCATAGCGGTGGGTTTCGAGAAAAGCTTCGCCCAAAAGGAGGGCACCAAGCGGGGCGAAAGGGTTCCGTGGCTCGAACGCGGCCTCGATGCGGAAAATCCGGTTGGTTGCCTGGAGGAGTGTGATGACCTGGGACCAGTTTGTCATTTCCGAATAGGTCAACGCCTCGTCGTACGCGGCTTCGAGGCGCCGCGGAAAGCCGGTCATTCTGGCGACATTTGCAAATCCGGTGGCGGCTTTGGTGTAGTCCCTTTCGCTCAGGCGTGCCTTGGCGATCCAGAAGACATATTCCTGGCCCAAATCGCCGGCGTCGGAAAACGAATTTTGCAGGAGCGCCACGGCGCTTGCGCCATTGGATTGCTCCAATTGCGAGCGTGCCAGAAAGAGAATCGCATACGCCCGATGGGAAGAATTGGTAAAGGTCGCCAGGAAATTGCTGAAATTATTTTCAGCCAGCGGGTATTGCATGTCGGTGAACAACTTGTACGCGGAGCGCAGCGCATTGGTTTCCTCGGCCGACGCCGCCGAATCGGTGGCCGCGGAGGCGGACGGCGCCCCAAGCGCCGCCATCAAGACAGCGGCGCCTAGCCAATAGCCGATTAGATTGCGCGTTCGCACAACTCCATTATCCGGCAATTTTGGGAACGATGCGATGCAAAAATGCCGCACGTTCTCCCGAGTGGACATCGGACCTGCAAAGGGCATTGAATATCCAGGACGGCGACCTTATTCTGCGACCGTGCAAAAAGTCGCCGCTTTCAAGCCGCCGGTTCGCCTCCTGATTGGGGCCGGTAGCTTTAGTATGAAAACCTTTATTCTTGCCGTCAGTTTGTTTGTCGCAATGGGTGGGCTGGTTTGGGGGGAGACGCCGGTGCCGCGCTTTTCAACCAATTACATGGACCGATCGGTTGATCCGTCGGTGGATTTCTACCGATTTGCCTGCGGGACGTGGCTCAAGGAGAATCCGGTGCCGGGGGACAAGGCGCGCTGGGCGGGGTTCGATCAATTGGCCCAGCGCAATTGGGAATTGCTGCATGGCTTGCTAGAAGAGGCGGCGGCCGATGAATCCGCGCCCGCCCATTCGCCAAGACGCGAAGTGGGGGATTTCTTTGCGTCCGCGATGAATACCAATCGCATCGAAGAACTGGGGTTCGAGCCGTTGCGGGAGGATTTCGCGCGCATTGAGGCGCTTTCATCGTCCGCGGAAATGATGCGGCTGGTGGCCGCACTCCAATTGGACGGCACCGGGGTGATGTTCCGGAGCTCGGTTTCGACGGATGACAAGAACAGCGCGGTTTACGCGTTCGAGCTTGGCCAAGGCGGGCTGGGCCTGCCCGATCGGGATTATTATCTGGCGCCGAGTTTCGCAAAGCAGCGCGCGGCGTATGTGGATCATATCTCGAAAATGCTCGCCATGAGCGGCACGGCGCCGGACGCGGCCAATGCCGGCGCGGAAAAAATCCTGGATTTGGAAACGGCGCTGGCCAAAGCCAGCAAGGCGCGCGCGGACTTGCGTGATCCGGTCGCCAATTATCACAAAATTGCGACTTCCGACGTGGAGGGGAAGTATCCAGACCTGGCGCTGGAAGGTTTTTTTGAAGCTTCGGGAATTTCCGCGCCGCCAGACGTCGTGGTTCGCCAGCCTGAATTTTTTGCGGCGCTGGACGAGCTTGTAAAGGGGCGTCCGCTGGAGGATTGGAAGATTTATTTGCGCTGGCACGTGTTGAGGGCGGCGGCGCCGCGGCTCGGGACGGCGGCGGAAGAGGAAGCGTTCCACTTTTACGGCGGGGTCTTGAGCGGCCAGCCGGCGCAGGAGCCGCGCTGGCAACGCGCGGCCCGGACGATTGACGGTCAAATCGGCGAGGCGCTCGGCCAGCTTTACGTGGAGAAATATTTTACGGCCCAGGCGCGCGCGGAGATGAATGATTTGATCGAGAACCTCAAAGGCGTCTTTCGGGGTCGATTGGAAAAGGTAGATTGGATGTCGGAGGCGACGCGCGCCAAGGCGCTTGCGAAGTTCGAACGCTTCACGCAGAAAATCGGGTGCCCCGCCAAATTCCGAGATTACTCGAGCGTGGAAATCCGCCGGGATGATTATCTTGGCAATGTGCGCCGGGCGTCGGCATTTGAAAACAAGCGGGAGTTGGCAAGAATTGGCAAACCGGTCGATAAATCGGAATGGAGCATGACGCCGCAGACGGTCAACGCGTATTTCGATCCGTCGGAAAACGAAATCGTCTTTCCGGCGGGTATTTTGCAGCCGCCATTCTTTGACGCGACGATGGATGACGCGGTCAATTATGGGGCGATCGGGGTGGTGATTGGCCACGAAATGACGCACGGCTACGACGACGAGGGGCGGAAATATGACGGCGACGGAAATCTCAACGATTGGTGGACACCGGAGGACGCGGCGGCATTTGAGGGGCGGGCGCAAAAATTGGTGGACCAATATGACAGTTACGAGGCGCTTCCCGGGCTGCACGTCAACGGAAAGTTGACCCTGGGCGAAAACATTGCGGATTTGGGCGGCGTCAGCATCGCTTACGAGGCGCTGGAACGGGACCTTGCCAAATACCCGGAAAAGAGGAAGGAGATCGACGGTTTTACGCCAGAGCAGCGGTTCTTCATTTCGTTCGCGCAGATTTGGCGCGTCAATTGTCGCGACGCGGAGACACGCCGCAGGATAACGATCGATAGCCATTCCCCCGGGCAATTCCGCGGAGTGGGCCCCGAGGCGAACCGGCAGGAATTTTACGACGCCTTCGGCATCAAGGAGGGAGCGCCGATGTGGCGGCCGCCAGCCGTGCGCGCCATTATCTGGTAGAAGTATGACGCCGACCCAAGATCTGCACGTCAAACAGTTTGTCCGGCTTTCAACGCCGCGCGTCATCAAAGACAAGATGCCTGCGACGGAGGCGACCAACGAGACCGTGGTCAGCGGAAGGCGGGCGATCCAGGAGATTCTCGAACAGAAAGACCCGCGGATGCTGGTGGTCATCGGGCCGTGCTCGATTCACGATACGCGGGGCGCGCTGGACTACGCCACGCGCCTGAACCGGTTGCGCCGGGAGTTTGGGGAGACGATGGAAATTGTGATGCGGGTCTATTTCGAGAAGCCGCGAACGACGATCGGATGGAAAGGGCTGATCAACGATCCGCACCTGGACAATTCGCACGACATCGAGACGGGGCTAAAAATGGCGCGGGGGCTGTTATTGGAGATCACGGGGATGGGACTGCCGGCGGCCACGGAGTTTCTGGACCCGATCATACCGCAATACATCGGCGACCTTGTGAGTTGGGCAGCCATCGGGGCGCGCACGACCGAATCTCAAACGCATCGGGAAATGGCCAGCGGACTTTCGATGCCGGTGGGCTTCAAGAACGCGACCGACGGCAGCTTTCAAGTTGCGATAGACGCGATGAGCGCCGCCCGGCATCCGCATAGTTTCATAGGGATCGACCAGGACGGGGCCACGAGCATCGTCCGAACGACGGGCGGGGCGGTTGGGCACGTGGTCTTGCGCGGCGGAAGGCTCCGGGTCAATTACGATGCCCAAAGCATAAACGAAGCGGAGGCCAGGCTGGGGGAACAGGGTTTGCCGCGGGTGCTGATGGTCGATTGCAGCCACGCCAATTCGGGCAAGCAACCGGCGCGACAGGAGGAAGTGTGGCGCAGCGTCGTTGAACAGCGCATTGCCGGAACGCGATCGCTTATCGGGCTGATGGTCGAGAGTTTTCTCGAGGAAGGGGCGCAGCCTTTTCCAAAAGATCCGGCGGAGCTTCGATACGGACTTTCCATCACGGACGGTTGCGTGGGATGGGATACAACGGCCCGCATGTTGGAATGGGCGAATAAGGAATTGAGGCGGTGTGGAGTGGTTTCCCCGCCTTGATGGTGGTCCCGGGATTGAAATTGCGGACACGAGAGATTGTGGTATAGTGATGGCCAAGCCTTCAGACAGAGCTTGAGAACAGATTAACTATTATGAAAAAAATACTGGGAGCGCTTGTCATCACTGCATTTATTGCTTTGATGACGACTTCCGCCCGCGCGGCGGACGAACAGATCATCAAGGGCCAGGCCCTCTGCACCAAATGCGAGTTGCACGAAACATCCAAATGCAGCACGGCCATCCGCACGGCTGATGGCACAGTCTATTACGCCGAAGACAACGACGTCGCCAAGGCGTTCCACAAGAACATTTGCCAGGCGCCGGAAAAGGTTGTGGCCACCGGAATTGTTAAGGATAAGGATGGAAAAAAGACCATCGCCTTGACCAAAATCGAAGCGGAGTAACTCCGCCTCCATTCGCACCCACCGTGAACCTGCGGGCGCTGATTGCACTGGCCAAAAGCGAGGGCGCCAGCGATTTGCATCTCGAACCGGGCCTGCCGCCGACGTTGCGGGTGCGAAGCAATTTGCGCTCGGCGGGCGAACCCGTCACCGGCGATATGACCCAGGAATGGGCCGGCCAAATCATCGGTTCCGAGGACTGGCCGAATTTTGAGCAGCGCCGCTCGATGGATCTTTCCCGGAAAATGGAGGGCGTGCGCTGCCGCATCAACGTTTTTTACACCTCGCGCGGGATCGGTTTTGCGATCCGTCTGCTGCCGGCATTTCAACCGACCATCGAGGCGTTGAATTTGCATCCGGAACTCAAGAACCTGGTGACCCACCCGCACGGTCTGGTATTGATCAGCGGGCCAACCGGATGCGGGAAATCGACAACGCTGGCGGCATTGATCCAGACGATCAACCTGACGGAGGCGCGGCACATTGTGACGATCGAGAACCCCATCGAGTTCACGTTTCGTCCGCGGCGCGCATTCATCCGGCAGCGTGAAGTGGGGCGGGACACACCCAGTTTCGAGCAGGCGTTGCTGGACAGTTTGCGCGAAGACCCGGATGTCTTGATGGTGGGCGAAATGCGGGACCCGGAAACGATGCGGCTGACGCTCACGGCGGCTGAGACGGGGCACCTTGTTTTGGCGACGGTCCATTCCTCCAATTGCGCCGAGGCGCTGCAACGTGTGGTTGGCGCTTTTCCCGCCGAAATCCAGAACAACGTGGCCGCGCAGTTGGCCGATTGCCTGATCGGCGCCGTTTCGCAGAGGCTTCAGTTTCGTCCGGGGCTTAACATCTGCGTGCCCGAGTGCGAGATTCTGATGGCGACGCTGCCGATCAGGAATTTCATCCGCACACGGGAGTATTTCAAAATCATTTCCTCGCTGGAAACGGGGGCCGAATACGGAATGTGGACTTTTCAACGTTATCGGTCCTGGGTGGACAAAAGGGCCAACTTCGTTTCGACGCCGCGCGAAGCCGAAATCGAGGACGACGAACCGGCGACAGCGGCGTCACCGACCCCGATCGCACTGCCGCGTCCGCCCTCCGCGACCTCCACGCCGCGGCCCGCCGCGCCGGATTCCGGCCGCATCGAGATCGAACCTCCGGAGGTCTTCGAGCGGATTCTCAAGAGACCGTCTTAACGCAGGAAGATTTCCTTGGTTGTGGCCGTGACCGCGTCGAGGTCGTGGAGCAGTTTTCCCCAATCGACTTGCAGGCCGGTGGCCGCCGTGGCCGGGTCCAGCGTGGCGCCTTCCAACGCGCGCAATTCCACCAGCTTCGCGGAGACTTTCGGATCGGAAATAAATTCGTAGAGGCGCTGCGCCGCCTCGGGATGCGGGCAGTTCCGAATCACGGCGACGGTATTGGGAATGAACAAGGTCTCATCGGTCGGCGGCAGCGGGGCGACAGGGAAGCCTTCGCGCTGCGCGCCCGCAATGTCGTCCGAATCGGTAAAGCCCCACCACGCTTCACCGCGCTCGACCATTTTGACCACGACTGAATTGCCATCGACCAAGAAGGGCTTGTTGGCCGCCACGGCGCGGCACCAGTTTTCCCATACCGCCGGCCCCCAGTGCTGGCGCAAGGCGTGAAAGTGGGTCGCCGTTGTGCCGAAGAGCGGGTACGCGAGGGCGACTTTGCCGCGCCACATTTCGTTGGTCGCGTCGCTGAAGGAGTGTGGCGCGGTGGCCGCTGTCAATAAATTTGTATTGATGACAATGCGGCGGGTGCGATAGCCCAGGTGGGTCCAGGCGTTGGTTTGGCGGAAGACGTTGTGGGCCGCCAACTGGCGGGTGCGGAATTCCTCGTTGTTCCAGAAGACGTCGCATTGGGGATTGCCGCGCTCCGCCAACAACCGGTTTACAAGGCCCACCGTTTTGACCGCCTCACTATCGTAAACCGCGCGCGTCTCGATCCCGGTCTCCTTTTCGAATTCCGTGAGAATAGGTTCGGCAAAGACCTCGTCCTGCGAAGTGTAAACGACGACCACGGGCGATTGGCTTCTGCCGCAGGCGGCCAGCACAAGGGCGGCGATGAAAAGAATAAAAAAACGGGACATCACGGGCACGCTATGTTTCCGCGGGGCGTCATTCAAGCCCATTTCGGACGCTGACGGTAGAAGGGGTGCAGGACAGAATTCTTCCATTGGACCGGATTACACCTTGGAAGTATATGAGTATATAAATACAGCCGATGGTTTCCGGGAGGGACGAGCGCCGCGAGTCCCTTATACAATCAGGGCGTCGCGGCGCTCCGCCCTCCCGAAAACTGTCATACGCCTCTGGAGATGCGTCGCCTTTTGGAAGCGGTGCTGTAACGAATTTGTAGCGCAACACCGGACTTGAACTCTGCGCCAAAGACGATACTGTGCGTCATACAGATGGAAGAGCGCCATAAATTGCTGCTGCTGGATGACGATGAGCAGATGCTGGAATTATACCAGGAACTGCTCCAGCAACTACCCAGCCAACCGGAAGTCACCGTCTCCAACTCGGGAGCGCGAGCCATCGCTCTGCTGGAGTCTGAACCTTTCAGCTTGCTGATCACGGACTTGCGGATGCCCAAGATGGATGGTTTGCAGGTGCTGGCAATCGTCCGGCGCAAGTATCCGCATCTGCGCATCATTGTTTTGACAGGGGTCCTGGATGAGGAATACCGGTCGCGGGCGTATGCGCTGGGGGTGGACCTCTTCTGGCACAAACCGGGGAGCACGGAGGAATTTACGCAATTCCGGGATTGCATCGAATCGCTCCTCGGACGGGAGGCTTCGCTGGAGGGTGGATTTCGGGGAATGCAGAGCAAGAGCCTGGTCGATTTGATCCAACTGGAGTGTCTGTCGCAAAGCTCGTCCGTCCTGCGGATCACGCAAGGCCCGATCGAGGGCAAAATCTGGATAAAGGAGGGGGACATCGTTGACGCGGCGACCGCGGATTTCAAAGGTGAGGAGGCTTTCAGGGAGATATTGTCGTGGAAAACGGGGAATTTTGAGATATTGCCCGCCGAACCGGACCGCGTCCGAACCATAACCAATTCTTCGCAGGGATTGTTGCTGGATTCGGCGCAGGCGATGGATGAATGGAGGGGACAGCAGGCCGGCGCATCGGCGCCAGCGGGCGCGCATACGCCTGCCAACGCGGCGCTGGCGGCGCTGGCGCGTTTTGAAGGAGTTGAATTCGTCTTGACGATGCCGCCGGATGAAAAGGCGGCGTGCGAATCGTGGGGTTTGGACAACGTTGAGCAAACCGTTGCCTGGGCCCGGGACACCCAGAAGCGATTGCGCGAATTGGGGGAGAAGCTCGGCGCCGGCGCGCTGACGCAGGTGTACGGATTTGGATTGCAACGGCATTGGGCGCTGGCGGGCAACGACAAAAAAGGATTGCTCTGCACGGGATTCCGGCGCCTTTTGGCGAAGGACAAGGTGGACCAAACCATGAAACATGTTTTCACAAAATGGGTCTCTTGAACAAACGCGCGAAGCCGGAATTGAAGGGGCTGCCCACTGGCACGTTCACTGTGGACGCGCAGGGCCGCGTCGTCAGTTCGACCGTCCCGCAGGCGGTGCCCGTGGGATTGGTGGAAGAGATAGGGCGCCAGGTAGTCTCCATTTTCCGCGGAGCGCGTGAGGCGCGCGGCGGGTTTTCGGAACTGGTGGTGCAATATGCGGCTTTCAAGATCACGGCGCGCGAAATGCGCGGGGGGGCGATCATTTTTCTCTCGCCAAGGGTGCCGGAAGTGGTGTCTCGTACCTAACGATCTATGCGCAACAAAAAACTGGACCAACTAATTGTTCAATTGGAGAACTATTTGGAGTGCCTCAAGCAGTTCAATTATTTCGTCAACCTCTCCCGCGGGAAGAAATTCGGGCCCGAGGACGAAAACCAATTCCTGGAGGTCAAGTCGATCATCGTGCAGGAATTGGAATTGATCAGCGCCGCGATGGAGTGCACATCTCCGTCGCGCGAGGAAGTGCATACGTTGATCAGTTCGGCGCCCTCGATGCGCTACCTTGCCGAGAGCAACGAGGGCAATTTGCGCGGTTTGGAGAATCATTGGCACAAGGTCTATGTCGGTTTCCAGGCGGTCCTGGGCCAGCTCAAAGTCAAGCAGCGCGAATTGGAATCCAAGTCGGTCCTTTCCACTGTGTTTGGCAAGAAATAGCAACAGGCACGGGATGAGTTCGATTAGGATTGGGAATGTGAACCGGAACTTCCATTCCCCTCTCCATCCTGATCCTGGTCCCTCCCAATCGAAGTTATTAAACAAGCCCCATGACTGATCCTGTAACCGCAGTGGTTCTCGGCGTTGTTGAAGGAATTACGGAATTTCTTCCAGTCTCCTCGACGGGCCATTTGTTGATCGCGCAGCAATGGCTGCCGCGGCAGACGGACCTGTTCAACGTCGTCATCCAAACCGGGGCGGTGCTGGCTGTCATTCCGCTGTTCCACAAGCGATTTCATCAATTCATCTTCAACTGGCGCGACCCCGTGGTTCATGATTATTTTGTCAAAATCGTCGCCGCGTTCTTCATAACCGGGGTGGGCGGCTTCATCATGGAGAAAAGGGGATTTAAACTTCCGGAGAAACTTCTGCCGATTGCCATCGCCCTTCTGGTGGGCGGCGTGCTTTTTCTAATTGTGGAACGGTGGCTTGCCAGGACGGGCCACGGCGCCGGCAAGGACAAGGAGAGCGGCGACCTGCGGAACGTGACCTGGACGGTGGCAATTGCCGTCGGAATCGGTCAACTGATAGCGGCTGGATTTCCGGGCGCATCGCGGTCCGGGACGACCATCATCTTTGCGCTGCTCCTGGGGCTGACTCGTCCATTGGCAACGGAATACTCGTTTCTGGTCAGCATTCCGACGATGCTGGCGGCGGGGGGCTACAAGATTTTCGAGGCGATGCATCATCCCAAGGCCGACGCGCCGCATGAGAATTGGCATATGGTGATACTGGCCAGCGTGATTGCGGCGGTGGTTTCGTTCATCGCTGTCAAATGGCTGTTGCGCTACGTGCAGACGCACACTTTCGTGCTTTTCGGGTGGTACCGGGTTTTGATTGGCGGCGCTCTGTTGGTGGCGCTGGCGATGAAGCTGATATGAAGCCCGCGTTGCGGAATGTATTTGTATTGGCAAATCTTTAGATGAAGCCCTCACCCTGCCCTTTCCGCGCCCCGCGGGCGGCTTGCCTTTCGGACTGCCGTGCGGGATAATGCGGGCGTGAAACTGACGGTTACCGAGCTGACCGATCGACTGCTCGCGTCGTACGCGCGCGTCGGCGGCATCAACCATTTGGATGGCAAGAATCTTCCGTCCAAAACTGCCATCGCCAGCATCTCGTGCGATTTATTGCGTCTGCTTTTTCCCGGCTTTTTCGATGAGAAATCGATCCATTCCTCGCAGTTGAAAATGGAGATAGCGAACCTAATGGATTCGCTGCTGGAACGGCTGGAGGAGGAAGTGTACAAGAGCCTCGAATATGGCCGGCCGGAAAAGTTGGATAAAGTGGATGCCAGCCGCCTAGCCCATTCGTTGACGCTGGATTTCCTGTCCAACCTGTCGCGGGTGCGGGACCTTTTGCAAACCGACACGGAAGCGGCGTTCCAGGGCGATCCGGCGGCGTTGAGCAAGGAGGAGATTATTGTGGCGTATCCTTTCATTGAAGCGATTGCGGTGCAAAGGCTTGCGCACGAGTTGTATTTGCAGAAGATACCGCTGATTCCGCGCATTATGACCGAGTGGGCGCATGGACGGACCGGTATTGACTTGCATCCTGGGGCGCAGATCGGGTCGCATTTTTTTATCGATCACGGCACTGGGACGGTCATTGGCGAAACGGCGGTAATCGGGAAGCATGTTAAACTGTACCAGGGAGTTGGCCTTGTGGCCCGCTCGCTTGCCGGGGGGCAGGCTTTGCGCGGCCAAAAGCGCCATCCGACCCTTGAAGACGATGTGACGATCTATGCCAACGCCACCATTGTCGGGGGCGAAACGGTGATTGGCAGCGGGAGCACCGTCGGCGCGAGCGTTTTCTTGAATCAAAGCATCCCGCCCAATTCCCTGGTTACGTACGAGAAGATCGACATCAAGGTGACGAGCAAACAGGACAGGTCCAAAGCCGATTTCCAGATTTAGGGGGGACGAACACGGCGGGTGGGAGGACGCGCGGAAAAGATTCGGTAAAAAATATTTCAAAAAGGCGTTGACAGGGTGTTTCAGCGCCCGTAGTTTTGTAGGTAAGTAATCGGGTTGTAGGACAGGAACACCATTAGCCCCGAGGCCCTTTCGCGAAAGTGAAGGAAGGCAGGGGTAATGGGTTTCTGTCGTTTTGCACGGTCAGGATGCAATAGATTTGGCTTTTGCCCATGTAGCTCAGTTGGCAGAGCACGTCCTTGGTAAGGACGAGGTCATCAGTTCAATCCTGATCATGGGCTCCAGATAATGAAGAATTGAGTTGAAGCGGATCGTAACAAAAAACAAAGAGACGAAAGATTATGGCAAAAGAAGCCTTTCAACGCACCAAACCTCACGTCAATGTCGGCACCATCGGCCATGTTGACCACGGCAAGTCCACCTTGACGGCGGCGATCGTCGAAGTTCAATCCAAGAAGGGGATGGCCAAACCGATCAGTTACGCCGACATCACCAAGGGCGGCACCGTGCGCGATGCCACCAAGACGGTCACGATTTCCGTCTCTCACGTGGAGTACGAATCTCCTCTGCGCCATTACGCGCACGTCGATTGTCCCGGACACGCCGACTACGTCAAGAACATGATTACCGGCGCGGCGCAAATGGACGGCGCGATCCTGGTCGTCAGCGCGGCGGACGGTCCGATGCCGCAGACGCGCGAGCACATTCTGCTGGCCCGGCAGGTGGGGGTTCCGGCCATTGTCGTTTTTCTGAACAAGGTCGATCTGGTTGATGATCCTGAATTGCTCGACCTGGTTGACATGGAAATTCGCGATTTGCTCAACAAGTATCAGTTCCCCGGCGACAAGACCCCGATTATACGGGGCAGCGCCACGGCGGCGCTGGCGGGCAAGCCTGAGGGGATCAAGGCCATCGATGATTTGCTTGCGGCGGTGGACAGTTTCATTCCGCTGCCGCCCCGGGAGATCGACAAGCCATTCCTGATGTGCATCGAGGACGTGTTCAACATTGAAGGCCGTGGCACGGTGGTGACCGGACGCGTGGAGCGCGGCGAGCTGAACAAAATGTCCGATGTCGAGATCGTCGGGCTCAAAGACACGCGCAAGACTGTGGCGACGGACATTGAAATGTTTCGCAAGCTGCTGGACAAAGCCAGCGCGGGGGACAATGTCGGGGTTTTGTTGCGCGGCACCAAGAAGGATGAAGTCGAGCGCGGCATGGTGCTGGCCAAGCCGGGGACGATCACGCCGCACACCAAGTTCAAGGCGGAAGTATATGTTCTTTCCAAAGACGAGGGTGGCCGTCACACGCCGTTTTTCACCAACTACCGTCCGCAATTCTATTTTCGCACGACCGACGTCACGGGCACGGTGCAACTGGCTCAGGGCGTTGAGATGGTGATGCCGGGGGACAACGTTGCCGTGAGCATTGAATTGATCGCCCCGGTGGCGATGGAAAAGGGGCAGCGATTCGCCATTCGCGAGGGTGGCCGAACGATTGGAGCCGGACGGGTTTCGGACATTGTGGCCTGATTTTACGCCGCAGGAAGAAGCGATCCTGCTGGTTTGAACGAGGGACTGCTCGAGAGCATAGGGCGGTAGCTCAATTGGTAGAGTAGCGGTCTCCAAAACCGTCGGTTGGGGGTTCGAGTCCCTCCCGCCCTGCCACTCGAGGGAACTGGAAGCAGAGGGACAGACCGGAGGGGTGGCAGAGTGGTCTATTGCGACGGTCTTGAAAACCGTTGTGCGGGAAACCGCACCGGGGGTTCGAATCCCTCCCCCTCCGCCAAAAAGAAGAGAAGAAAGAGACATGAGAGATTATTTGCCAATGATAATTGGGATCGTGGTCGCCATGGGCGTCTTCACGTACCTGTGGCGGCAGGGGGCGTTCCTGCGACTCTCCGGCTACTTCCGCGAGACGCAGGACGAACTGAAGAAATGCACATGGCCGACATGGGACGACTTGATGGGCTCGACGGCGGTGGTAATGATTTCGGTAGCCTTGCTGGGCGGTTTTACCGTCGGGGTGGATTTTATCGTGGCCAACGTGCTGCGGTTAATAATTTAAGGATTGTCTCATGCCAAAGAGCCAGTGGTTTGTCATACACACTTTGTCCGGGCAGGAGCAGAAGGTCAAAGAAAGCATCGAGAAGCGCCTCAAGGCGGAGGAAATGGGCGAGTATATCAAAGAGGTGCTGGTGCCCGTGGAAAAGGTCGTCGATGTGCGTGGCGGCAAGAAAACCGTGACGAGCCGCAAGCTGCATCCGGGCTATGTGTATATCGAGATGGTGCTGCTGGACGAGAACAACCGGATTTTGGACAAGCCGTGGTATTTTATCCAGGATACACCTGGGAAAATCGGCATTGTTGGGGGCGACCGTCCGATGGCCGTGACGCCGGACGAAATTGCGACAATCAAGGCTCAAATATCGGAGTCTGAGGAAACGGAGAAGCCGAAGGTCAATTTTGACGTTGGGGAAACGGTGAAGATCAATGACGGGCCGTTTCTCAATTTCAGCGGGGTCATTGAAGAGATTGAGCCGGACCGCGGGAAGCTCAAGGTCACTGTGAATATTTTCGGGCGAAATACGCCGGTCGAACTGGAGTATTGGCAGGTGGAAAAGGCATAAGATTATATGGCAAAGAAGATTACAGGGCAGATCAAGCTGCAAATTCCGGCCGGACAGGCCAATCCGGCGCCGCCGGTGGGGCCGGCATTGGGACAGCAGGGCGTCAACATCATGGCGTTTTGCAAGGAGTTCAATGCGGCAACCAAGGAACAGGGGGGGATGATCATTCCGGTAGTCATCACGGTTTATCAGGACAAATCGTTTACTTTTATTACCAAATCGCCGCCCGCCTCGGTATTGCTGAAAAAGGCGGCGGGGATTGCTTCCGGCTCGAAGGTGCCGAACAAGGAAAAGGTCGGCAAAGTCACGCGCAAACAGGTGATGGAGATCGTGAAATTGAAGAGCAAGGATTTGAACTCCACTTCTGAAGAAGCGGGGTTCCGGGTCATTGCGGGCACGGCCCGCAGCATGGGGATCGACGTATTGGAATAATCAACCGCGGGAGAGCAGCGCTTCGGCGACGCTCGCATGAACCGCCATCGAAAAATGCCAAGCAAACGTTATAAAAAAGGGCTGGAACTTGTGGAAGGCAGGAAACCGTATCCCCTGCCCTCGGCCGTTGAGATTTTGGGGAAATTTCCCAAGGCCAAGTTCAACGAAACCATCGATATGGCTTTCAAGCTGGGCGTGGACCCCAAGCAATCCGACCAAATGGTCCGGGGCACCGTTCCCCTGCCCCATGGCAGCGGAAAGAACGTGCGGGTCCTGGTCTTCGCCAAACCCGGCGCGGCCGCTGAAGCGGCACAGGCCGCGGGCGCTGAATTTGTCGGATACGACGATTTGATCAAGAAATGCAACGAGGGCTGGACGGATTTCGACGTGGCCATCGCCACGCCGGAAGCGATGGCGGAAGTGCGCAAACTGGGCAAAGCGCTGGGGCCGCGCGGTTTGATGCCCAACCCGAAGACCGGCACTGTGACCGAGGACACCGCCAAGGCGGTCAAGGAAGTCAAGGCGGGCCGTGTGGAGTTCAAAGTGGACAAAGGCGGAAACGTCCACGTTCCCATTGGCAAGGCATCCTTTCCGGCGGCGCAGCTTGTGGAGAACGCGCGGGCAGTGATTGAAGCGGTCGCGAAGTCCAGGCCCAGCAGCGCCAAGGGGGTGTTTATTCACAGTTGCACCATTTCCGCCACGATGAGTCCCCCGGTGCGGGTGGACGTCCGGGAATTTTTGGAAGCGGCCTGATCACGGAGACAAATTATGCGCGCCGAAAAACAATATATCAGCGATGAATATCTGGCCCGGCTCAATGCCTCGCCGTATTTCATCGTCGTGGATTATCGCGGGCTCAAGGTTGGGCCGATCACCGAATTGCGCAAACGCCTGCAGAAGGCCGGCGCCGAAATGCACGTTGTCAAGAATTCGATATTCCGCCTGGCCGTCAAAGAGGCGGGGGTGGGCGACGTGGGAGCCTCCCTCAACGGCCAGTTGGCCGTGGTCACGGGGCAGCGGGACGTTTCATCGGCGGCCAAGATCGTCAAGACCTTCAGCGCGGAATTCGACAAACCGAAGGTGCGGTTTGGTTATTTGAAGAACCAGCGCCTGGAAAGCGCGGACATCATCGCCCTGGCGGATTTGCCGTCCATCGAAGTCCTGCGTTCGCGGTTGCTCGGGGTCATCATGGCGCCGGCGACGAAGCTGGCGACGGTGATCAGTACGCCCGGCACGCAATTGGCTCGCGTGCTGCAGGCGCGGGTGGACAAGGGCGAATAAGAATTTGGAGAATCAAAGATTTCATGCCCGTTAAGCCAATGGGGATGGAACAAAACAACAAGAACAAAGTAAATCGTCGGCTCGCGGGCTCGCGAGCACAATTCGTCCGCAGCCGCGGACGGCAACGAGACTGAAAGGAAATATGGCTGATATCGCAGGATTAGTGGAACAACTGGGCAAGTTGACGGTCATTGAGGCCGCCGACCTGGTCAAACAACTGGAAACCGCCTGGGGCGTCACCGCCGCCGCGCCGGTTTCCGTGGCCGCTCCTGGCGCCGCCGCCGGGGCCGCCGCCGCGCCAGCCGCGGAAGTCAAGACGGCCTTCGACGTCATTCTGGCGTCTGTGCCGGCTGACAAGAAGATTGCCGCCATCAAAGCGGTGCGCGAGGTCAAAGCCGGACTGGGTCTGGCCGACGCCAAAGCGCTGGTAGAAGGAGCGCCGAAAGCTGTGCTGGAAGGCGCCAACAAGGCCGACGCCGACGCCGCCAAGAAAAAGTTGGAGGACGCCGGGGCCAAGGTTGAAATAAAATAAAAATGGTGTATTGTTGGGCGGCGGGGGGTTTCTCCCGTCGCTCAATTTGAACCGTCAAAGAGCGATTTCTAAAACGAGCATCGTCTTAAAGAGAGGATTTTTTGAACCGGTGCGTTTTCTGGTTGCCAGAGAGCGTGCGCTTCGTCGTCTCCGCCAAACAAGAACCTGGCCTGCGCCAGACATTGACCAGAGGTAAAAATGTCATTTAAACCCACTGAACGCGTCCATTTCGGCAAGATCAAAGAGGTGATCGCGCCTCCCAATCTCATCGAGCTGCAGACCAATTCGTACCGGGAATTTCTCCAGACCGATTCGCCGCCGTCGCGGCGAAAGAACACGGGATTGCAGGCGGTTTTCACGGAGGTTTTCCCCATCGAAAGTTACGATGGCAAGTGCGTCCTAGGCTTTCACAGCTACGAAATTGGCGAGCCCAAGCATGATTGGCTGGAGTGCCTGCGCGAAGGCATCACTTTCGGCGCGCCCTTGCACGTCACGTTTCTTCTCAAGGAGGAGAAGGGCGCCAAGGAAGAGAAGGTTTTCATGGGCGAATTGCCGCTGATGACGCCGCAGGGGACCTTCGTCATCAACGGCGCGGAACGCGTCATCGTCAGTCAATTGCACCGGTCGCCCGGGCTGGCCTTTGAGAAGACCTTGCATCCCAACGGCAAGGAGCTTTTTTCCTTCCGCATCATTCCCGATCGCGGCTCGTGGTATGAGGCGCAGTTCGACACCAGCGATTTGCTTTACGTTTACCTGGATCGGAAAAAACGCCGGCGGAAATTTTTAACGACCACTTTCTTCCGCGCCCTGGGCTACGGGGGCGATGCCGACATCCTGAAGCTTTTTTATGACATCGAGGAACTGGGCGTCAAGGAAGCCGAAAAACTCGAAGACATTCAAAACAAGGTGCTGATCGAAGACGCCGTCGATGCGGAGAAAAACATTGTCGTCGCGCGCGCCTTCGAGCCTCTGTCGAAAGCGGTGGTCAAACAAATCGCCGAGCTGGGCATCAGCAAGATCCGCGTGGTTGACACGACCATCGATGACGGAATCGTCATCAAATGCCTCAAGAAGGACCCGACAAAAAACGAGGAGGAAGCCCTCAAGGACATCTATCGCCGGCTTCGCCCCGGGGATCCGCCTACGCCTGCCAATGCGCGGGCGCTGATCAAGCGATTGTTCTTCGACGCCAAGCGTTATGATCTGGGCCGCGTTGGCCGTTACAAGATCAATCAGAAGCTGGGGATCAAAGGGGGCGATTCCCGCATACTTACCAAGGAAGACCTGGTGGCGGCGACTAAATATCTTCTCCGCTTGAAGAAGGGGGAAGGCAGTCTGGACGACATCGATCACCTTGGCAGCCGGCGCATCCGCACGGTGGGCGAATTGCTGGCCAATCAATGCCGGGTCGGACTGGCCCGGACCGAGCGACTGGTCAAGGAACGAATGACGCTCTTCGACCAGAGCCTGGAAAGCATGTCGCCTCAAAAGTTGATCAATCCCAAAGCGCTTTCGGCGGTCATTCGGGACTTTTTCGGACGCAGCCAGCTTTCGCAGTTCATGGACCAGATCAATCCGCTGGCTGAATTGACCCACAAACGGCGGCTTTCGGCCCTTGGGCCTGGGGGTTTGTCGCGCGATCGGGCCGGATTCGAGGTGCGGGACGTTCACCCGTCCCATTACGGTCGCATTTGCCCGGTGGAGACGCCGGAAGGACCGAACATCGGTTTGATCGCGTCCCTGGCGACGTTTGCGCAGGTCAATGACTTTGGCTTCTTGGAGACGCCGTACCGCCGCGTCGAAAAAGGCCGCGTGACCAATGCCATGGAATACCTCACGGCCGACCGCGAGGAAGCCTACATCATCGCGCAGGCCAACGCGCCGATCGATGAGAAGGGCAAGTTCCTCGGCGAGCGCGTCACCTGCCGCAGCAAAGGGGACTTCATCGACGTGGAACCGGCGCGGGTTGATTACATGGATATTTCGCCCAAGCAGTTGGTCTCGGTTGCCGCCAGCCTGATTCCGTTCCTGGAACATGACGACGCCAACCGCGCATTGATGGGATCGAACATGCAGCGCCAGGCGGTGCCTTTGCTGGTGACGGAAGCGCCGCTGGTGGCGACCGGTTTGGAAGAGCGTGTCGCCCGGGACTCCCGGGCCGTGCTGGTGGCCGAGGAGGGCGGCAAAGTCGCCGCCGTCAACGGCAACTCGGTCCTGGTTACGACCGATGGCAAAGTGCCCGAGACGAAAAAGAAACTCAAAACGGACCCGGCCAACGGAATTTGGCTCTATCCGATCCGCAAATTCATGCGTTCCAACGCCGCGACCTGCATCAATCAAAAGATCCTGGTCAACAAAGGCGATGTCATCAAGAAAGGCCAGGTCATTGCCGACGGTCCTTGCACCCAGGGCGGCGAACTGGCCTTGGGCCGAAACGTGCTCTGCGCGTTCATGCCGTGGAACGGTTACAACTTCGAGGACGCGATCCTTATCAGCGAGCGCATCGTGAAGGACGACGTCTTTACTTCCATTCACATCGACGAATTTGAAGTCGGCGCCCGCGACACGAAGCTCGGACCCGAGGAAATCACGCGCGACATTCCCAACCTGGGCGACGATGCGCTAAAAAACCTCGGCCCCGACGGAGTCATTCGCATCGGCGCTGAAGTCAAGCCGGGCGACATCCTGGTGGGCAAGATCACACCCAAGAGCGAGACGGAACTGGCGCCTGAAGAACGGCTTCTGCGCGCCATCTTCGGCGAAAAGGCGGCAGACGTGAAGGACACTTCGCTCAAGATTCCTTCGGGCACCTACGGGATCGTGATGGATGTCAAGGTCTCCTCCAAGAAGGAGCGCGAGATGGAAACCAAGGTGGCTCCCGAAGCCAAACGGCACGCCAAGGAAGTCCAGGACGAGCACAAGGCCAAGACGGACGAATTGCGGGAGCAATTGACCGAGGCTCTGAGCAACATCCTGCTGGGCGAAAAAATTCCGCTCGACGTGGTCAACTCAGAAACCGGGGAAATCATCATCCCCGCCAATCGTAAGATTACCAAGACCCTGTTGCGCAAATTGGCGCAGGTGTATGATCGGATCGAGATCGACCCTTCGCCCATTCGCAACAAGATCAGCGAGATCATCGGAACTTTCAAAAAGAAGTTCGACGATTTGCAGATGCAGCACGATGAGGAAATCGAACGCGCCGAAGCGGGCGAGGAAGTCGACAGCGGCGTCATCAAATCCGTCAAGGTTTATATCGCCTCCAAGCGGAAACTTTCCGTCGGCGACAAAATGGCGGGGCGCCATGGCAACAAGGGGGTTGTGGCCAAGATTGTTCCTGAGGAGGACATGCCGTTCCTGAGCGATGGAACGCCGGTGGACATTGTTTTGAATCCGCTGGGTGTGCCTTCGCGCATGAACGTGGGCCAGGTGCTGGAGACGCATCTGGGCTGGGCCGCGCGCCTGCTGGGCTTGAAGTTCGCCACGCCGGTTTTTGACGGCATCAAGGAGAAAAACATCCGCGCCTACCTCAAAGACGCGAAATTGCCGGAACACGGCAAGACCACCCTGGTGGACGGACGCACCGGGGAGCCGTTCGATCAGGAAATCGTCGTGGGTTACATTTACATGATGAAACTGGGCCATTTGGTGGCCGACAAGATTCATGCCCGCGCAGTCGGGCCGTATTCCCTGGTCACCCAGCAGCCGTTGGGAGGCAAGGCGCAGTATGGAGGCCAGCGATTCGGCGAAATGGAAGTTTGGGCCATGGAAGCTTATGGGGCGGCTTACAGTTTGCAGGAATTGTTGACGGTCAAATCCGACGACGTGCAGGGGCGCACCCGGATTTACGAGAGCATTGTCAAGGGGGACAATTGCCTGGAAGCCGGCGTGCCGGAGTCGTTCAACGTTCTGGTCAAGGAGATGCAATCGCTGGCCATGGACGTCAAAGTGGGGTACTCAAACCCGATCGAACAAGCCGCCGCCACGCAGGCCAGCGCGTTGGGAGCGCTCAAGTAAGTGGGAAACTGGAATTTTCCGAACCATTGAAATAGTTTTATTATGAACAGCTCCAAAGAAACCGCCCGCGAATTGCTCGGCCTGGACAAAGTCAACCAGGTGGATTACGTCGCAATTTCCGTCGCCTCGCCCGAAGCGATCCGAGCCTGGTCCAAGGGGGAAGTCAAGAATCCTGAGACGATCAATTACCGCACATTCAAGCCGGAAAAAGGCGGCTTGTTCTGCGAGCGCATTTTCGGCCCTGTCAAGGATTGGGAATGCTCGTGCGGGAAGTACAAACGGATCAAGCATCGCGGCGTCGTCTGCGACCGTTGCGGAGTGGAAGTCACGCTGGCGCGGGTCCGTCGCGAGCGGATGGGGCACATCGAATTGGCCGTACCGGTCTCGCACATCTGGTTCTTCAAGTGCATGCCCTCGCGCCTCGGATTGGTGCTGGACATGACGGCACGTAACCTGGAGCGCGTCATCTATTATGAGGATTACATGGTGATCGATCCGGGTTCGACGCCACTGAAGCTTCACCAACTGCTCAGCGAGCACGAATACCGGGAAGCGCGCGAGACCTACGGCGCCGACGCGTTTGTCGCCAAGATGGGCGCGGAAGCCGTGCGCGAGGGCCTGGCCAACGTTGACCTGCAAAAGCAGGTCGATCACCTGGCCATCGCGATGACCGAGACCAAGAGCAAACAGATTCGCAAGAAAATCGCCAAGCGGATCAAGCTCCTGTCGGCTTTTCATTCTTCCAAGACCCGCCCCGAGTGGATGGTTTTGACGGTGCTGCCGGTCATCCCGCCGGACTTGCGTCCGCTGGTTCCATTGGAAGGCGGGCGCTTCGCCACTTCGGATCTCAACGATCTTTACCGGCGCGTGATCAACCGCAACAACCGGTTGAAGAACCTTCTGCAGCTCAAGACGCCCGAAGTCATCATTCGCAATGAAAAGCGGATGTTGCAGGAGGCTGTCGATGCCTTGTTTGACAACGGCCGGCATGGCCGCGCAGTCACCGGCGCCGGAAATCGCGCGTTGAAATCCCTCAGCGACATGCTCAAGGGAAAGAGCGGTCGTTTCCGGCAGAATCTCCTGGGCAAACGCGTCGATTACTCCGGACGATCGGTCATTGTCATCGGGCCGGAATTGAAACTGCACCAGTGCGGGTTGCCCAAGAAAATGGCGCTGGTACTCTTCGAGCCGTTCATCATCCGGCGCTTGAAGGAGCTGGGCTATGTTCACACCGTGCGCTCCGCCAAAAAGATGATCGAGCGCCAATCGCCCGAGGTCTGGGACATCTTGGAGGAAGTCACCAAGGGCCATCCGGTCCTGCTGAACCGCGCTCCGACGCTCCATCGCCTTTCCATCCAGGCCTTCGAGCCGATTCTCATCGAGGGAGAGGCGATTCGAATTCATCCGCTGGTTTGCACGGCTTACAACGCCGACTTCGACGGCGACCAAATGGCCGTCCACGTCCCGCTCTCCGTGGAGGCGCAACTGGAGGCGCGCCTGCTGATGATGGCGCCGAACAACATTTTCAGCCCATCCAGCGGACGGCCCATCATGACGCCGACGCAGGACATCACGCTGGGATGCTACTACTTGACTGCCGAACCGCGCGCCAAGAGAACCACCGGGCCGCTCATGCTTTTTGGTTCGAAGTCGGAAGTCATTTTTGCCCTGAACGACGGGGCGGTGACGTTGCACGACCGCGTGCTCCTGGCCAATCCCGACAAGGGCACAAAGACCAATTACGGCGACGCCGAAAAGAATGCCATCGAGACGACCGTGGGCCGCGTGGTGTTCAGCGAAATCTGGCCCGCGCGCCTGGGCTTCTTCAACAAGGTGGCCGGCAAACCGCAATTGGGCGACCTGATCTGGACCTGCTACAAGATCTGCGGCCACGAAGAGACGGTGGTGATGCTTGACCGGCTCAAGGAACTGGGCTTTCGGTCCGCCACGCGTTCCGGCTGCTCGATCGGAATCGACGACATGATCATTCCGAAGGAGAAGGACCAGGAAATCCACAACGCGCAAAAGCAAATCGGCGAGGTTGAAAAACAATATCGCAAGGGCGTCATCACTCCGGGCGAGCGTTACAACAAGGTAATCGACATCTGGACGCATTGCACCGACCAGATCGCCAACGTCATGCTGCGCACGCTGGAGACCAACCACGGCAAACTGGAATACAATCCGGTCTCGCTGATGGTGGATTCCGGCGCACGAGGCAATCGCCAGCAGGTCCGCCAATTGGCCGGCGTGCGCGGGCTGATGGCCAAGCCCAGCGGCGACATCATTGAGAAACCCATTCTCTCCAATTTCCGCGAGGGTTTGACCGTGCTGGAATATTTCATATCGACGCACGGCGCCCGCAAGGGTCTGGCCGACACGGCGCTCAAGACCGCCGATTCCGGCTACATGACGCGCAAACTGGTCGATGTCGCGCAGGATGTCATCATCCGCATGGAGGATTGCGGCACCACCAACGGCATCTGGGTCCAGGCCATTTACGAGGGAGAGGATGAAGTGGTCAAGTTAAGCGAACGGATCATCGGCCGACTGGGCTGCGACGACATTGTCGATCCCGGCGATCTCAAGACGGTCATCGTCCACGCCAACGAAATGATCGACGAGGTCAAGGCGCGCAAGGTGGAAAGCTCCGGCGTCGAGAAAGTCCGCATCCGTTCGGTTCTTACGTGCGAGTCGAAGCAGGGCATTTGCGGTTGCTGCTACGGCCGCAATCTTGCCACCGGCGGCATGATCAAACGCGGCGAGGCTGTCGGCATTATAGCGGCTCAATCCATCGGCGAGCCTGGCACCCAATTGACGATGCGGACATTCCACATCGGGGGCACCGCGTCGCAGGTGTTCAAGCAGCCGCAGGTCAAGGCCAAGTTCGACGGCGTGGTTCGTTACAACGATCTGCGCCTGGTGGAGTTGGAGGACGGAAACAACATCGTTCTTAACAAGAACGGCTCCATTTCCATCATGGCCGAAGAGAGTGGCCGCGAATTGGAGGCCCATAACCTGGTCATCGGCTCCGTCATCTCCGTCAAAAACGGCGGGAAGGTCAAGAAAGGCGAACCGTTCGTCCAATGGGACCCCTATAACGTTCCGATCCTTTCGGAGAAAGCCGGGAAGGTGAAATTCGTGGATATCATCGAGGGCGTGACCATGAAACAGGAGGTCGATGAAACCACCGCCCAGGAGGCGATGGTCATCATCGAGCACAAGGAAGATCTCCATCCCCAAATCGTCATCTTGAACGAAAAGGGCGAGCCTGCCGCCAATTATCCCATTCCTTCCGGCGCGCATATCGTCGTCAACGAAGGCGACCGAATCGTCGCCGGCACGTTGATGGCCAAAACCCCCCGCAAAACGTCCAAGACCAAGGACATCACCGGCGGTCTGCCGCGTGTGGCTGAGTTGTTCGAAGCCCGCCGTCCCAAGGACGCCGCGGAGATTTCCAAGATCGACGGAGTCGTGGATTTTGGACCCAGCGTCCGGGGCAAGCGCACGATACTCATCAAGGACCCGCAAACCAGCGTGGAGGAGGAACATCTCATTCCCATTGGCAAGCATGTCATTGTGTTCAAGGGCGACTTTGTCAAGAAAGGCCAGCAATTGACCGAAGGCCCCGCCGATCCGCACGAGATTCTGGACATCTGCGGCCCGCAGGAATTGCAGGAACACCTGGTCAATGAAGTCCAGGAAGTCTATCGCCTCCAGGGCGTGACCATCAATGACAAGCACATTGAAATCATTGTGCGCCAGATGTTGCGCAAGGTCCGCGTCACCGAACCCGGCGACACCCAGTTCCTCTGGGGCGAACAGATCGACAAGATCGAATTCGAGAAAGAGAACTCACGCGTCGAAAAAATGGGCGGCAAGCCCGCCGAGGCGTCACCTGTCCTGTTGGGCATCACCAAGGCCTCGTTGGAGACGGAGAGCTTCCTGAGCGCCGCCAGTTTCCAGGACACGACCCGCGTTTTGACCGAAGCGGCCACCATGGGCAAAGTCGATTATCTGCGCGGCTTCAAGGAGAACGTGATCATGGGACACATCATCCCCGCCGGCACGGGTTATACGACCCATCGACGCGTCGAACTAAAGCCCCTGGTCGAACCGCTCCCGGTGGAAGAACCGGAGCCGGCCCCCGCCCTGGTCCTGGACGCGCCCCTGGTTTGATAAGGCGCGAATAAATAGGTTTACAGAATGGCCGGCGTATCGCCGGCCATTTTTTTTGTGACGCACAAGATGCCTTGCCAAACGCCGGTTTTTCGCATCTGATTT
>DATKFW010000156.1:0-56135 GCA_035511075.1 Vulcanimicrobiaceae bacterium
ACTCTGGACGATTCGACCAACGGGGCGGCCAACAATACCGCCGGTGGTTCCTATGGCGGGTTGGGCGGGCTGTGCTGCGGCAGCACCAGCGATGCCGTGTATGGGGATTTTCATTACCCCAACGAATTAGGTTCCGGCAGCGGGACCTACAATGGCGGAGGTTCCGGGGGAGGACTGGTGCAGATCACCACGGCCACGGCGCAGGTGGATGGAACGATACTGGCCAATGGTGGAAACAGCTATGACGGCGGCAGTGGCGGTGGAATATTGTTGACTGTTGGGACGTTGAGCGGCTCCGGCCAGATCAGCGCCAACGGCGGGAACGGCGCTGGTAACGATGGGGGCGGCGGCGGCCGCGTCGCTATATATTACGGCGCGAACACTTTTGATCTTTCCAACAACGTGACAGCCAACGGCGGGGCTGCCAACTCATCCGGGTCGGTGGGGACGGTCTATTTGCAGCAAACCGGCAGTCTGGGCCAGTTGGTCATCGACAATCACGGCACGCCCGTAGGGCAATGGACCCCGCTGGGGGTCGCCACCAATACCGCGTTCCTGGTGGATAATCTGTTGGTCGCCGGAACCAACGTGATTGTCAAACCGGAGCATCAAATGCCGGTTCTTGCCGGTTCCATTTCAATCACCAACGGCGCCGAAATGACTCATCAACCGACCACCACCAGTCAGCCGTATTCGTTGCTGCTGACGGTCACGAATAATCTGCTGGTGGATGGCACTTCGACCATCAATGTTTCTGCCTGCGGATATCTGCCCGGTTACACTCTGGGCAATACGACCAACGGGGCGGCCAACAACACCGCCGGCGGCTCCTACGGTGGTTTGGGCGGGATCTGTTGCAGCAGCACCGGTAATGCCGTCTACGGGGATTATCATAACCCCGACGAATTAGGTTCTGGCAGCGGGCCCTACAATAACGGCGCATCCGGGGGCGGACTGGTGCAGATTACAGCGGGCACAGCCCGGGTGGATGGAACGATATTGGCCAATGGTGGAAATGGCTATGATGGCGGCAGCGGCGGGGGAATTCTGTTGAATATCGGGACGCTGAGCGGGGCCGGTCAGATCAACGCCAATGGCGGCGCCGCCAGCGCCGACGATGGGGGCGGCGGCGGCCGCGTGGCCATCTACTACGGCGCCAACACGTTCAATCTTTCCAACAACGCGACAGCCAGCGGTGGGCAGGGTAGCGCGTCGTCAGGGTCAGCCGGGACGGTGTATTTGCAGCAAACTGGCGCACTGGGTCAGTTGGTGATCAACAACTATGGAACGGCAAACGGTCAGTGGACTCCGTTGGGGCAGACCAATGACGTGGTCTTTACCGCCGACGCCCTGGTGCTTTCCGGCAGCGGAACCATGGCGGCCACGATATCGGGCGCCCCAATCCAGGCGGGAAGCGTATCGTTGGTCAACGGAGCCGTCCTGACTCATCAACCCACCACAGCCGCGCAGGCCTATTCCTTGCTGCTGACGGTCACAAACAATCTGCTGGTCGATGCCGCTTCGAGCATCAATGTCTCCGAGCGCGGATATTTGCCCGGTTATACCCTGGGCGGTACAAACGTCGGCGGGGCCAACAATACCGCCGGTGGTTCATACGGCGGGTTGGGCGGGCTGTGCTGCGGCAGCACCAGCGATGCAGTGTATGGGGATTTTCGTAATCCAAATGAATTAGGTTCTGGCAGCGGGAACTACAATGGCGGAGGTCCCGGGGGAGGACTGGTGCAGATCACCGCGGCCACGGCGCAGGTGGATGGAACGATACTGGCCAATGGTGGAAACAGCTACGACGGCGGCAGCGGCGGTGGAATCTTATTGACTGTTGGGACGTTAAGCGGCGCCGGTCAGATCAGCGCCAACGGCGGCGCCGGCAATGGCGACGATGGGGGCGGCGGCGGCCGCGTCGCTATATATTACGGCACGAACACTTTTGATCTTTCCAACAACGTGGCAGCCAATGGCGGGGCTGCCAACTCATCCGGGTCGGTGGGGACGGTCTATTTGCAGCAAACCGGCAGTCTGGGCCAACTGGTCATCGACAATCACGGCACACCTGCGGGGCAATGGACGCCGTTAGGTCAGGCAACGGATGTGGTGGTTCAGGTCGGTTCGCTGGTCATAAGCGGAACCAACGTGGTGGCTGCGCCGGAGCATCAAATGTCAATCGAAGCCGATTTCATTTCGATCACGAATGGAGCCGATTTGACCCATCAAGTGACCACCGCCACCCAAACGTATTCATTGGTGCTGGCCGCGACGAACACGCTGCTGGTCGATGGCACTTCAACCATCAATGTGTCTGGGCGTGGCTATTTGCCGGGTTACACTCTGGGCAACACGACCAACGGGGCGGCCAACAACACCGCCGGCGGCTCCTACGGTGGTTTGGGCGGGTTATGCTGCAACAGCACCACCGACCCGGTGTATGGGAGTCTTTACGACCCCAACAACTTGGGTTCTGGCAGCGGAACCTACAATGGCGGAGGAAGTGGGGGAGGCCTGGTGCAGATTACGGCGGGCACGGCACAGGTGGATGGAGCGATTCTGGCGGATGGTGAAAACGCCTACGACGGCGGAAGCGGCGGAGGAATTCTGATGAATGTCGGGACGTTGATCGGCGCCGGTCAGATCAACGCCAATGGCGGCACCGCCAGCGGCAACGATGGGGGCGGCGGCGGCCGCGTGGCCATCTACACCTGGACGGCGATGCTTATGCCCTCTGGCAACATTCTCGCCAACGGCGGTCACGGCGGAAGTCAGAGTGGCCAGAATGGGAGCGATTTCGTCACCACACAGCCGTACATCGCCTTTTTGAATGTGCTGCAATACTGGCATGGCATCGAGCAGATCGCATGGTCGACGATGGGCGTCAATCCGAACGGCGGAGATACAGCCGAAATTCTAATTTCTAAAGCCGGCGTAACCTACTTTTCACAGAGTGTGCCAGCCTCGGCAAGCCTCACCTGGAATACAGCGACCGTGCCCGATGACAATTACACTTTATCCGTAAAGCTCCTAAACGCAGCCGGTCAAACCGTGGGCCAGATTTCGCAGAACGAGTTGATCAATAATTCGCTCGCCTGGCACGAAGGAACTTTGTCCACCAGCCAGACGTGGGGAACCAATGCCGTCAACGCAGTTGATCAGACTGTTATCATTCCCAGCGGCGTTACCCTCACTATTGCCCCCGGCGCTATCGTCAAGTTTGCCCCGGGGGCCGGCATCATTATTGAGGCCGGCGGAGTGCTCAACGCAAGTGGCTCGACGTTCAACGCGCCCATCGTTTTCACATCTCTTGCGGACAGCTCGGTCGGTGGCGACAGTGATAAGGACGGAGACGCTTCGGTTCCCCTGTCGGGTGATTGGAGTGGCATTACAGGTCCGGGCCAATTCGAGACAAGCGCCAGCGTCCAGGTACGCTACGTTATTCAAACCGTAAGCGGGACACTCACTGCCAATCAGGAATGGCTGGGTTCAGCGGAATACATCATTGGCGGCAATATCACCGTCCCGACTAACGTGACCCTGACGATTGATCCCGGGGCCATTATCAAATTCGAACTCGGATACAATCTCACCGTCAATTCCGGCGGAACTCTCATCGCCAATGGAACCGTCGCCCAGCCCATCGTCTTTACTTCAATCAACGACGAAAGCGTGGGGGCCGACACCAATACCGTCATCACCACGCCCGAGGCTGGAGACTGGGATTCAATCTATCTGAACGGGGGCCAGGCCACTCTGGACCATGTCTCCATCAGCTATGGCGGCGGACCCAATTCGCTCAACAGCGCCCTCATCAGCATCATTGCCCCCGGCTCGGTCGTATCAGTATCGGACTCCATCTTGAACCAGGGATTCTACCGCGGCATCGAGGCCGAATACGGAACCGCCAACGTGACCAACTGCCTTGTCACAGGCTGCCAGCGCGGCATTCAGTCCGGCCTGAGCGGGCCAACAGTTGTCAATATTATTAACTGCACCGTGGACAACAACGGCATTGGCATCATAGGCCACGGCGGCGTGATGAATGTGGCCAATACGATCGTGTCGGACAGCCTGCAGAACGGTGTCTATTATTGCTGCGGCAGTTCCCTCGCTTTGTTCGAGTACTGCGATGTCTGGTCCGCCACGGGGGTCAATTACACCGGCGCTGCCGATCAAACCGGAGTCAACGGCAACATCTCCGCAAACCCCGATTTCGTCAATGCCGCCCAGGGAAATTACGAACTCAATTACGGTTCGCCATGCATTGATTCCGCGGATGGCGCCGTGGGTCCGCTGACAGACCTGCTCGGCGCGCCGGGCTACAATTACCCGGGCCTTGCCGTCAAAACCGGTATTGCCAACGCCGATGGGATATATCCCGACATGGGCGCCTATGAGTTTTCAGAAAATGCCCCTTCGGATGTTGATCTCATTGTCACCTCTGTCATCGGCCCGGTGCAGGAATCCGCCGGCCAGACGGTCAACGTCCAATGGAACGATGTAAACATCGGCTCCGGCAGCGCCGTCGGGCCGTGGTACGACACACTCTCGCTGGTTTCCCAGAATGGAAGCAACACGCTTGCCGTTGCGACCATATTGGTCGCGCAGGGTCTTGTGCTTGGCCCGGGGCAAACTTACCCGGCCTCGACCACCGTCGAGGTCCCGGGCGGCCTGGATGGCCCCTACCAATGGCAAGTGCAGGTCAACAGCAAAGGCGACGTTTTTGAGGGCGCTAATTCCACCAACAATACGACTCTTGCCGCGGCGCCGACCACACTCACCGTTCCCAATCTGGCCGACGGCACCGTTGCCACCAACGATCTTCCCGGCGTCGGCGATTATGTTTGGTATTCGTTTGTCGCTCCGTCCAACGGGGATTTTCAAGTCACCCTGGATCGCACCGGGGGCACCGCCGGCATTTCCATGTATATTGGGCAAGGTTACGTGCCCAATTTGCAGAACTTCGATGTCGTCGCCGCCGGGGGTGCTTCCGCCACTTTGAGCGCGCTCATCAGCGACGCCTCCAGCCAGCCGTATTATATTGCCGTCTATGCCGCATCGGGCGCCGGGACGGGCTTCTTTACACTGGATACAGGCGCTCTGAATCTTGCGCTAAACAGCGTCACTCCCAGTACGCTAGGCAACGCTGGCCCCGCCACCCTGACTATCTCCGGAGGCGAGTTGACCAGCCAGATGACTTACCAGGTGGTCGATCCCCACGGCGGAGTCCATAACGCCACCTCAGTGACTGTGGCCAATCCGTCATTGGTCTATGCAACATTTGATTTTACCGGACTGCCGCTGGGCGCTTACGGCCTGCAAATCAATGGCGGTGCTCTCACGCTTCACGATGCGCTGACGTTGACAGGTATTCCGCCGGGAAATCTGGTGTTGAACATTACCGGGCCGTCGCTCGAGCGCCCGGGACGGTCAAGCACATTGGTTGTCACCTACACCAACACCGGGGGAGGCAATATGGCTTCGCCGATTTTGTTCCTGGATTCAGACAACGGAAAATTCCGGTTGCCCGGCGAGTCGGTTTGGGTGGCGTCCCAGTTCCAAATACTGGCCATCAACACCGATGGCGGACCGGCCGGCGTCCTGCCGCCGGGTTACGGTGGGCAAATCCAGGTGGAGTTCGCGCAGCAGACGCTCTCGGTCGGCGGCACCAGTCATTACACCGTTTCCCTGGCCGACCCAAATACCAATGTGAATTGGGCGGTGTTGGAGCAATCGATCGAGCCCCAGCTTCAGCCGGATGCCTCGTGGGGCGTTATTTTCACCAACTTTCAGGCAAAGGTTGGAAACACTTACGGCCAGTTGCAATCCGCGCTGGCACAGGACGCGACGTACTTGGGGCAGTCCGGCAAACTGGTCGCCGACGTCCTGGGTCTGCTGACATACGAGTTCGAGCAAGGCGACAATTTCGGAACCATCACCAAACGCTACCACGCCGGGGCTTTCGGCTTGGGCATGGCCGATCCGACCGATGTCTCTGCGTCGAGCGGCTCCGGCGAAGTTGTCGTGCAATCCTCGGGTCTGGTCCGGGTTTTTACTATCCAGCCCAATGGAACCTATGTTGGACAGCCTGGCGATTTTGGGACCGTCACCGAAACCGGCGGAGCCGTCCAACTCCGGGAAAAGAACGGAAACATCACGAGCTTTCACTCCAACGGCACACTCGCCTACTACCAGGATCCCAACGGCGACCGCACCAATGCGAACTACACCGGATCTCTTTTGACGGGCTTCACTGATTCTTTTGGCAACACCATCTCCTATACATATAATGCCGGCGGCCACATCAGCCAGGTCACGGACCCCGTCGGACGCGTCACCACCTACACCTATGATGCCCCTGGGCAGCACGTCGTCCAGATCAGCAACTACCTGGGCGCCGTTGGGCTGAGTTGGATCACCAACCAGGGGGCTGCACAAAACAATGCCTTGGCCTCTGTTACCAACCCGGACGGAACGCACCTCTATTATCAATATGATCAGAACGGCCGCCTGACCAATCAATTTCGGGATGGCGGTGCTCAATCGCTTTCCTATACTTATGCTTCGACGGGCCAGGTCATTTTGGCTGATGCGTCCGGCGCCTCGATTACGGTCAGTCCCGACGACTCGTTCAAACTAGGGACATACCAAAACAGTCTGGGGATCGCCACAGTCGCCGGCTACGATACCAACCTGGACGTGACGAGCCTTAAGAATTCTGCCGGCCAATCCATCACATCGGATTATGACACCAACGGGAACGTGGTTTCCTCGGTGGATCCATTGGGTTACCAATTGGGGTCGACTTACGATCCCGCGTTCAGCAAGCCGACCTCGGTGTCTGACGCCCTCGGAAATCAAGTGACCGCCCAATACGACGCCCATGGCAACATGCTCTCCGAGACCTACCCCACCGGCGCCTCCGACAGCTACCAGTATGACTCGGCAGGCAACGTCGTGGCCCGGACCAACCGCCGTGGACACACAACGCTGTTCGCGTATAACGCCTACAACCTCGTCACGAACAAAACATTGCCGGACAACTCGATGCAAACCTACACGTATGATGGGCACCGCAACCTGATCTCTATTACCGACGCCACTGGCACAACCACCTATGCCTATGATGCAGCGGATCGCATGACCAACGTGACCTATCCTAACGGCCATTTTCTCCAATTTTCCTATGGCGCGGGGAATCGCAGGACACAAATGGTCGATCAGGACGGTTTCACGGTCAACTACAGTTACGACTCCGTGGGACGCCTGGCCATGTTATCCGACGCCCTCGACAATGCCATTGTCAAATATACTTATGATGCCGTTGGACGAGTGGCGAGCAAGACCTTTGCCAACGGGAGCGTCACTACCAATGTCTATTCATCCAACGCCCTGCTCAAGAGCATCGTCAATCTGGCCGCCAACGGGACAGTATTGTCGAGTTTCGATTACGCGTACGACACGTTGGGCCGGATTACGAACATGACCACTCCGAACGGAACCTTTTCATACAACTACGACGAAGACAATCAACTGACTTCGGTCAACCTCTCCGGCGGCCGCGGCATCCAGTACCAGTATGACGGAAACGGCAATCGCACCGCAGTCACGGATTCGGGCACCAATACCACCTATCTCGGCAACGCCTTAAATCAGTATGCCACCATAGGCGCGGCTACGTTCACGTACGATGCCGATGGCAACCTCATTTCAGAAGCCGATGCAACCGGGACCAACACGTACGCCTACGACGATCAAAATGAGTTGGTCTCGTTCACTTCGCCTGCTGGAATCTGGACTTATCAATACAATGCCGTCGGGCAACGCGTCGCCATGACCCAAAACGGCCAGACCACCGATTACGTGCTTGACCCGTTCGGATTGGGCAACATCGTCGGCGAATATCAATCCGGCGGCGCCCTCACAGCTCATTACACCTACGGGCTGGAGCTGGCGAGCCGCGTCGATTCAAGCGGGAGCGCGGCCTATTACACCTTTGACGCCAGTGGCAACACGTCCGGCTTGATTGGCCAGGCCGGCAATTTAACCGACAGCTACAGCTATTTGCCGTTTGGTGAAAAACTCGTTGCAACCGGCACGACGTCGAACCCGTTCACGTTTGCCGGCAAAGTGGGTGTTATGGACGACGGCAGCGGAGTCTATTCAATGAGGGCCCGTTTCTATGATCCCAGCCAGGGGCGATTCCTCTCGACCGATCCGGGCCATGTTCTGTCGCCGAACCTTTATAATTACGGAAACAACAATCCGCTTGCATTCGTTGATGCCACAGGCAGCGATCCGACTTCCGAAGCCAATGGCGCGAATAATCTTAACAATGCCCTGAACCTTGGAGCCAATATCAACAACGCCGTCAATAACGGGCTCAACGGCCCAGGGACTCCGAGCGACACGACCAGTACGGTAACAGGGGTGGCTGGCGAAGCTGCGACGGGTGGTGGCTCGACCGTCGCGACGGCGGGGGGCGTTGCAACCACAGCCGTGGGCGGCACCCAGGCCGTTGTGTTTGGAGGCCTTTCGCAGCTTGCCGATAACAACACATTGAATGCTGAGTTCAATCTTCCCGAACTGGGTGGCAACGGCGGCAAACCTCCTTCCGGCGGACCCCCTGGCGGCGGCGTGCCCGGTGGTGGAAACAACCCGTCTGGAGGCCAAACGTCGTATCCCGGACCTTCAGATCCAAATGACAAGGTGACTTCCGGATTCGGAACCGAAGGATATGTCACCGAAACGGGCAGTATTTATTACACCATTGATTTCGCCAATGAAACCAATGCAGCGACTCCGGCCGCGGAAGTGGTTGTCACCGATCAACTCGACACGAACCTCAACTGGTCAACGTTCACATTCCAAACCATCGCCTTCAACAACGTCTCTCTGAGCGTGCCCAACAACGTCCAATCCTTCGCGGCCACCTCCCAGGTCTCCACCGACCCCAACCCCGTTCATGTCACCGCGACGTTCAACCCGGCTACAGGCGTGGCCACTTGGGTGATGGAGTCCATCGATCCCGTCACGCAATCAATCCCCGCCAATCCGCTCGCCGGCTTTCTGCCGCCGGACAACGCCCTGCACCAGGGAGAAGGCTACCTGACCTATAGCGTTGAGACTAAGGCCGGACTGACCGCCGGGACCCAAATTACAAATCAGGCGGTCATCGTCTTTGATGTCAACCCGCCGATTGCCACGGGGATAACGACCAACGCTGTTGATGCCGCGCCTCCCGTCAGTTCCATGACTCCGCTGCCCGCGCTTTCGGCCCTCACCTTCACCGTTTCCTGGTCCGGCTCCGACGCGGGACCAGGCATTGCGGGCTTCGACATCTACGTTTCGACCAATAGCGGCCCGTGGACACCCTGGTTAGTAGGCACGACAAATACCTCCGCCCCGTTTTCCGGCATCAACTCCAACTCCTACGCCTTTTACAGCGTGGCTTACGACCAATCGGGACTGGTGCAGCCCAATCCTACAATTCCCGGCGCCACCACGGTGGCCAGCAGCACGGTGCCGCCATCCGAAGTCCTCAACATCGTCCGCTCAGCCCCGACAAGCCTGACCCTGACCTGGGCGCAAGGCGCGCTCTTGCAAGCCACCAAACTTGACGGACCGTGGACCACCAACACCTCAACTTCGCCTTACACCGTCGCGGCGACCAATTCGCAAATGTACTTTAAGGTGCTGGAAAATTAGGCCGCGTGCGGCAAAGCGCGCCATTTAAGCCCAGACATTTATATCTCGGTTGTGTTTCCGCCGGTCTTTTCCCGCGGCGGCAGCAAACGGCGCCCCATCTCCTCGATCCGGCCCGCGACCCGGCTGACTAGGTCAAGACTAATGGCGTCGATGTCCGAATTGTCTTCCACATAACTCGAAAGATACTCGGCCGACCGGGTCTCCAGGCCGGCGCGCCGGCAGACCACGAACGCGATGGATTCAGCTTCAATCTCCGTTACCGCCTCCGTCAGGTTCGTCCGATACGGCCACCAACTGTCCCGGTCGGCGCCGACATGGCCGAGGTAAATGTGCGCCAATTCATGGCAAAGCACCGGGTAGGCCGACGCCGCATCGAGCTCGTCACGCAATGCGACGCGCATCTTCCAGGCGGGATCCTGCACCCGCGTCGTGGCGAATCCCCCTCTCAATTGCCCCATCGGTTTGCGTTCCACCCGAATGCGGTCGCGTTCGGCATTCTTGATGGTTCGGTCTAGCAGCGCGGGATCGAAGCTTCCGGCGGTTTGCGTAAAAACACCCAGCTTGTCCGGCAGCGGCGGCCCTTCAGTGTCTGAGATATCATAGACCAGCAGAACCGGAGTGCGCGGAGCGAGAAGCACCATGCCGCGCGCATCCTCCTTGACCGAACGTCCAAAGTGCGTCTGCCAATGGCGCGCCGTGGCAAAGTAAGTTGCCAGTGGATTCTGCAAATAAACGAGCATGTTGTTAAACGGGGAATAGTCGTGAAATTTGGCCACAAACTCGACCGCTTGCGCAAATTTCTTGGAATGCCGAAAACGACGGCTGCGGCCATAAAGGGCGTCCAGCGACGATTGATGTTCCTGCTCCGGAACCGTTCCTTCGGCCAGGGCCCGCGCCACTTCCTGCCCGGTCAACGTAAAGCGAAGATATTTTCGCCCGGCGTCCGGCAGTTCGCGGCTGCCTCGCAATTCGTCCAGAATCGAGGCCAGGACGTGCCGGGCCTGCCAGCCGATCTCCTCCTGCATCGCGCGGACCAATTCGGCTGCGGATCCCTGCCGTCCGCCTATCCATTTTAGCACAAATTCCCTGGCTTGGGGCCGGATCATGTGTTGACGCGATCCAGAATCTGGCGCGCCTTTGTCAAAAACGCGTCCGGGTGAAAGGGTTTCTGCAGGTAATGGATCGGTTGATTGCCCCTGGCCCACTGCGCCGCTTCCTGTTCCGTGTAGCCTGATATGTAAAGCACGCGGAGTGAAGGCCGTTTTTCGCGCATGCGTCGGGCCAATTCCGACCCGCTAAAGCCCGGCATCGTCATATCGGTCACCAGCAGGTCAATCGGCTCCTGGAACCGGTCGGCCAGCGTCAATGCATCATCGCCATGCCGGGCATCTAGCACGGTATAACCGGCGGCCTTCAATACTTCCACCAGCATCATGCGCACCAGTTCCTCGTCCTCCACGAGCAGGACAGTTTCGTTCCCCCCGTCGCCCGCGGGCGTTGCCATTTGCGTTGATTCCTCTTCGTCCGCCCGGGCCTCAAAACGCGGCAGATACACGTCGAATGTCGTTCCGGAGCCGACGGCGGTGACTACGGAAATATCCCCCCCGCTTTGTTTGACAACGCCGTAGACGTTGGACAATCCCAAGCCGGTCCCTTTGCCGCTCTCCTTGGTGGTAAAGAACGGCTCGAACAAGTGCGCCTGCACCTCCGGGCTCATGCCGCAGCCGGTGTCGGAAATGCTCAACAGCGCGTAATTGCCGGGGGGGAGGTGGCCGGAGGAGAAGGCTTTTGGGTCGGTGAAGGTGACATTATCGGTCCTAATGCCCAAAGATCCCCCTTGGCTCATGGCATCGCGCGCGTTGATGGCCAGGTTGAGAATCAATTGCTCGATCTGACCCGGCTCCGCCAGGATCCATGGCACGGGTTGGGCCAAATCAATTTCCAAATGCACGGTCTCACCCAGGACTCTTTGCAGAAGATGGTTCATTTCCGCGACGATCTTGTTCAAGGCGACCACTTTGGGCTTTAGCACCTGTTTGCGGCTGAAAGCCAGCAGTTGGCCCGTCAACGAACTGGCGTGCGCCAGCGATTTCTGGATATGCTCGACGGTCTCGTGATTGGGGTCCCCCGGCGCCAGACGGCGGTCGAGCAAATTGCTGTAACCCAGGATGGCTTGCATCAAATTGTTGAAATCGTGGGCAATCCCGCCCGCAAGGCGCCCGACGGCCTCCATTTTTTGCGCCTGACGAAACTGGCCCTCCAGTTTCTTGCGCTCAGATATGTCGCGCACGATGACGATCCGCATTTGGACACCGCCGCGGACGACTTCGCTCACAGCCAGATCGATTGGCAGCGCGCCACCGCTGGAACGAACGGCGTCGACTTCAATCACTTTGGGCGGATTCTCACCCAGGTGCTCAAGGTAATCGTCGTACTTCGCCCAGTCGTCCGGCGAGAGCAATTCACGGAAGGGGCGCTCGATCACTTCGGCGGCGAGGCGCCCGAAGACCCGTTCGGCCGCCGGATTGAACAGCGTCACGGCTCCGGTGGGGTCGAGCACGATCACGCCATCCACCACGCTATGGAGGATGGCCCGAAAACGTTCCTCGCCCACGCGCAGGGCCTCCTCGGACTCCTTTCGCCGCGTGATGTCCTGGATCACACCCTGGAATTCGGTGATCTTCCCCGCGTCGTCAAACAATGCCCGCACCGTGCATTGTTGCCAGACCAGTTTTCCATTTCCCAAAAGGATTTTGCTGTCATACGCCTGGATTGGTTCGGCCTGCGTGAGTGTGCGAAACTGCTGCATCGGAATCTCGCAGTCCTGCTCCGTCAAAGCCGGGAAAAAACTGGACCCGATCAATTCCTCGCGCGTTTTGCCGTGGAAACGGCAAAAGGCCTGGTTTACAAACAGCAACCGTCCATCGGGGCGAAAACGGCAAACAAGGTCAGTTTGGTCTTCGATGACACCGCGATAGCGCTTCTCGCTATCGAGCGCCTCGCGGACAGCGATCTCCCGTTCGCTGGCCGTGCCGGCAAGCAGGAGATTGCCGACGGCCACCACGCCGATAAAGCAGCCGATAAGCATCAAACTGGTTTGATCGTTTCCCGCCCAGAAAGGGCCGCGGCGATGAAGCAATTCGTATATCGACCCACCGGCGACAATAAAGGTGCCGGTCGTTGCGCCGCGCTGCCCGAACCGCAACGCTCCCCAGACCAGAAACGGATAAGGCAGATAGGCCAGCGGATAACTTCCGACCCCATTGACAAACCAGGAATTAAACGAAAGGTCCATTCCCACAATCAATCCGATGGCGCAGTAGACGGCTTCCATGGCAAACTTTGGCCGGGGGCGCAATGAACTTGGACAAAGCCACGCCAGGATTATCGGCGTAACCACCAGGACCCCCATCGCATTGGGGACCCACCAGATGACCACGTTGGAAAAGAGGTCGTCCCACGGCAATTTCCCGCTGTAGCAAAGACCCAGGACATTGAACAGGGCGTTGACCGTGGTGCCCAGCACACAGGCAAAAAGGATGAACCCCGCGGCGTGCCTGAGCCGTTCCATGGAATTCTGGAAGCCAACGAACCGCTCCAAGAGATACGCGCAAACCAACGCTCCCACCGTGTTGCCGATGGCGGTGGCCACCGTAAAAAAGCCGAATGGCGAGCCGTGCGCCAGCGTGAAAAGCCACGCCCCGACGGCAACACCCCACCAGATGCGATAGCCAAAAATCAGCACCGCGGCCAGCGCAATTCCCGCCGGCGGCCATACCAACGCAAACTCGCCGCCGATAAACGAGGTGGCCTTGCCCAACAGCCCGCTGATAAGATACAAGGCCGCCAGCAACAACGCGCACACCGGCGTGCTAAGACGCGAATAGTTCATCAGCTCTTTGACACTTCACCGATGGCCGCGACGCACCGGCCGCAAACGCCCGGGTACCGCGCATCGGCGCCAACGTCCCGCTCCCAATGCCAGCAACGCTCGCATTTCTGTCCCTCCGCCCTGGCAACCTCGACGGTGGCCGTCGCGGCATCCGGCTGGTTTCTTACAATCACCTCTGACACGTTTAGAAGCTCCCGCAATGTTTCCCTGCCCTCATCCTCAAAAATTCCCGAAGCCTTCGGCGCGCCTGACACGATCACCCTGGCTTCCAGCGCCTTGCCGATATTCCGTGCCTGCCGTTCCTTTTCCAACTGGAGCAGGGCCGCGTCGCGAATCTCGAAAAGCTTCTCCCACCTTTCTTTCTCCTCGCCGGACAACTCAAAGCCAACCGGTTCCCACACCACAAGGTGGACCGACTGCGTCCCCGCGTCCGGAATAAACTCCCACGCCTCATCCGCGGTAAAAGCCAGGATCGGGGAGAGCATTTCGCACAGCCCCCGCACCATCCGGTGGAGCGCCGTCTGGGTCGAACGACGCCGGCGCGAATTGGCGGCATCCGTGTAAAGACGATCTTTGACCACGTCGTGGTAAATGGCCGAAAGTTCGACCGTGGCGAACTGGCTGATCTTTTGGTAAACGGCATGGAACTCGTAATGATCGTAGGCAGCGGCGACGTCTGTTTCGAGCGCCGAAAATCGCGCCAAAATCCAGCGATCGATGGCCGTCAATTTCTCATCCGGCACGGCGTGTTTGCCAGGGTCGAAATCGTAAAGATTGGAAAGCTCATAGCGCACGGTGTTGCGAAGGTGCCGGTACGTCTCGGCGACCTTGTTGATCCGCTCATCACTGACGACAATGTCACTGCGATAATCCTGGGACGCCACCCAGAGCCGCACCACATCGGCCCCATATTTGGAGACGTACGCGGCGGCGGTCTGCGGTTTTTCGTAGGCCCCCTGCCCTTGCTTGCTCTTGGAAATTTTTTCGCGCTCGGCATCGACCATAAAACCGTGGGTCAGCACCGTGTGATACGGCGCCGCGCCGTTGCCCGCCAGGGAAAGCAGCAGCGAAGATTGGAACCAGCCGCGATGCTGGTCGCTGCCTTCAAGATAAACGTCCGCCTGCCAGCCTTCCGGGCCCGCCGTCGCCCAACCCAACTCCGCCCGGCGCATCAGGACCGCGCGGGAGGACGATCCCGAATCGATCCAGACATCCAGAGTGTCGCTGGATTTGGCGGCGGCCTCGGGGCCGTTCCAATTTTTCGGTTTGACAGCCGCCCATAACTCCGACGCGGACTTCTCGAACCAGACATTGGACCCGTGCTCTTCGATCAGGTCCGCCACATTGCGCGCGATTTGCGCGTCCAAAATGCCCTCGCCATTGGCCCCGTAAAACGCTGGCAGCGGCACGCCCCAGGACCGCTGGCGCGAAATGCACCAATCCGGCCGTGTCGCAACGGCGCCCTTGATGCGGTTAACGCCCCATTCAGGAATCCAGGCGACACGGTCAATTTCCGCCAGCGCCGCCTGCCGGAACGATTGGCCGCCCAGCGAACGTTCCAGGCCGATGAACCACTGGTCCATCGCGCGAAATATGATGGGCGTCTTGCTGCGCCAGCAAAAGGGATAGCTGTGATGATAATTCTCCTCGTGCAGCAACGCGTTGCGGGCGCGCAATTCATGCAGCACCGCGACATTGGCGTCGCTTTTTCCGTGTTTCTCCAAAATGGATTTGCCGATCATCTCGCGCGGCATTTGCTGGTCTTCGGGAAGGTCGCTGGTCCAGGCGAAACACCCGTCGTCATCGACCGGGGAGTAAATCGGCAGCCCGTGTTGCCGCCCAAGATTGTAGTCGTCCAGGCCGTGCCCCGGCGCAATATGCACAAAACCCGTCCCCGTGGAGCTTTCAACAAAAGCATCCCCCGCCAGAAGCACTCCGCCGCGACGGCAAAACGGGTGCTCGTAACGCAGCGACGCCAACTGGTTGCCCAGCGCGGTGCGAACGGTTTCGTACCCTGCCCAATGGCATTTTTCCGCCACAGAAGCCAGCAGCGAGGAGAGAACCCAGAACTGCTCGCCCCCCACGCGCGCCAGCGAATAGGTGAAAGTGGAATTATAGGCGACAGCGAGGTTGGCCGGCAACGTCCACGGCGTGGTCGTCCAAATGACGACAAACGTGCCGGGTTCGCCCACCACCGGGAACTTCACAAAAATGCTCTGGCTGGTGTGGTCGTGATATTCGATCTCCGCCTCGGCCAGAGCCGTGCGCGCCGGGATGCTCCAATACACCGGCTTTTTGCCCCGGTAAACCAGACCTTTTTCGACGATATCGGCGAAGAGACGCAATTCGTCCGCTTCGTAGCGGCGGTCAAGCGTCAAATAGGGATGTTCCCAATCGCCCAGCACGCCGAGCCGTTTGAATTGGCTTCGTTGGATGTCGATGAATTTGCGCGCCGACGCTTCACAGGCGGAACGGATCGCCGCCGGGTCGGCCGCCGTCTGACCCGCCTTTCTCATCTCCTGGGTGACTTTGTATTCGATGGGCAAACCGTGACAATCCCAGCCCGGGATGTAGGGAGCATCCTGGCCGCGGGCGCTGCGATATTTGACAATGATGTCCTTGAGGATTTTGTTCAGCGCCGTTCCAATGTGGACATCGCCGTTGGCAAAAGGCGGCCCGTCGTGCAGCACGAACCGTTTGGCGCCGACGCGGCGGGCCTGGATTTTCTGGTACAGATGCTGGGCCTCCCATTGCGCGAGCCGCTGGGGTTCCCGCGCCACCAAATCGGCCTTCATCGAAAAGCCGGTCTGCGGCAGATTTAACGTGTTCTTGTAATCCGTCATTTTTTTGGCCCGGAGGAATCCCAGGGCAATCCGCGCCAGGCCGCGCGAAAGTTTAAGGCTTGTTGCCGAATAGGCGCAACGGCATAGTTTTTACGTGGACAAATCGGAAAAAAATCCCCTGGACCCGGCCCTCCGCCGGCGCATCCAGGAAATCATCGCCGACAAGGGCGGCGGTTATAACGTGGACCTGGTGGAGGACATCATGGTCAACGCCCTCAAGCTGCTGACCGACGTCAAGGACCGCGGCGACGCCCGGATCATCCGCACCGCCGTGCGCGAATTGCGTTACGCCTTCCGCCTCTTTGCCCCCTACGATAACAAACCCAAAGTGACGATCTTCGGCTCGGCGCGCACGTTGCCGACCCGCCAGGAGTATCTGGAGGCGGTGGATTTCGCGCGGAAAATCTCGCAGGAAGGCTACATGGTGATCACGGGCGCCGGCCCCGGCATCATGCAGGCCGGCCACGAGGGGGCGGGACTGGAAATGAGTTTCGGCGCCAATATTCAACTTCCCTGGGAACAAACGGCAAATCCGATTATTGACAAGGACAAAAAGCTCATTTCCTTCAAGTATTTCTTCACCCGCAAGCTCACCTTCATCCGGCATTCCGACGCCATTGTCCTGTTCCCGGGCGGATTCGGGACGCTCGACGAGGGTTACGAGGCGCTGACGCTGATGCAAACGGGAAAGGGCCGCCTGGTGCCGCTGGTGCTTCTGGACCGCCCGGGCGGCACTTACTGGAAAACGTGGGACAAAAACGTGCGCGAACACCTCTTGCGCGCCCAACTCATTTCGCCCGACGATCTGCGCCTGTATCAGATCGCCGACAACGCCACCCACGCCGTGAAAATCATCACGCGATTCTATCGCAATTATCACTCCACCCGTACCGTGAAGGATTTGCTGATTATTCGCCTCAAACATCCCCCTTCCCCTTCCGCCATCGAATCGCTCAATGACGATTTCGAGGACATCATCATTGGCGAAAAATTCCACGTCGTGCCGCCGACGCCCGAGGAAACCGAACACAACGACCACCTGGACCTGCCCCGAATCGCGTTCGGCTTCGACCGCCGCCAGTACGGCCGGTTGCGCCAATTGATCGACGTGCTTAACGGCTTTTAAGTGATTTAAGTTCCCATTATGGTTTATGCGAAAGTCGCCCTCCGAAGTTGCCACCCCCATGACGTGTATGGTTAGTTGAACATGACACTCTTCGATGCCGCAGGCTCACTAAAGCGCTTCCGCCGTACCCCCTGGCGGGTTTCAGAAGACATTCCTTACACTTCAGAAGGATTTGCAGCCATTTGTGGCCACGATCTTTTCCACTGACGATTCGATCCAAGCGGGGTGTGTCACCATCGATCAGGTCGTCTTCGAACCCAAGCACCTGAGCGCTTTGCTAGCCAGGCACTCCCTTCCGGCTCAGTTTGGTCGTGACCGGTCAATTGCAGCCACCCGGCGCGACGAAGTGGCCGAACTTCTTGAGGCAGCTTTGCGCGATTGGATTGATTTCATATTTATTCCCACGCCCAAGCCATTCGTGATATACGCGGAGCACGACGAAAATACAACTTTCTACGCCAACAGGAAATCCAACCTCAACTCCGTTGTTGAGGCGCTGTCGGCGCGAGGATTCAAGCAGGTTCAAGATTATGAAAGGGACCTCTAACCCGGCGCGTGCGGCGAACTGCGGATCATGTGCCCAAAATCCATTTGCAAGTACTCAATCCTTCTCCAGCAAAAAGACTTTCCCGCTCTTTTCGCCCAGCGTGGACTCCACTTTCAGCAGCGCCGCGTAATCCAACGGCGGGATGATCGCGGGCGCGGTCTTAAACTCGTGCGTGATGGCCCATTTTTCGCCGCTGTCCGTCGAGGTGATTTCCGCGGTGCCGCTGCCGTCAGGCGCGTCGAGCGTCTCGCTGCCGGGCGCCATGACGACGTGCCGGAAGCCGGGCGGCAAATCGATCTCCGTGCGCACCGTGTAATCGCTCGGCCGCGAAATAAAGAGCGGCAACGCGCGCCGGTCCGCGCCCGCAACGAAAAGCGACGGTTGGAAAGGGAGATCGAAATAAAAGTAATTCCCGTCCAACACACTGTAGTTGTCAACGTCCGCGGTGAATCGTTCCACCCCGGGATAGGTGTCGAAGCTCGTGGTCAAATCCCCCACGGCCCGCGCGCCCTGGGCCAGGCCGGAGACGATTTCCTGGAAGTAGCGGCGCCGTTCCTCCGGCGGCAACTCGGAAAAGTAGCGTTTCTTCGCGTTGTAGTCGGCCCCGTAATAGCGGCGGGTCACACTCAGGCGCGTCCGCCCTGTATTGTCGGGCGCCAACGCGTAATCGGTCTGGACTTTGTTTTCGCAATCGGGGGCCGCGTGAATGATTTCGGAGGCCTGTGTGGACAGAACCAAACCCAGGCGGCCGTCGAAATCGGTCGAGCCTAATTTGGCGTATTGATCGGTGTCGTTGAGGTAATACGTCGTCCCGTCAACGTTGACGCGGACCAGCGGATAATCAAAGGAGCGCGGCAACGGAAACGCCAGGGCGACGTTGGTGATGCCCGCGATGGACGGCAAATCCGACGCGAGCACAAATTCCGGTTGGAACCCCGCGCCCGTGAGCATGGCGTGCAACAGGATCGCCCGGTCAGCGGCATGGCCGTAACCATCGGCCAACGTAGTATCGGCGGCGGAGAGTTCCCTCAACGGCAGGTCGGTGAAGGACGGCCCGGCCAGGCGGATGGACTCGGCCACAAAATCGCGCACGGCCGTCAACGCCTCCAATTTGCCTCGCGCCTGCCCGGCCAATTCCGCGGCCTTGGCCACGGCGTTGGAACTTTGCCCGGAACGATTGACCATGGTGTCATTGAGTTCCTTGAGGTAGGAGGCCATGTCGCCGACGAAGTATCCCACGCCGGAATCGTAAACCCATTCGGGCGGCAATTGCGTTTCCTGCGGCAGCGCCTGGACGTCATCGGCCTGCCAGACGAAGCTCTGTTTGCCGCCTTGATCCGAATGCTCCTCCTTGATGAGTCCCTCGGGGCCGCTGACTCTCTGGTGTATCTCCAGGCCAGCGGGGGCGGTCAGGGTGAAGGATTTGTGGTCCAGGTCATCGGGCAATTGAAAAGATTCAAAGCCTTCAATAAACGGCCCGTTCGTGGTAGTGACCTCGACGCCGACCTCGATGACGGAGCCGATTTCCACGCCCGGCAGGTTGGCCACCAGGATTTTTTCGCCGGTGTAACGTTTGGCGGAGGCGTCCCAGCCGGCATCCATCACGTTGATCTCGCCCGCCGAGATTTCCTGGCGCTGGCCGCTCTTGGACGTGACCACGCCGCGAGTCAATCGCGCCGTCTGGAAGGCGGGATTGAAGGGCATTTTGATCTCCGACTCCCGAATCTTGCCGGCGTAAGTCAGGATGCGTTTGGAGAAGTTTATTTTCAAGGTGGCGGTATGCGCGTCGGTCACGACCAGTTCTTTGCGGCTCTCAAGAATCTGCGCGTTGGATTGCACCGGCGGCAGCGCCGTGTCGCCAGTGTGGTCGGGCGCGGCGGCAAGCCCGGAATCGGCGACGGCAATGATGGGGGCTTTGCGCTGGTCGTACTCCAAGGACTTCAACGCCTGCTTAAGGGTGGCATATTGCGCAGGCGGGAATTCGACGACTTTCAAAGTCAATTCGCGCGAGCCGGTCAATTCACCGTTGCGCGCCGCGACCTGCTCCTGAAAACTCAAACTGGGATCGTCAATCGGAGCGTACGTCGGCAGTGAGACCGTTTTGCCAAAGCCGCCGGTCAGTTTGAGCGAAATGCCCTCGGCCAGGCCGCAGGCGACATAGGTTTGCATCGGATATTTCCGCTTGTCCAATCCGGCCCCATTGAGGATGAAATTGACGATGCCGAAATCCTTGCCGATCCACGGCAAACTCACGATTGCCGTGTCGTGGCCGATGGCCGTCATGCCGTCCGCGGAATACTCCAGCTCGGCATGGAGCGCCGAAGACATGTCCAGCATGTTCGCCGGGGTGAGCGTGAAGGAATTGAGGCGCGCGCCCGGCATGGCCCGTTTGAGGTTTCGTTCGAAAAAGCGGCGCTGGTCGTCGGGCTTCATGTGCGCGAATGCGTTCCGGTATTCGTCATCGTTGACGCCGTCAAAATACAAATCCGACTTGGCCTCCAGCGAACCCGCCGCTGTCAATGTGCCCGTGGTCACCACGCGCATCAGGTGGTCTTCGGGCGGTTGGACGGGGCTGATTTTGAGGGCCTCGCCCTCGGGACGGCACACCAGGAAGCTCTGGTCGCAATCGCCAGTGGGCAGGAGCGCGCGGGTGTTCTCATCGGTCGGGTCCATCAGCAGATAATCGCCTTTCTCCAGTTGCACGCTGACGATGGCGTGGTTGAAATCCGGGTCGGGCACTTCCGGATCGCGTTTGACGCCGACACTGATCAGCACCGGATACGCGTTGAGACCGGCCTCGCGCAGCATGGACACCAACAAGGCCGCCTTGTCGCGGCAGACGCCGTATTTCTTGTCATACGTGATTTCCACGTCGTGCGGTTCGAAGCCGGGCCGGTCCTTTTCCGGCGTCAGACCCATGTATCGGATTTTCTTGGAGACGAAATAAAAGACGGCCTTGATCCGGTCCATTTCGGAGGTTTGTCCGGCGGTCAGCGAGTCCACGGTTTGCTTCATGTCGGGCGTGGTCGCGTCGAGGTGGGATTTGCTCAGGTTCCAGTACCATTTGGAGACGGTCTGCCAATCGGGCATCGTGCTGACGTAGAGCCGTTGCAAAACCATTTCGTAGGGAGGCATGGCCGGCTCATCGAACATGCGCGGCACATTTCCAATCTCCCAATGATGAATCACTCCGCCGTCCGGGGCGGTTTCCTTGGAGTAGGTGACTGTCCCCGGCACCTCGTCGCGCAAGGCGATGCGAATGAGCGGACGGTCCGCCGGGGCGTGGACCTCGTAGGATTCGTGCAGGATGTAACTCGGCTCTTCCAATACGTTTTCGTCGGCGTACTGCCCGGCTATGTAGGAACGCTCAATCGTGTTGCGGGTCACCGAATGGATCAGGTCGCCGATTTCAACGCCGGGGATGTTGACCTGCAGTATCTTTTCGTTCGGATCATAAATATTCATCTGCATCTGGCTGTCGTCGATGGTTTCCTTGGAATTGGCCGCCACGTCCACCGGGACGACCCGTCCGTCGGGCTTGATCAATTCCAACGTGGGCACCGCCACGGTGTTATAAGGGAGCATGAAGCTCAGGGAAAGGGTGCGGTTGTTTCGCCGGCCTTTTTCGGTCAGCACCTTGGTGTAGGTTTCGTCCTGGCATTCCCCCGTGCCGTCGGCGCGGTAGATTCGCATCATTTTTTTCTCAACCGTGGCGTCGTCGCAATCCGGATATTTGGCCGCGGTGACCTGCGCCGCAGCGGCGATTGTCTTCTGCGCGTCCACCAGCGACCAAATCGGCCCGGAGTAATCGTTGGATTGGGCGCCTGCCGTCCAGACGATGAACGCCGGGGCAACGCACGCCAGGAAAACAGTACGGGCCTTCGAGAAATAGAGATTCATAAGATATAAAAGCGACAATAGAATAGTGTACGATATCGGCCCCGTTCCGCCAGACAAATTATGCGCAATAATCGAGCGTCACAGACCGCCGCCGACGGGACTCTGAGTAGCGCGACGCGTCCGCTAAATTGTCTTGTCTCGATAGAGACAGAGGGAGTTGATTGGGCAATCGGGACATTTTGGGGATTTCGCCACGCAGATGCGGCGACCATGGTATTGCAACAGGTGGCAGAATTTAACCCGGTCCCGTTCCGGCACAATTTTCATCAAATCGCCTTCGATCAAATCGGGGTCCGTTTGCCGCGTCAATCCGAGGCGGCCGGACACGCGGGCGACGTGCCGGTCCACGCCGATTGTCATGCGGCCAAAGGCATTGCCCAATAACACGTTCGCCGTCTTGCGTCCGACTCCCGGCAAAGCCAGAAGATCGTCCAGGTTGTCCGGCACCGTCCCGCCGAATTTTTCCACGAGCATCCGGCACGCACCCTGAGTGGAGCGCGTCTTGGCGCGGAAAAATGTGATCTGGCTGATCTCCTTTTGCACGGTCGGCGCGGGGGCGTCCGCCCAATCGGCAGCGGAGCGGTACTTCTTGAATAATTCCGCCGTCACGACGTTCACGCGATCGTCTCGTGCCTGGGCGGCCAGGATCAGCGCGATCAACAGCTCCAGCGGATTTGAAAAATCCAATGCCAGGCGAGCGTCGGGATAGGCTCGTTTCAGCTTTGCGATGATCTTGACGACGCGCCCGTTTTTTTGCCGGGTTGTTTCCATGAAGTTCAACCAGACTGCGTTGCCCGTCAATTAACGCGGGAGGCGGGACGGATGTTCCGCATGTCCAACGTGAAGGGAAATTCCCGGCTCCTCTCGGCCAGGCGCGGTTTGACGGCGCCGCCGGTGTGCCCCTGGCGGAAGAATCGCCCCAGCCGGCGGCTTTCCGCTTCGTAAGCATTGACTGGAAAGGTCGTGTAGCTGCGCCCGCCGGGGTGCATCACGTGATAGGTGCAGCCGCCGATGCTTCGATTGTTCCAGGTATCGACCACGTCAAAAACCAGCGGAGTGTGGACTCCGATGGTCGGATGAAGGCAATTGGGTGGCTGCCAGGCGCGATAGCGCAGGCCGCAAACAAACTCGCCATTGACGCCCGTCGGGTGCAACGGCAACGTCCAGCCGCCGGCGGTTATAACGTGGCGCGTATCGGTCAGGCCGCTGGCTTTGATTTGCACGCGTTCCAGCGAGGAATCGACATAACGCACGGTCCCGCCCGGCCCCGGCTCCTCGCCCAGAACGTGCCACGGTTCCAGCGCATGCCGGATTTCCAGGTGAATATTGCTCGCGTCCAGATCGCCATACTGCGGGAAACGAAACTCGAAGTGCGGCTCGAACCACTGGCTTTGCAGCGCGTAGCCATGATCACGCAAATCCTTGATCACATCGCAAAAATCGTCCCATACAAAGTGCGGGAGCATCCACCGGTCATGGATGTCGGTCCCCCAGGGCACCAGAGACTGCGTGTAGGGCTTTCGCCAGAAGCGGGAAACCAGGGCGCGAACCAACAACTGCTGCGCCAGGCTCATATGCGGATCGGGCGGCATTTCAAAGCCGCGCAATTCCAGCAACCCGAGCCGTCCGGCGCTGCTTTCCGGCGGGAACAACTTGTCAATACTGAATTCCGCCCGATGCGTGTTGCCGGTGGCGTCGACCAGCAGGTTGCGAAAAAGGCGGTCGGTCAGCCAGGGCGGAACGTTGCCGCCGTCGGGAATCTGACGGAAGGCCACATCCAATTCATAGAGCGAATCGTTGCGCGCCTCGTCCACGCGCGGACTCTGGCTGGTGGGGCCGATGAAAAGTCCGCTAAACAAGAATGAAAGCGACGGATGGTTTTGCCAGTAGGTCACCAGCGACCGCAACAGATCGGGCCGCCTCAACAGCGGCGATTCAGGCGCGCTCGGCCCCCCGAGCACCAGGTGATTGCCGCCGCCCGTGCCGGTGTGGCGGCCGTCCAGCATGAATTTTTCCGTGCTCAATCGCACTTGGCGCGCCTCCTCGTAAAGCCCCTCGGTCTGTTCGACCAACTCATTCCACGACGCCGCCGGATGCAGGTTCACTTCGATGACCCCGGGGTCGGGCGTCACTTTCAGCACATTCAAGCGATGATCGCGCGGAGGCGCGTATCCCTCCACGACCACCGGCAGGCCCAGCGATTTGGCGGTTTCCTCGACCGCCGCGACGCACTCCAGATAGTCCTCCAGCGCGTGCGCCGGCGGCATAAAAACGTGCAACTTCCCGTGCCGGCTTTCCAGGCACAGGGCGGTCCGGGCGATCCACCACGCCGATTCCTGCGGGGCAGCGGCACGGGTTTCATCGGACGCCGTGCCGCGCGCCAGCACTTTTCCGCCGACGAACGACGCGCCAGCCTGGCGTTCGGACCATTGCGGCGGCATCTGGCGCTCATGTTCCTTCGCCGCGCGCGGCGGAAGAGGCGGTCGCGTTTCGAGCGGGTCCCGCTCGTAAAGATAGGGATAATCACTGGCGCTGGTCCAGGGCAGCGAATCCAGCGGAAGGCGGAATCCAAGGGGCGAATCGCCGGGTATCAAATAACAACGTTCCGGCCGTAAGAACCACGGGCCGGTCGTCCAACACGGCGCCGTGCCCTTCATCCCGCGTTGCAAGGGCAGGACATAGCCGGTCACCTTGTCCAATCCCTGCTCGAATATTTTTGCCAGCCGCTTGCGCTCCTCCTCATCCTTGAGGTTGGATTTCAAGGGATCGACATTGGTGGGAAGGCGGCGTTCCTTCCATAAATAATACCAGGCATCCTCGAACGCCGGCATGATCCATTTTCCGCCGCAGCCCAATCGTTGGGCCAGGGTTTGGATGAAATGTTCGGCCTCCTTGTTGCCATGCCCGTAATCCTTGCCTTCCAGCGCGATAAGCTCCTCATTCTCCCAGATCGCCTGGCCGTCCTTGCGCCAATACGCTGAAAATGCCCAGCGCGGCAGCGATTCTCCCGGGTACCATTTGCCCTGTCCGTAATGCAGGAGCGCGCCCTTGGAAAAGCGCTTCTTGAGCCGGCGCATCAGGTCATCGGCGAGCTTTCGTTTCAACGGGCCCAGGGCCACGGTGTTCCATTCAGCGCCTTCCCGATCGTGCATGGAAACAAAAGTCGGTTCGCCTCCCATCGTCAAACGGCATTCGTCCTTGTGCAAATCCGCGTCAACCTGGCGGCCGAGTTTGTCCATTTCCGCCCATTGCTCGGCCGTGTAAGGCTTGGTGACGCGAGACGATTCAAAAATGCGCGTCACCTTCATCTCGAACTCCAGCTTGCACTGGCTATCGTCCACCGCCCCGCTGATTGGCGCGGCGCTTTGCGGATCGGGCGTGGCCGCAAGCGGGATATGGCCCTCCCCGGCCATCAACCCGGAGGTCGGGTCCAGTCCTATCCATCCCGCGCCGGGCAAATAGACTTCGCACCAGGCATGCAGATCGGTGAAATCCTGTTCCGCGCCGCTCGGGCCGTCCAGCGACTTCACGTCCGGCACAAGCTGGATGAGGTATCCGCTGACAAAACGGGTGGCCAGGCCGAAATGGCGAAGCAATTGCGCCATCAGCCACGCCGAATCGCGGCACGAACCGCTGCCTTTGACCAGCGTCTCCTCGGGCGTCTGGAAGCCCTCCTCCAAGCGAATCAAGTATTTGATGTCCCGGCAAAGGCTTTGATTGACCGCCACCAAAAAATCAATCGTCCGCGCGCGCGCATCGCCTTTCTTTTCCTCAAAGGGGGCAAGGACGCTTTGAAAATAGTCCTTGAAGCGCGGCGTCAGTTCGCACTCCAGCCGAAACGGGGCCAGCTCGTGATCCAGCGCCGCGGCGTAGGAAAATGGCGCCCGTTCCGCTTCCGGTTCGAGGAAAAAATCAAACGGGTTTAGCACGGACATCTCCGCCACAAGATCGACCTGGACTTCAAAGAGATCGGTCTTTTCCGGAAAAACCAGCCGCGCCAGGTAATTGGACTGCGGGTCCTGCTGCCAGTTGATGAAATGCTTCTCCGGCCGCGCCCGCAGCGAGTAGCTCAGGATGCGCGTGCGCGAGTGCGGGGCGGGACGCAACCGCACCACCTGGGGACCCAGTGAGACCAGCCGGTCATACTTGTAGGTTGTCCGGTGATGCAGGGCGACGTGAATTGGCATTGGGTTCTTTGTGAGTTGCTAGCGCAGGCAGAGAGTTTTGTTCAAGGGATTCATCGAGACGCCTGGCTATTGGATGTAACGGATCCGCTTTTGAACATCCGTGTTGATGCTGTGATACGCGTGGGTCAGGCACCCGGGCGCGAACAATTTCGCCCGCACCACCTCCATGTCATCCTCTCCGATCGCGTCTGTGAATATCGGCAGCAGGTAATCAATTCCCGTTTGCGAGGGCATCATCCGGTCGCGGTCGTAAAAGGAGGGGTGCATGTAGCGGGCATGGATATGGCCCCATCGATCGCGAAACCGGTTGGCGTCGTAACCGTCCACGTGGAAACCCTTTTGATCGTTGTGCTGGAGAATGGCCACGGCATTGTTGCGGCCTTCCACCAGCAATTCCACCGCCTTGCCACCCAACTGCGCGGCGTAAAAGCGGTCGAATAAAATCGGGCGTCCCCCGCGCTGCGTATGGCCGACTTTGCGGATGAAGATGGCCTCGTGCGCCGCCTCGCTTCGCCTGTAAAGTTGAAAATAACGGTCGCCGATCATCCGGATCATCTTGGCCCGAAGCGCCTCGGCCGCCCCGCTCAGGACGATGTTGCCGGACGGGTCGGTGGATTGCGATTCGGCGCCGAACTCGTGCCCCTGCTCATCGGTGATCCCCTCGCCGCAGACGATCACGACGTTCTTCTGTAAATCATAAAGATACTTGACCCGCTCCACCATACGCTCCAGGTCGATCGCCACTTCCGGCACCAGGATGATGTCCGGCTGCCCGTAGGCCGTTCCCATCGCGATGTACCCGGAATGCCGCCCCATCACCTCGATGATGGCAATGCGCCGGTGGCTCTCGGCGGTCGTGCGGATGCGCTCGACGCCGGTGGCCGAGACATACACCGCCGTGGCATAACCGGGCGTGGCGTAATTGACAATTTGATCCAGGCTGAATACCGCGTGTGATTGGCTGCGCCGGTATTTGTATTTGGTGCCCTCCCCGTCCTTGGAGCGGACCCATTCATCCGGTTCGCTCGGATAATTCAAACCCAGGTCGTTGTCGATGGTCTTGGGCGCCAGGACCGTGGGCAACCGGTCGGCCAGCGGCTGCAACCCGTTCAACGTTCCGTCCCCGCCGATGCAAATCAATCCCTCGATTCCAAGCTTCCTGAGGCGCGAGGCGATGATGTCCAACTCCTCCGTCTTTTCTGGATCGACATAATCGCGCGAGGAACCGATGAGCGTGCCGCCTTTGGTGGGGTCCAGCTCGGGAATCTCCTGAAAAAGCGGGTTGAGATGCACGTGGGGCAATTGCGGATTGAAAAGCGAGTTAAATCCCTTGATCAATCCGAAAATTTCGATCTTGAGCTGGTTCGCGCGCGTGACGGCGCCATGAATCGTGGCGTTAAGCGCGGGCGTGTCGCCGCCTGCTGTCAGGATGCCAATTCGTTTCATCGTTTCCTCCCCGCTTGCTGCTGTTGTTCCTCCTGCTGAATCATCATGTCCGACCCTTCATCGGTGAAGGACTGGCAAATGTAAGCGTCAAAGAGCGCCGCCCCAATGTCGTTGAGCTTGTCCTGAAACTGGTCCAGGTACGCATGCAGACCCTGGTCGAAGATTTCGTCCACCGTGGTGAATTGCAACGCCGCCTCCAGGCGCCCGCACAGTTTCTCCGCGTCATTGGAAAATCGCCCGCTGCGCACTCCGGAAATGCGCCGCAACGCGCGGTTCAACTCACCCACGCAAAACCGCGTCGAGCGCGGAAAGTCCTCGTTGAAGAGCAGAAATTCGGCCACGTACTTGGGATGTATTTCCGCCCCGCGAAGGGATTTGTAGGCGTCCCAGGCGCTGCACGAGCGAAGCACGGCCGCCCACGCCAGCGCGTCGCCCTGGGTGACGGTCGTGGGCACGCCGCGCTCCGGCAGGCTCCCGTGGCGAATGTCCAGGATGCGCGATGTCTTGTCCGCCCGCTCGATGAATTTCCCCGCCTGCGAAAACCACCAGCCTTCGTTGTGCAGGATCGTCGCGTCGCCAATTCCCACCAGATGCAGCGAGGCCGCCTTGATCTGCTGGAAAAACTCGCTCGGGCTTTGCCGCCACACTTTCCGCGCCTCGGGCGAGCGGACAAATAGATAGAGCCGGTTGAGCTCCTCCCAAAACTCGATCGTGATCTGGTCCCGGACCATGCGCGCGTTTTCACGCGCCTGACAAATCGATGAAAAAATGGAATTGGAGTTTGCCGATTGAAACACCAGAAATTCGGTCACCGCCTGGCCGGTGGCTTTATTGTGCAATTTAAGAAACACCTTTTCGTCGCCCGTGCTTTCCACGATCGGCATCCAATGCTCGGCCAGCCGCTCGTCGTCCAGGTTGCACAGGTCCAGAAGCAATTGCAGGTTCACATCGACTATTCGCGCCACATTTTCCGCCCGTTCTATGTAGCGCGACATCCAGTAAAGACAATTGGCGACCCGGCTAAGCATCTTTATTCGTCTCCATACAGCACCCAGGTGTCCTTGCTCCCGCCGCCTTGCGAGGAGTTGACCACAAGCGAACCGGGGCGCAACGCCACCCGCGTCAATCCCCCCGGCACGATGGTCGTCTTCTCGCCGAATATGATGTAGGGCCTCAAATCAATGTGCCGCCCCTCGAACGCCGAGCTCTCCACGTGCGTGGGATGGCGCGACAAGGAAATCATCGGCTGCGCGATGTAATTGCGGGGATCGGCCTGGATCCGCTCGCGAAACGCCTCGATCTCCTGCGCTTCCGCCCTGGGGCCCATCAGCATTCCGTACCCGCCGGATTCGTTGGCCGCCTTGACGACCAGGCTCGACAGGTTGTCGAGTATATATTGCCTGTCCTTCTCCTCGCTCGCCAGATACGTCGGCACGTTCGGGATGATCGGATCCTGGTCCAGGTAATACTTGATCATCCGCGGCACAAAATAATACATCACCTTGTCGTCGGCGATCCCCGTCCCGATCGAATTGGCCAGCGACACATTCCCCGCTCGGTAGGCATGCACCAATCCCGGCACTCCCAGCATCGAATCGCGCCGAAACACCGTCGGGTCCAAAAAGTCATCGTCTATGCGCCGGTAGATCACATCGACGGCTTGCAGACCCTTGGTCGTTCGCATGAATACGCGCGAGTCGCTTACCACAAGGTCGCGCCCTTCCACGATTTCAATGCCCATCTGCCGCGCAAGATACGTGTGCTCGAAGTAGGCGCTGTTGTAGGCGCCGGGGGTCAGCAGGACAATCGTTGGGTTGGCCACACCGGCGGGGGCGATGTATTGGAGCATCTTGAGCAGTTCCTCCGGATAATTCTCCACCGGCCGCACCCCGATACGCTCGAACATCTCCGGAAAACTGCGCTTCATCGCCCGCCGATTTTCAAGCACATAACTCACGCCGCTGGGGCACCGCCCGTTGTCTTCCAATACCATGTACTGACCGTCGGACCCGCGTATCAGGTCGGTGCCGCAGACGTGGATGTAAATGTCCTTGGGAACCTTGATGTTGACGAATTCCCGCCGGAAATGTTTGCCCGAAAGGATGTAAAACTCCGGTATGACCCCGTCCTTGACAATCTTCTGCCCGTGATAAATATCCCGCAAAAAAAGGTTCAGGGCCGTGATCCGCTGCGTCAGTCCCCGTTCCAGATGGTCCCATTCGGCGGCCGGAATGATGCGGGGCACCAGATCAAAGGGAAATATCCGCTCCGCGCCCTGTGAATCGCCGTACACGTTGAAAGTGATCCCCTGTCGAAGGAAGGCCAGATCGATCGAATGCCGCTTGTCCTCGAACTCGGTCGCGTTCAGCGAATCGAACAGCGAGCAGAATTGGCGGTAATGGGCCCGGACGGCGCCGTTGGCATCCAGCATCTCATCGAAAAACTTATCGTGGTTGTATTTTCTTAACATCACTTCAGACGGAAAGCGTCCTTTTGCGCATCTTGCTCATTTCTGTACTCCAAAATCCAGCCTGCGAACAGACAAACGACCTACGCCCGTCCTTTAAGCAACCTTCTTGCCGACGAGGGATTTACCGATCAAATCAGGGCATTCCCACGAAGTTGTTCTCTGACTTGGCTCAACTTTCCTTCATCGACAGGTTTGAAATGGAATCCAAATCCACGATGTGCATATGTTCGCCGTCGGCGACGACCGCAACCGTCTTGTTTTCGCTGAACAGGACGCAATCAGGATGTTTCACTCGAATGGTCCTGCCACTGTTCAGACACAGTTCGAAAGGTTTGAATTTCTCCCTTTGCAAAGCATCGAGGAGATTGATCGCTCTCATGCGCCAAACTTACCATCCCGCTCCCCAAGAGGCAATCGAATCTGCTTGCGCCGGATTTTCCGTCCACGCACCTTGCCCGGACAAGTCATGAACTCTGTTCGCCTTGGCATTATCGGAATGGGCAATATCGGCAGCCATCACGCAGCCTATCTCCTGGAAGGAAAAGTCAAACGGGTCGAGTTGAGGGCAGTTTCGGACGCCTTCGCAGATAAACTGGCCCAGTACGAACAGCGCGGCTTGAAGGTCTTTGCCGACGGCGGGGAATTGATCCGCTCCGGGGAAGTCGATGCGGTCATCATCGCCACGCCGCATTATCAACATACCAGCCTGGGGATCGCGGCCCTCAAGGCCGGTTTGCACATCATGGTCGAAAAGCCGATCTCCGCCCACAAGGCCGACGCCGAAAGACTCATCGCCGTCCGTCGGCAATTTCCGAAGCAGGTCTTCGCCGCCATGTTCCAGATGCGCACCGAATCGCGCTACGCAAAAATCAAGAAACTCATCGCCGAAGGCCAGCTTGGGCAGGTGGTGCGGCTGACCTGGATCATGACGGATTGGTTTCGTTCCGAGGCCTACTATGCCAGCGGCGGCTGGCGCGCCACTTGGAAAGGCGAAGGCGGCGGCGTCCTCATCAACCAATGCCTCCATCAACTGGACATGTTGCAATGGCTCCTGGGCATGCCGGCGCGCGTCCGTTCCTTCGTGCAACTGGGACGCTTCCACAACATCGAGGTCGAGGACAACGTGACGGCTTACATGGAATTTCCAAACGGCGGCGCCGGAACGTTCATCTCGACAACTGGCGAGGCCCCCGGAACCAGCCGTTTGGAGCTTGCCGGGGAAATGGGCAAGGTGCTCCTGGAAAACGACGCCCTCCTTTTCTTCCGCAACGAAGTCTCGATGTTCCAGCACAGCAAGACCTCCCGCCTCGGCTTTCAAAAGCCCGAGGCCTGGAAAATCGAAATCCCCATTACTTCCGAACCCGCCCAGCACGCCGCCCTCACCCAGAATTTTATTGACGCAATCCTCGACGGCGTCCCGCTCATCGCCCCCGGCGAGGAAGGCATCCATTCCATCGAATTGGCCAACGTTATTCTCTACTCCGGCCTCATGGAGCGCACGATCGAACTGCCACTGGACGGCGCCGCCTACGAGAAGAAGCTCAACGAACTGATCGCCGCCTCGAAATTCGAGAAAAAGGTGGCGCCGGTTTCAAATGAGGATTTCACCGGGTCTTTTCGACGATAAGGCATGCTATGATTCTCACCGGAATTGGAGACGAGGCGGGCCTTCCGCTGGAAACGCAAATCAAGGCGACTCGCGAGCTGGGCTGGAAATACATCGAGATGCGGGCGGTCGAAGTGCCGGGTTTTCCCAAGGGCAATTTTCACGACATCCCGGACAAGGCATTCGATCTGGCGGCGGGGAGGCTGGAAGAGGCCGGATTGGCCGTTTATTGTTTTGGATCGGCAATCGCCAACTGGTCCAAAAAAATCTCCGACCCGTTTCAAATCACGCTCGACGAAGTGCGCCGCTGCATTCCGCGGATGAAGCGCGTCGGCGCGAAATATGTGCGCATCATGAGTTTCAAGCCTGGGGACGACGAGAACATGACGCCCCCGGAAGTTTTCCGCCGCATTGCCGACGTGACAAACCTGTTTCGCGACGAAGGACTCCAGCCGGTGCATGAGAATTGCATGAATTACGGCGGCATGAGCTGGCGGCACGGATTGCAATTGCTCCAACACTGTCCCGGCTTGAAATGGGTTTTTGACACAGGCAACCCCGTGTTCAATCCCGACCGCAGCAAGCCGCATCCCTGGCCGCGCCAGGACGCCTGGGAATTCTGGGAGCACATCCGCGATCACGTGGCCCACATCCACGTCAAGGATGCCACGTATATCCCCGCGAAAAACGATTGTGTTTACACGTATCCCGGCGAAGGCCAGGGACGCGTGCGCGATATTTTGAGGGACGCCTTTGCGCGCGGATACGACGGCGGCATTTCAATCGAACCGCACGTCGCGGTGGTTTTCCACGAGGCCTCGGCGCCGGCCGACGAACGGATGATCTACGACAGCTACATTCGTTACGGACGCGCGATGGAAAAGATGATTGGCGAAATCAAAATGGAAAGGCCAAAGGGAAAAGCCTGAAATGGCGGTTGACTCCAATTGCCCAGGGGTGGTTAAACTTTGTTCGTCAGGCGGGCAGACTCGCGCTGAAACACGGTTTCCCGCCGAAAGACGATACTTATGAAAGCGTATGTCATAACTACCGGCGTGGTATTTGCGCTGCTCACTCTGGTGCATATCGCGCGCATGTTCGCGGAAGGCCCGCGCGTGGCGACCGATCCTTTTTTCATCATCATGACCGTAGCCGCCGCGTCCCTGAGTGTTTGGGCCTGGCGCGTGCTTAAGGTCTCGTCGCGCTCTTGACGCCTGATAAGTTGTCGCATGGCTGATGAGGCGGCTGTTTTTTATGAAAATTAGCGTAAAATTTGCCCGGTCCATTGTGTGTCTGGCGGCATTGCTCGCGTCGTCGAGCCGCGCCGCCGATTCCCCGCCTCCCGGATTGCCGGAGGGCGCCAGGATGCTGCTCAATATCCCTTATGCACGCGATGCCGGCCCGCGCCAAACGCTTGACCTCTATCTTCCCGCCACGGGAACCAATTGGCCGCTCATCGTCTGGGTTCACGGCGGAGGTTGGATGGAAGGCGACAAGGAAAAACCTCCGGGCCTTCGATTCCTCCTTCATGGCTTCGCGCTGGCCAGCATCAATTATCGCCTCAGCCAGGACGCCATTTTCCCCGCGCAATTGATCGACTGCAAAGCCGCCATTCGCTGGTTGCGCGCTCACGCCCGGGAAAACGGCATTAATCCCGATCGCATCGGTGTTTGGGGCGCTTCCGCTGGCGGCCATCTCGTCGCACTCCTGGGAACCACAGGCGACACCAAGGACTTCGACACGGGCGAAAACTCCAACGTTTCCAGCCGCGTCCAGGCCGTGTGCGACTGGTTCGGCCCGACGGATTTAACGAAAATCGCCAATCACTCCAGCGACAGCAATCAGGACCCCGCTGATTCGGCGCCGGCGCGGCTGATCGGCGGACCCATTGCGCAAAACATCGACAAGGCGGAACGCGCCAATCCCATTCGTTACATTACAAAGGACGATCCGCCCTTCCTGATCATGCACGGCGACAAGGACCCGATTGTGCCGCTTGAGCAGAGCCAGTTGCTCGCCGACGCCTTGCAAAAGGCGGGCGTGCGCGTGAAGTTTTTCGTCGTGCCTGGAGGCGGGCACGGCGGGCCGGAATTCCGCAAGCCGGAGGAACTGGACCGGCTGTTTATTTTTTTCCTCAGAAACTTGAAGGGCGATTAGTCCAACGCGGCAGCGCCGAAGATCAAGCGCATCCGCGCAATGACAAACGCAGCGTGTGAACCCTCTGAATGGTTATGAAACCGATAGACACTTATTTCCTGATCAAGCCCGACGACCTCGTCTGGCGGCTATCCAACATCATGAATATTCCCAATGCGGATTTTCTTGAAAGAACCGGGAGCGAGATCATGGGCGCCAGGCTTTGGCGGCTTCCGCCCAGGAGCGCCAATACGCTTCACCGCCATCCGAAGATGGAGGAATTTTATTTTGTTGTCGAAGGCGTTGGACGCATGCGCGTCGGAGACCAAACGCTCACCGTGCCCAGGCATGGAGGAGTGCATGTTGGGCCGGCGCTGTTGCGCCAGGTCTTCAACGATACTGAAAACGACGTTCTTTGGCTCGTTATCGGCGCTCCCGAAAAGGAGTTGGAACCGGGCCAGACGCTTGATCGGAAACTGCTTTATCCGGAGGACCCCGGCCAGTTGCCCAAAGAATTGGCCGGCGTCGTCTGGCCGCCAAAGGGCTGAAAAGCGTGCTTTGAAAATGGATCGGGAGGGGGATTGCACAATGAGGAGGTGTAGATGGCGGGGCAGCCGGCCACTTCTGTATCGCAATTGACTTTCCAGATTGACGGTTTGTTTTAAAAGTGGTTTGTTAGTGCGTTCAGCGTAATCTTTTTGGTTCGAGTAAGCCTATGCGTGCTTCGGATTACCGGGTATTGCGTTTTTTGATTTGTACGCTGGTGGTTGCCAGTGCAGAGGTTGGTTTTTCCCAAGGGGCGTTCACCGATACCAATTGGGTAAGCCTGAACGACGGGTCGCCTGGCACTGATCCCGGAGGGAGCGTCAGTGCCATTGCGGTGAACAGCCAGACAGGCCTGGTGTATATCGGCGGGGGCTTTAACTCTGCGGGGACGGTGCTCGCGACCAATGTGGCGCAATGGGATGGAACCAACTGGTCGCCGCTCGGCCCAGGTCTTGCCGATGGCCCCGTTCTTGCCCTCGCGCTCGATTCCGCCGGGAATCTCTATGCGGGCGGCGCGTACGCCAACGTATACAAGTGGGATGGCAAATCCTGGACCGCTGTAGGATCGCTGGGCGGGGGCGATGGGTTTGGGTTCGGTGTTTCCGCGCTTGTTTACTCTGATCCAGATATTTTCGTTGCCGGCGATTTTACTCTTCCCGGAACCTACGTCGCGGCGTGGAATGGAAGTTACTTGTCGCAGGTGGGTTCCGGGATAGGATTGGAGACATACGCCCTGGCTGCGGACGGCTTTGGTGATGTTTACATCGGAGGCTTCTTCAGCAGTGCGGGCGGATCGCCGGCAAATTACGTCGCGGAATGGGACGGCGATTCATGGTCGGCGCTCGGCTCGGGACTGAACTATTACGTTTCCGCGCTCGCGGCAACCCCCAACGGCAGTCTCTATGCGGCCGGCGATTTTACAAGCGCGGGAGGGATGGCCGCCGAAGGCTTCGCGCAATGGAACGGCACATCGTGGACTGGCTTGGATACTATGGTCCAAGGGGGAATCAAAGTGCTGCTAGCGGATTCCGAGTCCCCCAACGCAGTTTACGTGGCGGGCAATAGCTCACCGTATGGTCCCAGCATTGCGGAGTGGACGGAGGACGTACCCCCTGAATTTTCATCAAACTGGATCACATTGGGCACTGGGATCAACGGAGATGTCCTTGCGTTGGCGCAGGACAGCGCCGGCAATCTGTATGCCGGAGGCCAGTTTACCATGGCCGGAAACACGACAGCTTACAACATCGCCAAATGGAACGGAGCATCATGGTCGGCTCTTAGTGCCAGCGGAAGTTCGTCTTCCATCACCGACGTAAGGGCTACGGTAATCGACAGCGCAGGCAATTTGTATGTGGGCGGTTCGTTTGCGGGACTCGACGGCACCCCAGCAAATAACGTGGCTGAGTGGAATGGAGGAGCTTGGATGCCCGTTGGCTCAGGAGTAAGCGGCAGCATCGATGCTTTGGCCCTGGACAGCGCCGGCAATCTTTACGCCGGGGGAACATTTACCAATGCTGGAGGCAATGCCGCCACCAATATCGCGAAGTGGAACGGCTCCGCCTGGTCTTCCCTCGGCCTGGGAGTAAATTCCACTGTTTGGGCTTTGGCGGTGGACAGGTCTAATAACCTCTACGCGGGCGGTTACTTTACCAATGCCGGCGGTGTCGCTGCCAACTACATTGCCAAATGGAATGGGAACCGGTGGTCGGGATTGGGCTCGGGCATGAATGAGAATGGGAACGTCTGGGCATTGGCAACTGACAGTTCGAGTAACCTTTACGCCGGCGGTTATTTTACCAACGCCGGCGGCGTCCCTGCCAACTACATTGCGAAATGGAATGGCGCCGGGTGGTCGCCGTTGGGATCCGGATTCACCTCACAGGGGATTGTCACCGTATCTGCTTTGACCGTGGACAAGGCTGACAATCTGTATGCCGGCGGACTTTTTGAATCTGCCGGCGGTGTGTCGGCCAATAATATCGCAAGTTGGAACGGCAGCAACTGGATTGCTCTAGGGGCGGGGGTGACTGTCGGACTGGAGGTTGAATCTCTGGTTTTGGACGACGTCGGTAATCTTTATGTGGGAGGCAATTTCGACACCGCCGGAAATATCTCTGCGAATTCCATAGCAAAATGGGACGGCATCCAGTGGTCGGCTCTGGGCTCCGGCGCGACCCTGGGCCCGCCCGATTTCGGCACCGTAGATGTCTATGCGCTTGCGACCGATCACTTTGGCCATCTCTACGCGGGTGGCAATTTTACGGTCGCTGGGACTACTATATCGCCTTGTATTGCGCAGGCCAACATCCTGACGCTGCTTTCACGAGAGTTCCTCTACGGAAACGGCAACGTTTCCTTCCAGGTCGTGACAACCCCGCACGCCAGCAGTCGAGTTTGGGCGGCGACGAACCTGATGCCGCCGGTACTCTGGCAGCCTATCTTCACCAATGTCGCCTCAGACACCGGCGCGTGGGAATTTACAGATGGCGCGGCCCAACTGTATCCAGCGAGATTCTATCGCGTATCAACGCCATAAACCGCAGTGGGCTGTGCATCACGATCGCCATCCCCCCAAACACAGACCGCCACCCGTAATCAACGCAATCGCGCAGACGGGCGCTGGCCGAGTTTCCACAGCATTTCAGTAAAAACGGAGCATGGAGACCGAAAGACGATGAAAAAACTTGCAACGATGCTGCGGGGAGCCAAAATCCCGGATGAACTGCAAAGTAGCAAGGATGCTCATCGTGGGATTGCTTTCGTTGTACGGTCCGCAGGCGGTTTACGCTCAACCCAACACGTTCAATGTGCTGTACACGTTCCCCGCGCTCCCAGGTGCTGTTAACTTACCCACCACCACCAACAGCGTCGGAGGCTTTGCGGGCGCCGGACTAAGTTTATCGAACAATACGCTATTTGGAACCGCGGTGTTCGGCGGCATCCTCGGCGGAGGCACCATATTCAGGGTTAATACCGGTGGCTCGGATTTCACAAATCTGCATAACTTCCCAATCGGCACCAATGAAGGCGATCAGCCTACCGGTTCAATTCTATTGGGAAACACATTGTACGGGACGACAGAGGTTGGCGGCAGCGGAAGCCACGGGACGGTTTTCAGGATCAGCACCGACGGCTCGGGATTTACGAATTTGCATAGCTTCGCGCCAACGACAAATTTTGTTTATACTAATGCGGATGGAATTCAGCCCTTGGGCGGCGTGATTATATCGGGCAATACCCTTTACGGAACGGCGGAGGCCGGTGGGAAGTCGGGCAATGGCACCGTATTCAGGCTGATCACCGATGGCACCGGTTTCACAAACCTGCATAGTTTCGCCCTCGGAAATTTCGATGCTTCCCAGGATAATCATTATACCAATGCCGACGGAGCGGGTCCGTACGCCGGCCTGATTTTATCGGGAACGACGTTGTACGGAACGACCGAGGACGGCGGAATGTTCGGCGGCGGCACCGTCTTCAGACTAAATACCGATGGCTCGGGTTTTACAAACTTGCAGAGTCTCAGCCTTGTTGACGAGTATGAACAAGGCGGATCGTACCCCAGCCTGGTCTTGTCGGGCAACACGCTGTACGGGACTGCCGGAGAGGTCAGCAGCGGAAGCGCCGGAGCGATTTTCAGACTCAACACCGACGGCTCGGACTTCACGAACATATATGTTTTCACAGGGGGCGCCGATGGAACCCAACCGCACGGACTGATTTTATCGCGAGACACGTTGTACGGAACGGCAACGTTGGGTGGCAGTGGTGGCAGTGGCACCCTGTTCGCCGTCAACACCAATGGCGCGAATTTTACCGTCCTGTATAGCTTCACTTCTGCTCCTGCTTCTACGAACAGCGACGGCGCAAATCCACGGGGAGGTTTGACTTTGTCGGGTAACACTCTTTATGGGACGGCGAATTTTGGCGGCATTTGGGGCGCCGGCACCGTGTTTTCGCTCACTTTGCTGCCGCCGTTGAGCATCGCCCTGGCTGGCAAGCAACTGGCCATCTCATGGCCGGCCTGGGCGACAAATTTCACGTTGCAGACCGCCACCGATCTGGCCTCCACAACCTGGAGCAATATCACCAATGGGTTCACAACTTCCGGGACCAATTATTTCTTTGGAACCAATGTGACCAACTACGCCGCCTACTTCCGCCTCCGGCAGCAGTAAAGTCATTTCAGGCCCAAGGGCAGGAACCGAAATTCCACCGGCAACATATCAAGAGGTGATGGATTCATCACGAAACCGATCCGTATAAAATATGTCCATTTCAGAGAGAACATCCGGCTTCTGGTTCCGGATTCCGACCTCTGGCATGATAATGGCTGTAACCTTCCCGGCGCCAGCAGCGTCATTTTAATTGCCTTGATGCGTTATTTGGACTAATTTACGTCAGAAAATGTTGAGCCATAACCCGTAACAGGAGTGTTTATGTTCGATCTCTGCAATAATTGCGTGCGCTCCCCCTATACGACGCGCCGCCAGTTCTTATCACGTCTCGGAATGGGGTTCGGCGCCTTGGGCCTGGCATCGCTCCTCCGTGAAGATTCCCTTTTCGGCATGGATGCCGATCCCAATATGTCGCCGTTGTCGGCAAAACTGCCCCCGTTTCCCGTCAAGGCCAAACGGGTAATCCATATTTTCGCGCAGGGCGCGCCGTCTCAGGTCGATACCTGGGACCCCAAGCCCGGGCTGGCCAAGTACGACGGCCAATCCATTGGCGGCCGGGGCGTCGCCATGCCGTCTCCTTTCAAATTCCAGCGCGCCGGCCGCTCGGGAATTGAGGTCAGCGAAGTCTTTCCGAAACTGGCAGAGCACGTCGATGACATGTCCATTATCCGGTCAATGTACACCGACATCCCCGCCCACGAAATTGCCACCGTGATGATGAACACCGGTTCGCGCCAGATCCCCAAGCCGTCGCTCGGTTCGTGGTCGCTTTATGGTCTGGGCACGGAAAATCAAAATATGCCCGGCTTCATTTCCCTGCATAACGGCGGCGGGTTGCCTCCTGGAGGCACGCAGAATTGGGGCTCGGCCTTTTTGCCCGGCGTTTATCAGGGCACCAGCATTAATACCTCCTCGGGTGACGTCAGCAAGATGATCGAGAACATCAGCAGCCCGTACGTTTCCCCCGGCGAACAGCGCCGCCAGTTGGATTTGGTCCAGCAACTCAACGAACTCCACGCCCAGGACCTCCAGAAAGACGCCCAATTGGAAGCCCGCATCGAGGCTTACGAAATCGCTTTCAAAATGCAAACGGCCGCGTCCGACGCCTTTAACCTAAACGCGGAACCGGACGCCATTCAGGAGCTTTACGGCAAAACGCCGCAGGGGCGCCAAATGCTCATCGCCCGCCGCCTCCTGGAACGGGGCGTGCGCTTCGTCCAGGTCTGGGCCGGCGGTTGGGACCATCACCAGGACATCGCCGTGCGACTCCCCGCAAGCGCCAGGGAGATCGACCAGCCCGTCGCCGCTTTCATGACCGATTTGAAGCAACGCGGTTTGCTCGACAGCACCCTGGTCATTTGGGGCGGGGAATTTGGACGCACACCGACCAAGGACCGCAATGGCGAAGCCAAACCCGGACGCGATCATAACGCCAAAGGCTTCAGCATTTGGATGGCCGGCGGCGGGGTCAAGGGCGGCACGGTTTACGGGTCCACCGACGAGTTCGGCGAAAAAGCGGTCGATAACCCCGTCCATATTCACGATCTTCACGCCACCATTTTGAGATTGCTCGGCTTCGACCACACCAAGCTGACCTACCGCTACAACGGCCGGGATTTCCGCCTGACCGATGTCTCCGGCAACGTCGTCAAGGGCGTGATGGCCTGAACGCAGTCCATGAAGCGCCTCTCCCACTTCGTGGTATCCCTGGCCGCCTGGGCTGTCCTGTGCGCGCCGATTTTGCGGGCCGACGCGCCCACCCAGGCCGGAACCGAGTTTTTCGAGAACAAGATACGCCCCATTCTTGTCAACAATTGTTACAAGTGCCATAGTTCCAAGGCCGAAAAGCTCAAGGGCAATTTGTCCGTCGAGTTTCGCGAAAGCCTTCTCAAAGGCGGCGAAAACGGACCGGCCATCGTCCCCGGCGACCCCGACAAAAGCCTTTTGATCAAGGCGGTCCGCTACACCGACGCCGATCTGCAAATGCCGCCCCACGACAAGAAACTGCCCGACGATCAGATTGCCAGCCTCGAGCAGTGGGTGAAAATGGGCGCGCCCGATCCTCGCACCGCTGGCACAGGGATGGCCGCGCAAAATTGGGGCAAGAACCGCAGCCAACACTGGGCCTTTCAGCCAATCAGGAATGTTGCCGTTCCCGACGTGGACCAGACCAATTGGGTTGCCAATCCGATTGACGCCTTCATCCTGGCGAAGTTGCAGGAGAACGACATGAAGCCCAATCCCCCCGCGGACCGGCGGACCCTCATTCGCCGCGCCACTTACGATTTGACCGGTCTGCCTCCCACCCCGGAGGAGGTGCAGGCGTTCGTCGATGATCAGTCGCCCGACGCCTTTGCCAAAGTGGTGGATCGCCTCCTGGCTTCCCCGCAATACGGCGAGCGTTGGGGCCGCATTTGGCTCGATACGGCCCGTTATGCCGACACAAAAGGAGATATCAATCAAAACAAGGACGTCCCGCTCTATCCTTATGCCTGGACCTATCGCGATTACGTGGTCAAGTCCTTCAACGACGATAAGCCTTACAACCGTTTCGTCCTTGAACAGTTGGCAGCCGACAAATTGCCCGCCGGGAAGGATTCCAGCATGTTGGCCGCCCTCGGCTTTCTCACGTTGGGACCCCGTTTCAATGATAACAAAAACGACATCATCAACGATCGCATCGACGTCGTTTGCAAAGGGTTCCTGGGGCTGACCGTCACCTGCGCCCGCTGTCACGACCACAAGTTCGACCCGATTCCCACCCAGGATTATTATTCGTTGCGCGGGATATTCGATAGCTGCGCCGAGCCTGTCGAGGAACCCCCGCTGGCGCCCGTCAAGCCGACGCCGGAATACCGCGACTTCGCTGAAAAACTCAACGCCTTGAACCAGCAACTGGTCGAGGGCGAAGATGAAATGAAAGCTATCCGGGGGCAGAGCGAGAAAAAAAAGGAACTGCGCCGGGACGACAACCAGCTTCGCCGCAAGATCTCCCAACTGCAATTGACCGATCCCGGCTCGCCCCCTTGCGCCACGGTCCTCTATGACACCACCAAACCCCACGACTCGCCGGTCTTTATCCGCGGCGAGGCGGAAAATAAAGGCGAGATGGCTCCCCGGCGCTTTTTGGAAATCCTTTCCGGTCCCAACCGCCAGCCCTTCAGGTTCGGCAGCGGCAGGCTGGAATTGGCGCAGTCCATCGTAAACCCAGCCAATCCCCTGACCCCGCGCGTCCTGGTCAATCGCGTTTGGCTGCATCATTTTGGACAGGGCATCGTGCTCACGCCCGACGATTTTGGAAACCAGTCCGACCCGCCCAGTCATCCCGAGTTGCTGGATTACCTGGCGGCGCGATTCGTGCGCGAAGGATGGTCCGTCAAGAAATTGCACCGGCTCATCATGCTTTCCAACACCTACCAGGAAAGCTCGGCCAACAATCCCCGCTACGCCCAGGTCGATCCGCAAAACCGGCTCCTGTGGCGCGCAAACATCCAGCGGCTGGAATTCGAGGAAATCCGGGATTCGATTCTCGCGATCGGCGGACAATTAGATTTGACAGTAGGCGGGCGCCCCGTCCAACTGGAAGCGGGCGTTGGCGGCTTTTCGCATCGCCGCACTCTCTACGGCAAGGTGGACCGCCGCAACCTGCCGGAGGTTTACAGTCAATTCGATTTCGCCAATCCGGACATCACCACCGGCAAGAGGTATGATACAACCGTGCCGCAGCAGGCCCTCTTCATGATGAACAATCCCCTGGTCGTCGAATTGGGCCGGCGCCTGGTCAACCGCCCCGAGTTCCAGGACCTCGAGGGCGAAGAGGCGAGAATCAAATTCCTTTACGAGCGGATTTTCCAGCGGGAACCCAACGGGGTGGAAATCAAGCTGGGCATGGATTTCATTGATGAATCGCCCGCGCCGGACCAGATCACCCAGGCCAGCCGGGACCAGATGAAGGAGCAGCGCGACGAGCGCAAGACTCCCAAAAAGGGCGGCCGCGCCATGACGATGGTCAGTTTGGGGCCGGGCCAACTGCGCCCCATCGGTTCGTGGGTCAAGTATGCCCACGCCCTGCTCCAGGCCAACGAATCCATATTCATCAATTGAGGAACTTTTTAGTCTTGACTCTTCTGTTGGGCGCGGCCCGGCTGGGCGCCGCCGATCCCGCCAGCGAGTATGCTCCCCTGGGCCGTTTGATCATCACCAATTTCGCCTCCGCTCCGTTCCCGCATCCGTTGCGAGCCGACGGCCACGCTTACGACGGCAAATTCTTCTCCGCCGCCGAACATTATCAGGACAGCACCGTGGCGCTTTTCATCCCCAGGGGTTTTCGCGCCCATCGCACGATCGACTTTGTCGTCCACTTTCATGGCTGGGGCAACAACGTCACCAACGCCCTGCGCAAGTACCGGCTGCCCGAACAATTCGCCGCCGCCGCCCGCAACGCGATCCTGATCGTGCCGCAGGGGCCGTTCAACGCGTCCGATTCCTTCGGCGGCAAACTCGAGGATGACGGCGGCTTCAAACGTTTCATCGGCGAGGCGCTCGAAACGCTGCGCGCCAACGGTATTATTGACAGCGCCGGGCCGGGAAGGATCGTTCTTTCCGGCCACAGCGGAGGGTACGAGGTCATCTCCGCCATTCTTGCGCGCGGCGGTCTGACCCAAAACATCCGCGAAGTCTGGCTCTTTGACGCTCTCTACGGCAGGACGGAGCGCTTCGCCCTCTGGTTTGACCATCATCCCGGCCGCTTCATCGACCTCTTCACGGAACACGGCGGCACCGAGGAGGAAACCGAAGCCCTGATGACGGCCCTTGCCGGAAACGGCGTGCCGTTCTTCAGCGCCAATGAGACCAACGCCACCGCCGCTGATTTGCGGGACCATCACCTGGTTTTTCTCTTCAGCGAATTGCCGCACGATGAAGTCATGCAACACCGCGACACCTTCCGCCGGTTTCTGGAAACCAGTTTTCTTCCGCCTCTGTAATTCATTCGAGTTGCCATCGGCAAACTGCTGGCCTAAATCTATCTCATGAAAATCGCACCACTGATCGCGTTGTTAAGTTTGTCACTCTGCTTGCCGGCATTGGCGCAATCGTCCGAAACACTGCCCAATAACGATCCCTACTACACGAATCTCGACGTCGTCAAAGCGCCGCAGCCCCACGGCCTCTTCCTGCGTCAAGGCGATCGCCTGGCCATTTGCGGTGATTCGATCACGGAGCAAAGGATGTATTCCCGCATCATGGAGACCTATCTGACTGTGGCGCTGCCGGAGTTGAACATCAGCACGCGCCAATACGGCTGGAGCGGCGAGCAGGCGTCCGGCTTTCTGAATCGAATGACCAATGACGTTCTTCGCTTCCATCCCACGGTCGCCACGACATGTTACGGCATGAATGACTTCCACTACCGCCCGTATGAGTTGGCCATCGGCCAGGCCTACGCCTCAAATATGACCGACACCGTTTTGGCCTTTGAAGATGCCGGAACGCGGGTCGTCGTCGGTTCGCCCGGTTGCATGGGATTCACGATGCCGCCCTGGGGAAGTTTTGTCAAAGGGACGGCATTGGAACGAAACATCAGCCTCTGCGCCTTGCGCGACATCGATATCAACATTGCCCAAGTCGAGCACACCGGTTTCGCCGATGTCTTTTGGAACATGTATGTGGCGCAGTATGTCGCCCGGCAATTGTATGGGACCAATTACGCGTTCGCCGGGAAGGACTCCGTCCACCCCGGCTGGGCAGGCCACCTGGTCATGGCCTACGCGTTCCTTAAGGCGCTCGACGTTCCTGGCGACATTGGGACGTTTACGGTGGACTTTCGCTCCAGCAAGGCAACTGTCTCGCCCGGCCACCAATTGATTTCCTTCCGCAACGGCGCGATGACGATCATGAGCATGCGCTATCCGTTTTGCGCCACGGGCGAGCCGGACAGCGCCCAGAGCATCCGGTCCGGCATGACCTTGGTGCCGTTCAACCAGGATTTGAATCGCCTGATGTTGATCGTCAAGGGAGGCGAAGCGAAGAATTATCAAGTGACCTGGGGAACCGCGAGCCGGACTTTTTCCGCCGAGCAACTCAAAATAGGCGTGAACCTGGCCGACCAATTTGAGACCAACCCCTTCTCGGCGGCGTTCGCCGCGGTTGACGAGGCGATCGCGAAAAAGCAGGAGTACGAAACCCAGCAAATCAAAAAACACTTCCACGGCGACGACGGCAAAACCGATATGGAAAAGACCGTGGCCGACACCGAACAAACCCGCGCACCGCTCGTGGCCGCAATCCAGGCGGCCTTCGTGCCAGTGACCCACACCATCACCGTCACCCCGGAATGAGTTGCCAAGATATCTCCCGGTATTGAATTAGCCCGATTGCCCCGGATGCAGCGCGGCTGAGGAATGCTTCGCGCGTTTGAAGAAATCCTGAATCTCCCTGGCGGGTGAACGTGTGATCAGCTCCAGCGGGCTTTCATCGTACCAATCGCGCGGTAGCCGGCTGACATAAGGTTCCTGGAGAAACCGCTGGCACAGCAGCGCGATGACGCCCCGGTCAGTTTCGTTGCGGATCAATCGTCCGGCGGCCTGGATGACCCGCGTCATGCCCGGCTGCAAATAGGCGTATTCAAATCCCGCCTGTTCCGTTTCGTCAAAATAGCGCCGCAACAACTCGCGCTCGAAGGAGACCTTCGGCAACGCCGGCGAAACCACATAAACCCCCGTGAGCAATTCGCCCGGATAATCGACCCCTTCGGCATACATTCCGCCCAGGACGGCAAAGAGCAGGACTCCGTCGCGCGGCGCGGATGCCAGCGTCTTAAAAATGGCCTCGCGCTCCCGTTCCGCAAGATTCGGACGCTGCACCGCCAGCGCGGCGCGAGTGCCGGGCATCCTGGCGGAAACCTGTTCCAAGAATTCGTAGCTCGGAAAGAGCACCAGCACATTCCCCCCCTGCGCGTCCGACATTTCGGCAATCAGCGCCGCGATGGTCCCGAAGTTTTTCGCGCGCGCCGCGAAGGTCGTTCGCACCTGCGGCAGAATCATCACCTTGCGGTTCTCGCGCGGAAAAGGGGGCGGCAGCGCCAGCGTCGCCGTGCGCTCCTGTTCCAGGCCCAATGTCCGCCGCGTGACTTCAACCGGCGAAAGTGTGGCGGAAAATAAAATGCTTGACCCCGCCGCGCGAAAGATCGGCGCAATGGCGCGGGCCGGATCCAGGCAAACCAGCGCAAGGCGGACGCCGTCCGGGCGCTTGCCCGCGACGCACGCAAATCCCGGCCCGAACAAATTCAAGATCGCCATGAAGCGCTGCCAGGCGAAGTGCAGGTCCACAATCGGGTCTTCCGCCAGGGCGAGCTTCGTCTCGCGCTTCCAGGAAAGGTAACCGATGAATGCCGGCTCCCATTGCTTCCACAGTTCGCGCAACGCCCCGACCGGCGGCTCGACTTCGGCGGCGGCCTCCTCCGTCGCGCTTTCCCGCAGCACGTCGGCAACGCTCTCGACAACGCGCGTCAGTTCCCTGAACACGCCGCCCGATTGCAGCAACAACCGCCCCGCAACGTCGCGGAAACCGCCCTCCAACAACTCCGGCGAAAATATCCCGCGCGCGCGATCGGCCAGATTGTGCGCCTCGTCCACCAGGAGGATCGCCTCCCCCAGCCCTTCGCGGTCCAGATGGCTCAACGCCGCCCCCGGATCAAACACATAATTGTAGTCGGCGACGATCGCGTCCGCCCTCCGCGCCAGTTCGAGTTGCACCTCGAACGGACAGACCTTTTCCCGTTTGGCCTCGGCAAAAACCGTGTCGGGGTCATAATGCGCGTTTGCCTCCCGCAATCGATCCAGGATTCGCGACTTCTCCATTTTCGCGGCGTAATCCCTGGCATACGGGCAAAAATCTTCATGACAGAGAACGCGGTCATTGGCGCACATTTTTTCCTTGGCGCGAATTTGCGCGGTGCGAAAGGCGCCGTCGCGATTCAACCCCCGCAAAACGGATACGGCCATCTTCTGTTGTAGTGTTTTTGACGTCAGGAATACCACCTGCCGTCCCGTGGCCAGCCCGTGGGCCATTGCCGGATAAAGGCTGGCGGCCGTTTTGCCGGAGCCGGTCGGCGCTTCCGCCAGCAGGTTTCCGCCGGTTTCCAAAGTTTCCCGCACCGCGTCGATCATGCGTTTCTGGCCCGGCCGCGCCTCCTCGTGGGGAAACGGCATGGCGCCCGCGGCAAGGGCCTTCTGTTCGCGGATTTTGGCCTCCGCCCGCCACGTCGCCAGCAGGGCGCGCAACCGCCCCTGCACCGTGCGCTCGATCGCGGCGGCGTCGTAATCGACCGTCACGCAAAACTCTTCGCCCGAAACCAGGTCCACATAAATCAACGCGCCGGAAACGGGAGAATTTGCCATGCGGCCCCACAAGTGGCAGTAAATCAGAAGTTGCAGTTTGTGGCTTTCCATCACCGCCCCGGACCCCGGCAGATAGGCGGACTTGAATTCTTCCACCAGCCATCCCCCGCCCTCGTCGGGCGCGCAACCGTCCAGTCGTCCGGTAATCACCGCAGTCCAATCCTCCACCGGCCAGCGATATTGAAGATGCACTTCCCGCCGATAGCCCGGCCGGCCCTCGCACCGCTCCCGCAGGACGCGCGCGTGCAACTCCGCGCCCAGGCCAAGTCTGTGCCACCCCTCGCCGCGATCAAAGCCGATGCGCCTGAATTCATCGCTTTCCGCCAGTTCACGGACCGACACCTCCAACACCCTCGCTATGGGATCAAATTTCAAGTCGTCCTGAGTTTACCATCACCGGCCCCGATTCAAATATTCTTTAGCCTCGACATTCTCGGGCCGCGATATAGAGTACCCCGGCAATGGCGGAGCCGGTCTTCAAACATCAGTATCGAGTCATTTACTCGGAATGCACGGTGGGCAATCACGTTTATTACGCCCGGTATCTCGACATGCTGGAAGCAGCGCGCGGCGAGTTCTTCCGCCAGGCCGGCTTTCCCCTCTTGCAATTGCAGGAAAGCGGCACCGCTTTTCCCGTGATTGATTTGAACATCGCCTACAAGGGACCCGCCCGCTACGATGATTTGCTGACCATCGCGCTTTGGATCAATGAAATGAGAGGCATCCGCCTCAATTTCGGTTTCCAGGTCTTGCATCCGGCGGGGCATCGATTGGCCGAGGGCCAGACGCGCCACGTTTGCGCCACCATCGACGAACGGCCAAAGCGCATTCCCAAAGAATTGATCGAACGTTTCCAGCCGTTCCTGCATGCTCAGAAAGATGCCAACTAAGTTCATTCTACTTGGCGTGCTGATGACCAGCGTCCTTACAATTCCTCTGGCGGCAACCGACGAAACCACTCCGGCGGACCAATGCCGCTTCATCGGCATCCACAAGTTCGAAGATTTCCAGACGGACACCGCGACCAACGGCGACGTTGTCCAACTCTCTCCGGTCATCAAGCCGCCCATCCAGTGGAACGAATTGATCGCCTCGTGGAACGCCGCTCCGATCACTGGCACGATGAAAGTCGAAGCGCGCGGCATTTATCCCGATCATCAAACCAAATTTTACACGCTTGGCGTCTGGTCGTCTTCCGCTCAACGCCACAGTGCGCGCGGCCAGAAAGATGCCGACGGCAACGTCAGGACTGACACGTGGATTGTGAAACGTCCGGGGGCCGGCGCGCAATTGCGCGTGACCTGGAGCGGCGCCACTCCGGGCCTGAAATTTCTCGGCCTCAGTTTCCTCGACAATCGCGCGCGGCCGGACCCGTTGCCGCCAAACCGCGCCGCGTGGGGCGTGATCATCGCCACGCCGGAACGTTCCCAGCATTCGTACCCGCAGGAGCAAGGCTGGTGCAGCCCGACCTCGCTCTCCATGGTGCTGGCCCGCTGGAGTGATGTTTTGCGCCGCCCGGAATTGGACGTGGACGTTCCCAAAGTCGCGGAGTCGATATTTGACAGCAGCTTTGGCACTGGTAATTGGCCTTTCAACACGGCGTTCGCCGGCAGTTTCGAGGGAATGCGCGCCTATGTGACCCGTTTCAGCGACATTTCTGAGTTGGAAGACTGGATCGTCGCCGGCATCCCGGTCGTTATCTCCGCCCCATGGCATCTGCTCCAGCCCGGACGGACCGACACCGGCAGCGGGCATCTCACTGTCTGCATCGGTTTCACTGAAACCGGCGACGTGGTCATAAACGATCCGGCCACCAATCTGCAAAAGGGCCAGCACGTCCGCCACATTTACACCCGACAAAACGTCATCAACGCCTGGCGCCAATCCAGGAACACCGTCTATCTTGTCTATCCCGAGTCGGCGAAGTTACCCGCCGACCGATTCGGCCACTGGGACACACCCTGAAACACACTGTGAACATGTTCTCTCACGTTGTCATTTTTTGGACCGACCCCGCCAATCCGACGGCCGCCGACGAACTTTTGGCCGGCATGGAAAAATATTTGCGCCCGATTCCCGGCGTGCTGCATTTTCACGCCGGCAAAATGGCCGCCAGCCATCGTCCCGTCGTCGATCAAACCTACCAGGTCGCGCTCAACTTAATTTTCCCCGATAAAAAGACCCAGGACGACTACCAGTCGCACCCGTCGCACGTCGAATTTGTCAATACTGTTTTCAAAAAGACCTGCCAAAAAGTCGTCGTGTACGATTTTCAATAAGACTCTCGTTACGCCCAATCCTTCGCGACTGTCCGCGGAATCCTAGCCGCAAAGCGGGCTTCTTGTATCCTGCGCGGACTTATAATGTCTGATTAAAGGGTCAGGTAGAACACCTAATAGCACATACCGAATTTTCCCGTTTAGAGTAGCGACGTTATGGGAAATAATCAAACTACCTTCGAACCGAAAACAAAAACAAACTTGTCAATCACGTCGATATCGAGACGTGTCCGCAACTTGTTCCTTTCAGTAATCCTGCCTGCGGCCGTCTTTCTCGGCGGCGCCTCCGTCATTGAGGCCGCCACCTGGGAAGTGATAAACACCAACGACAGCGGCCCGGGAAGCCTCAGGGAAGCCGTCCTCGTGTCCGGCGGCGGCGGCGATACGATCATTTTTGCCCCAACTCTGTTGGGCCAGACCATTACGCTCACCTCGGGACAAATCACTGTCAACACCAACATGACGATTATTGGTCCGGGATTGGGCCTGCTGACCATTAGCGGCAATAACGCCAGCCGCGTGTTTTACTTCAGCGGAGGAGTATCGACCATCAGCGGCCTCACCATTGCATACGGCAGAGTTGTCGGCGGCAATGGGGGCGCAGGAGGTGCCGGCGGTGGCGGCGGCGGTGGCATGGGGGCCGGCTTGCTGGCCGACGCGTCCTCGACTGTTTCAATCCTGGACGCCATTTTCGCCAGTAACACCGTGACCGGCGGCATTGGCGGAGCCAACGGAAGTGGAACCACCGCCGGTTCCGGAGGCTCCGGCGCGGGCGGCAGTTCTGGCGCTTTAGCGTTCCCTGGAGAAGATGGATCTTATGACGGTGGCAACCCTGGCGCCAATCCCGGCGGTGGCGGCGGTGGCGGCGGTTTGATTTATGGCCAAGCCAGCGAAGGTGGAAACGGTTCGTTTGGCGGCGGCGGCGGCGGCGGCGGCGCCGATGGTCTTCTGGGTCTTCCAGGCGGCGTTGGAGGCACTAGCGCGGGATTTGGCGGCACAGGGGGCACGGCAGGAATGTTCCTGACGGGCGGCGGTGGCGGCGGCGGCGCGGGATTGGGCGGCGCAGTCTGCGTTTGGCAAAGCGCCCTGGTCATTCTCTCAAACGTCATTCTTCAAGCCAATTCAGCCGTCGGCGGCAGCGGAAGCGCTGGCGGACAAAGTGGCCAGGGCAAAGGCGGCGCCATTTTTGTTTATCCAGGCGGCGTGGCGGAAGAGACTAATCTTACCTTTAGCGGGAATTCTTCAGCCAATGGGGGCAGCGGCATTTTGGCCACCGATGGATTGGTCACAGACAATTCCGACGTCTACGGCTCTTTCCTTAGCCTGGAGCCTGTGACGAACACTCTCGTTTACGCCAGCGCCAGCGTCTGGACCGATTTTGAGCTTGAAAATGAAGTAGGAGGCTCTTTTACGGACGACACTATGTCGGTTCCGGGCGAGGTTGTTGATTGGGTGGCCAACCCGGATCCACATGATCTTGACGGCGAGGCGGCCCTCAAATTCGATTTGAGCGAGGTGACCGGCCCGGTTGGAAGCGCATTTCTTCGAATCCACGTCTGCGAATCGTTCGGGACTCCCTACCTTAGCGTTTACGGTTCACCGGACAATTCCTGGACGGAAGCCAGTTTTACCTTTCCAACCAACTTCATTAGCCCGCTCGATGTCAATGACTCGACCGGATTGACCGCTGGCGATTGGAAGTTTATCGACGTCACCTCATTCGTCAATTCAACGCTCAACAACAGTGGAACTGCCTCTTTCGCCCTCACCAATGAAGTCACTGGCGGATATGGAGGCTTCGTGTTCGACTGTTACCAATCGAGCATAGCCCTTTTGCGGCCCGCGTTGATAATCACCCCGGCGGCTGTTCTCTTGACGAACACCACCATGACGGTCTCTGGCATCTTGAATCCGTCGGCTTGGGGAGACCCGGTCACGCTGACCGCGACGGTGACTCCCGCCAGCGGATTAACGGCGCCGACCGGCCTGGTTAGCTTTAGCGACGGCGCAACGCTGCTGGGTTCGGCCAGCCTGATAGCATCAGTCTCTGGCGTCACCGCCACGTTCTCCGCCACCAACCTGCCAGTTGGAGACGATGTCATCAGCGCAGTATACGCGGGCGATACCAACTTTTTCGGATCGTCAAACCAATTCACGCAGATCGTGAATCTGGCCGCCCAATCCGCGCTTCTCTTCACACCCGCCGCGTCACAAACCTATGGCTCAAGCAACCTGCTCAGTGCCAGTGGCGGTTCGGGCCTGGGAGCCATCAGTTACATCGTAGTCAGTGGGCCCGGGCAAATTGTTGACGGAGACAGCCTCGTCATCACGAACGGAAGCGGTGAAGTGACCGTTGAAGCAACCAAGGCCGCTGATGCCGATTACGCGGCAACATATACACAGGCCACCGTGTTGGCCGTTCCGGCCATGCTCACAATCGCCGCCAACCCCCAGGTCATGACTTACGGCGCGGCCATGCCGACCTTGACCGCCACTTTTTCCGGATTTGCCAACGGGGACACCTCGTCGAATCTGACGACTCAGCCGACCCTCACAACCAGCGCCACGAACGGCAGTCCTGTCAACGTGTATCAAATTTTCGCGGGTGGCGCCGTCGATGCCAACTACGCCTTTACCTATATTGCCGCTCCCCTTTTGGTGACTCCAGCCCCCTTGACGATCACCGCCAGCAACCAGGTCAAGATGTACGGCGCGGCTTTGCCGTCCTTGACCGCCGGTTATACCGGCTTTGTCAACGGCGACGGTCCGGGGAATCTGATCCCTGGACCCACCCTCATCACGACCGCCACCGCTGGCAGTCACGTGAGCGGCAACACTTTTGGGATTACGGCGAGCGGCGCCCTCGATCCCAACTACGCGATTTCTTATCTTCCCGGCACGCTCACGGTGACTGCGGCCCCCCTGATGATCACCGCCAGCAACCAGGTCAAGATTTACGGCGCGGCTTTGCCGCCCTTGACCGCCAGTTTTTCCGGTTTTGTCAACGACGACACTTCGTCGAATCTGACGACGCAGCCCACCCTCGCCACCATCGCCACCGCCACCAATCCTGTGGGCGCCTATGCCATAACCGCCAGTGGCGCCTTCGATTCAGACTACGCAATTAGTTATACTGCCGGCACGCTCTCGGTCACACCAGCGTCATTGACGGGCACAACTGCCAACCAAACCCGGGCCTATGGACAGACGAATCCTGTCTTTACGGTGAGTTACAGCGGATTTGTCAATGGCGACACCACGAACGCCTTGACCGGAACTCTAGCCTTCGCGTGTCTGGACACCAATAGCGTTCCGGTTGGTACCAATACGACGATCGGCTCGTATCTGATTCAAGTCGTGACCGGACAAACCGCCGCAAATTACACCGTCGAGTACTTGCCCGGAACGCTGTCGGTGACGCCCGCTGTCTTGCTGGTCACACCGGACAACCAAAGCCGTCTCTATGGAGTGACGAATCCCCCGCTGACGGCCACCTATTCCGGTTTCCTCAATGACGATGGAACAAATGTTATAACCGGCGCACCCGGCCTGTCCACTTCCGCCGATATCTTCAGCCCGGTGGGAACCTACGTCATCACCGCCATCCAGGGCACTCTGGCCGCGACCAATTACAGCTTTAGCTTCACCAACGGCGTGTTGACCGTGGGCAAAGCCATCTTGACCGTTGCGGCCGACAATCTGAGCCGGATTTATGGCTCGACCAATCCGCCGCTGACATACACCTTGTCTGGCTTTGTGGACGGCGACGGCACCAACGTTTTGCTGGGCGCCCCCTCATTGAGCACGAGTGCCGACACCAACAGCCCCGTCGGAACCTACGACATCGTTGCCACAAATGGAACGCTACTGGCCACAAACTACGCCCTGAACTTCACTAACGGCACGCTCAGCGTCACCCCGGCAACCCTCACCGCCACGGCCATGGATCAGAGCCGCCTCTACGGCTCGCCCAACCCGGCGCTGACCATCAGCTACAGCGGGTTTGTCAACGGCCAGGACACTAATGCAATCAGCAGTTTGCCAACCGCCTCTTCCACGGCCGAGACTAACAGCATCGCGGGAAGCTATGGCATCATATTGACAGGAGGCAGCGACACCAATTACATCTTCAATTTGGTCGACGGGACATTGACCGTCACCCCCGTGCCTCTCATGGCCACCGCAGATTTCCAGACCCGGACTTACGGCGCCACCAATCCGGCGTTGACCATTAGTTATAGCGGCTTCGTTAACGGCGACAACGCGGGCGTCCTCCAGACCCCACCCACAGCCGGCACAACCGCCACCCCCTTCAGCGCCGTCGGCAGCTACCCAATCACGCTGAACGGCGGATCCGATCCAGACTACGTTTTCACTTTGGCCCCCGGCGTGTTGTCAGTGACGCCGGCGCCGGTGATCGCAACCGCCAATAACCAGACCCGAGCCTACGGCGCCTCCAATCCAGAACTGACCTTTAGTTCCACCGGTTTGGCTAACGGCGAGGACCCGATCGTCCTGGGAATCACGCTCTCGACGTCGGCCAATTTAACCAGCCCGGTTGGCGCCTATCCGATTTTTGCCGGCGGCGGAACCGATCCCAACTATCAAGTCACCACCGTCAATGGAGTGTTGACAGTGGCCAACGCCCCGTTGACGGTCACAGCCAACGGCCTCACTCGTCCGTATGGGACCGCCAATCCCCCCTTTACCGGCACGATCGTCGGGCTTTTGAATGGAGACGCGATTTCGGCTTCCTTCAATTCAGTCGCGCTGACAAGTTCACCCGCCGGAATTTACCAGATCATTCCGGCGCTGGTCGACCCGCTGAACCTGTCTTCCAATTACAACGTAGTCCTCGTCGATGCGGAGTTGAATATCGTCGCGGCCCTTGTGCTTGACTCCGATCCGGCCTACTTCGTGGTGGGCAACGGTCCTATTCCCCTGGACACCAATGCCATGGTCAATGATGGCGATAGCATCAATTACGCGGGCGGCCAGTTGACCGTCACCATCGCCACCAACGCCGGCCCGGACGAAGCTCTGGCTGTGCCGTCTCAGGGCACAGGCGTCGGTCAAATCGGAGTGCAAGGTGCGAGCGTCAGTTACGGCGGCGTTGCATTTGCGACGCTCGATCAGACGTCCAACTCACTGGTCTTCTCCCTCGGAACCAATGGCGTCGCCTCTGAAATGCTGACAGCTCTATTGCGTCAGGTGACGTTTAACACCGACGATACCAACACAGCGTTTTGGGTGATCCAAGCGGTCCTAAACTACGGCAGCAACAGTGTGCTCGCTAGCCGTACGGTATTGCTGGATCATCCACCGGTGGCGAACGGTGTGGTAATCGTGGCGACAAAGGGCGCCACGGTGACCATTCCGATCAGCGAGTTGTTGACCAACGTAACCGATGTGGACGGCAACGTTATCACTCTGGAAAATGTGGACCCCGTTTCTGACCAGGGAGGCCGGATCACCGTCAGCGGAAGCACGCTCACTTATCGGCCTCCAGCCAATCTCACTGGGAATGCGGACGCGTTTGGAGTCGTTTACTCGGATGGTCACGGCGGCGAAACCGTGGGCTTTGTCACGCTCCAGTTCCTTCCGCCCAATGGACTCCAGATTAACGCTACGAGTCCTGGCAGCGCCGGAATTCAACTCACCTTCAGCGGGACGCCGGGCCACGTCTACCAAATCCAGAGCTCCGCCGACCTGGTGAATTGGGTTCTCTTGGAAACCGTCACGGCCACTCCAACGGGCCTCATTACCTTGCTGGACGACGCCGAGGAAGCCTTGCCGCAACAGTTCTACCGCGCCGTGGCACAGTAGAGAAAGGCAGCCCAACGTGCCAAGGTGTCATGCCAAGGTGACACCTTGTCGTGTCGGCACAATATCACTGACAAACCGTCGCTCTATTGCGCGAGTTTCAATAGTCTGGAAGCACGAGGCGTTTGAGTCCACTATTCTGAATTTGCGTTACGTGCGATGATTTGGCGGGCTGGGAAGCGGTTTTCCTGACAGGAATTCCGAATGCCTTAGACACAAGTTCAATTTTGGCCTTCTTAACATCTTGCTTCATTTGAGCGGCTTGCATTTCCGTCTGCTTTGTAAGCGCAACCCACTCACAAGCTTCCGTTAGGCAGGTTTCAATGATTCCCTTTAATTCCGGCATAAAATGCCTGGACGCTACCGTGAGCAGTCCATCGACCATTCCAAACCGAATGTTAGCCAAAATATGGGAATCGCGGGCAGTGAGTAGGAAATGGTTAAAAACCTCTTGTTCCAGCTCTGGCTCAGTGAAAAACGCCAAGTCGCTGAAAGAGGTCGTCTGCTCGCTTATCTCCATTATTCTCATGCGTAACCCATCGGGACGTTTCCGGGATGCAAGTCGCAGCTTGCATCGTGCAGCGCGCCGAAGACGGCATGGGCAAAGCGTAAAACGGAGTCTGGACGGTCAATGCGTCCAAACTCCGCGCCCAATCCGCATTAGCGGTTGGGCGAGCACACAACTCAATAATGACAACCGCAGGAAGTGTGCCGTCCGCCCCACTTATTCATCTTAGCGACCATTCCGTCTGACCACCGCCGCTGTCCATCGACGATCTATCGCCCGGATCCGGCGGAGGTTCATTGACCGCCGCCCAAAAAGCGCCGAGCTGTTTGACCGTGCTCATGTATTCGGAAAATACCGTGGGTTTTACCACATAAGCATTGACCCCGTGTTTATAAAAATCAGCCAAATCCTGCGATTCGCGCGAGGAAGTAAGCACCACAACCGGAATCGCCTTCAATTGTTCGTCGGCCCTGACAACTTTCAAAACTTCCAACCCCGCGGCTTTCGGTATCTTGTTATCGAGAAGCACGAC